>JAZSFJ010000168.1:0-22677 GCA_045532145.1 Oscillospiraceae bacterium
CGCATTGCGGACAGAGGACGTCAATAAACGTGTTACCACCTCTGGTTCGGAGAAGCGTCACCGCTTTTCCCTCAGGGAGTTTCCTTCAAAACTCCGGCGCTTTATCGGGCGCACCCGTCGCAGCCTACTTGCCCAAATGGCCTTCGGTGCGCCGCTCCGCGCTGTATTCGTCCGTCTCCCCTCTCCCCCTTGCACCAAATACGGGGTGTCTCTGTGCAGGCAGAAAACCGGCTTACTTCTGCGCTTCCTTGCGTTCAACAGTTGGATTATATAGGTTTTGCGGAGATTTGTCAATGTTAAAAAACATTAAATAGCAGCTCACTGTTTTGCGCGCACAAAGGCTCCCTTGTGTCGGGGCGTTAAGAAAACATGCCGGTGGCATGTTTTTAGCCTACGACCGCAGGAGCTATGCTCCGAGGAGGGAACTAAATGGCTTTTTCCGCAACCATAAAGGCTCCCTTGTGTAAAGGGAGCTGGCATTTTCTCTGAGCAAAGCGAAGGGAAAATGACTGAGGGATTGTCCCAATTCGCCGAAGCTCATTACAAATACGAAACCTGTTGCCGCACAATCCCTCAGTCGCTTCGCAACAGCTCCCTTTACACAAGGGAGCCTATAAACTAAGGGAGCTCTTAAACTGCGAAAAAAGGCCGACCCGAACCTTTTCTCACTTTATCTTCCTGCACTCCAGATAATATCTCTTATCCTCGGCGTGGCCGATAGAGAAGCTCTTCTTGGGGAAGGGGCCGCTTTGGATAATGGAGGGGAAGAGCTCGCCTTTTTCCATCTTCGGCAGCAGCAGAGCGGCGCAGCCCTCTCTTTTGCCCATATTGATGGCAGTGTCGTCATTATGGATATAGTCTATCCTGCCGCCGTAGGAAGCCATATAGCTCTGGCAGAATTCCTCGGCCTTGCCGATAAGCTGGCCTATGGTGAGGCCGGGGACGGATATTTCCCTTTCCTCGCTGCCAACAACAAGGCGTATGCTGTGACTGTTATTTCCGCTGCCCCTGTGTTCATTCCACCATTTTTCGCAGTCAGAAATAAATGCAGTAGGCTCGGTATCAAATACCACCTTATGTATGGGCTCAAAGGTGATAGCCTCATCATGGATGTTCACAAGCTCCACAAGGCTGAAGCGGGCGGGATGGCACACTCTCTCCTCCTCGGACAAAGTGGGCTTTATCTCCTCCCAGCACTTTTTGGCTGTGGCCAGAGAGTGGTTGCCGTCGCCCATGGCAAAGATGGCGGGAGATTTGTCCCCATAGCGGGAGCGGAGAACTTCCCCGTCTGAAAGGGCCTCAATGGCCTTTTCAAGCTTCTCGGCAGCCATTCCATCCACCTTAAAGCCCTTTATTGCTCCTCCCCCTGCATTGAGGGTAAAATCATAGAGCTTTTCAAGGCTGTCTTTGCTATCCCGCAAAAGTCCCAGCACAGAATCCTCCGCATCGTCTATAAACACCATGATGTGGGGCATTTCAAGAGAAGCTCCCCGGCGCACCTGAACTCTGGGAGGCAGACGGTCCACAACGGTGCCCTCGGTGGCACGGATGGGAGAGGCGGAGTCGGGGGAATAGTCATATTCCTCCAAGTCGAGAACTCCCATAAGTCCCCGGCGCAGAGCTCCGGAATGGAGAGTGCGCTCCACATATATATAGCACTCCGGCAGCTCTTCAAAGACCCCGGCGCCCAGATATTCGTCCATACGTTTGTTTATTTTCTCCGCTTCGGCAAACTGGTCCCTGCTCTCCAGATAGGCCTCAGGCAGCATAAGATGGAGAGTGCTGGGCACTTCTCCCACCAGGGCCTCAAGGCTCTCCCAATACTCGATCTGAGAGGAAAACTGGTCGCAGGCCACGGTGCTCCAGAGCTGCATGTCCTGATGGTTTTGGGGCAGAAGTATTTTTGCGGAAGTGAATATTTTTTCCATGGCTTTACCTCGCGGTTTATTCTGATTGGATAATTATACTTGGATATTAGCACATTTGCCACGAAAACGCAAATGCCCCAAGCATTGAAAAACATACGCTTTGCACGAATTTAAATCACTAAAGTTCGTCAATATTAACGAAATTATAAATGCTGCAAATTTGCCCTTATTTTTTGTGGACAATTCAAAAAAAAGGGTCTATAATATGAAAATCATTAACGCTTTAATGAGGAAAACAATTTTAGGAGAGATTTAAATGAAAAGAGAAAGATTGGGAAGCCGTCTCGGCTTTATCTTTCTGAGCGCAGGCTGCGCCATCGGCTGCGGCAACGTTTGGAAGTTCCCCTGGCTCACCGGACAGAACGGCGGCGGCGGATTTGTTCTTATCTACATCATCTGCCTCATTCTTCTGGGTCTGCCTGTTATGACCATGGAGTTCGCCGTGGGCCGCGCCTCTCAGGCCAGCCCCGTTCGTATGTATCAGAAGCTGCAGGGTCCCAAGGGTAAATGGGGCTTTGTGGGTTATCTCAGCCTGCTTGGCAACATCTGCCTTATGGCATTCTACACCGTTGTCACCGGCTGGATGATCTATTACTTCTACAAGTTCCTTGTAGGTCAGCATGTGGGTCTGGGCTTCGTTGGCATGATTACCAATCCCGGCGTAAACGTTGGCTTCCTGGCCATCGCCGTTGTGGTTGGCTTTATCGTCCTTTCCTTCAACCTTCAGGGCGGTCTTGAGCGCGTGACCAAGTATATCATGGGCGCACTTCTTGTTCTGATGATAGTTCTGGCTGTCCGTTCCTTCACTCTGGATGGCGCAGGCGCAGGCCTCAAGTTCTACCTGCTCCCCGACCTGAGCAAGATAAGCGGCTCCACCGTTGTTGCCGCCATGAACCAGGCCTTCTTCACCCTCTCTCTGGGCATAGGTTCCATGGCCATCTTCGGCAGCTATCTTGGCAAAGAGCGCTCCCTTCTGGGCGAGAGCGTGAACATCGTTCTGCTGGACACCCTGGTTGCCATCTGTGCCGGTCTCATCATTTTCCCCGCCTGCTTCACCTACAACATGGAAGTTGGCGCAGGCCCCGGTCTCCTTTTCGACACCATGGCCACCGTATTCGTCAACATGGAAGGCGGACGCCTCTGGGGCACTCTGTTCTTCCTCTTCATGGTCTTCGCCGCACTCTCCACCGAGCTTGCCGTTTTCGAGAACATTCTCGCCTGCGTTCGCGAGCTCACCGGCTGGAACCGCCCCAAGGGCTGCATTGTCTGCGGCATCGGCCTCTTTATCATCGCCCTCACCACCGCTCTGGGCTACAGCGTATTTAGCTTCCAGCCCTTTGCAGAGGGCTCCGCATGGCTGGATCTCTGGGACTTCATCGTCAGCTACAACCTGCTGCCTCTGGGCTCTCTGGCCTTCGCCCTGTTCTGCTGCAACAAGTTCGGTTGGGGCTGGGATAACTTCCTTGCCGAGGCCAACGCCGGTAAGGGTCTCAAGGTTCAGGGCTGGATGAAGTGGATATTCCGCTACCTCGTTCCCATTGTCATTATCTTCATCTACATCTACGGCCTTGTCACCTTCGCCTGGAAATAAGTCAAAATACAGTTAAAGTGCGCGGATACACTCCGCGCACTTTTTTATTGCTCATAATCGTAGGGGCGGGACACCTGGCCCGCCCGGTTTGCGGGCGATTCGTGAATCGCCCCTACAGGTGGTGAACGAAGGAGTATGCGTATTCACCGGCCTGTGGTGCTGGGTGTGGCGCGCCGGGGCGACGCGCCCTACGAATGGTGCGTAAATTCTGGTCCTCGGTCGTAGGGCGGCCGCTTACTGCCGCCATCCCTGCCGTAGAGGACTGCCTACATCGTCCCGTCCACCGACCACCGACGGTCGCCCCTACAGTCATTATTATGCTGCCAAGGGTGGAATTTGGTTTTTGCAAGGCTTTTTTTATAGATTTTTCTTCATTCATAAGGTATAATGGCAGCATCAACATAAAGGAATTTTGAGCTATGCCCAACATTATAGAAATACACGATTTCAACGATCCCCGGCTGGACGTTTACGCAAGAGCCACGGAAAACCAGCTTCTGAGCCGGGAGCATCCCGAAGAAGCCCTTTTCATAGCCGAAAGCCCCAAGGTGATAGAGCGGGCGCTGGACGCAGGATTTGAGCCCGTGAGTCTCCTCACCGAGCGCCGCCACATTGAGGGTGAATCCCGCCACGTTCTGGAGCGCTGCGGGGATGTGCCTGTTTTCACTGCGGAAACCGAGGTGCTCTCTAAGCTTACAGGTTTCAAGCTCACCCGTGGTCTTCTCTGCGCCATGCGCCGCCGCGCTCTCCCCTCTCTTGAGGAGGTCTGCGCCGGCACAAGACGGGTTGCTGTACTCGAAAACGTGGTGAACCCCACAAACATCGGCGCCATTTTCCGCTCCGCCGCCGCGCTGAATATGGACGCGGTGCTGCTCACCCCCGCCTGCGCCGACCCCCTTTACCGACGGGCCACCAGAGTAAGCATGGGTACGGTGTTCCAGATACCCTGGACCTATCTGGGAGAGGACTGGCACAGTCAGCTCCATGAGCTGGGCTTCAAGACCGTTTCCATGGCCCTCAAGGAGGACAGCTTCAATATTGACGACCCCCGGCTGGCCGCAGAGCCCCGTCTTGCAGTTATAATGGGCACCGAGGGCGACGGTCTGGCCGACACCACCATTACTGAAAGCGACTACACCGTCTGTATACCCATGAGCCATGGGGTGGACTCCCTGAACGTTGCCGCCGCCAGCGCCGTGGCCTTCTGGCAGTTGGGAAAATAAAGGATTCAATGCCAAAAATTCTCCTACGAGGATTTTTGGCATTTCTCGTTTTCGAAGGAAACATATCGCACGCACAGCGTATATCGCATGAAACATATATCGCGCGGCTTAGCCGCATATCGCAGGCCGCAGGCCTATACTGTCGCATTCAGGTCAATACTTTGACCTTTTATAAAAAACATGATAATGTTGATAATATTAAAGGAGGTGAGACGGCTTGGAACGCACATATCTATGCATAGACCTGAAATCTTTCTACGCCAGCGTGGAGTGCATCGAGCGGGGCTTGGACCCCATGACCACAAACCTTGTTGTGGCAGACGCTTCCCGGACGGAAAAGACCATTTGTCTCGCCGTCACCCCTGCATTGAAGGCCTACGGCATCTCCGGCAGAGCAAGGCTTTTTGAGGCCATAGAACAGGTAAAGGAAGTGAACGCCCGCCGCCTGAGAGCCTGCCCCGGCGGGGAGTTCAAGGGGGAAAGCTTCGATGCCCGCGCCCTTGCCGCTCACCCGGACTTGAAGCTGGGCTTCATCGCCGCCCCTCCACGAATGGCCCTTTACATGGACTACTCCACCCGAATTTATCAGGTTTATCTCCGGCACATAGCCCCGGAGGATATTCACGTTTACTCCATAGACGAGGTTTTCATCGACCTGACGCCCTATCTGGCTCCCAGCTGTCTCAGTCCCCGGGAGTTCGCCAAAATGCTTATAAAAGAGGTTTTGGAGGCCACAGGAGTCACCGCCGCCGCAGGCATTGGTACAAATATGTATCTGGCCAAGGTAGCCATGGATATTATGGCAAAAAAAGTTGCCGCCGATGCCGACGGAGTGCGCATTGCTGAGCTTGACGAGATGAGCTACCGCCGGGAGCTCTGGTGCCACAGACCGCTGACCGACTTCTGGCGAGTGGGCCGGGGCTATGCCAAAAAGCTGGAGGAGCAGGGCATATACACCATGGGTGACGTAGCCCGCTGCTCCATAGGCTCTGAGACAGACTACTACAACGAAGACCTTTTATTTAAACTCTTCGGCGTCAACGCGGAGCTGCTTATTGACCACGCATGGGGCTACGAAAACTGCAGCATCGCAGATATTCGCGCCTATCGCCCATCCAGCAACAGCATTTCCTCCGGGCAGGTGCTCTCCTGTCCCTATACATGGGAGAAAACCAAGCTCATAGTCCGGGAGATGACAGATCTTCTGAGCCTTGACCTTGTGGACAAGGGCTTGCAGACAGACCAGATAGTCCTCACTCTGGGCTACGATATAGAAAACCTCACAGACCCTGTCCGCCGCAAGGCCTACAAAGGGCCTGTCACCACGGATTTCTATGGCCGCAAGGTGCCGAAGCATGCCCACGGCACCGCCAATTTAGGCCGACACACAGCTTCCACAAAGCTTATTATTGACAAGACCATGGAGCTTTTTGACCGCATAGCCGACGAAAAACTCCTTTTCAGACGCATCACCATAGCCGCCAACCATGTGCTGCCTGAGTCTCAGGCCCCCAAAGCTGTAGAAGTGCAGCAGCTTGACCTTTTCACCGACTATGATGCTATTCAAAAGGAGCGGGAAGCGGAGGAAATGGAGCTTCAACGGGAAGCCCGCCGCCAGCGGGCCCTTTTGGACATAAAAAAACGCTACGGCAAAAACGCCATACTCAAGGGCATGAATTTTGAAGAGGGAGCCACTGCCAGAGACCGGAATAATCAGGTTGGCGGCCACAAAGCATAGGAGCTTGATATGAAAAGATCAGATGACCCTCATCGCTATGACGATATAATAAATCTTCCCCACCCCACATCATTGAAGCGTCCCCGGATGAGCACCGAAAATAGGGCAGCTCAGTTTTCCCCCTTCGCCGCTCTCACAGGCTACGAGGCCCTTGTGGAGGAGACAGCCCGCCTCACCGAAAGCCGCAACGAGCTGGACGAGCAGCGCAAGGCCGTTCTGGACGGGAGGCTGCGGCAGCTTCTTGAGCACATTTCTGAAGAGCCGGAAGTAAGCATCGTTTACTTCCTCCCGGACCTTCTCAAGTTCGGTGGAGAGTATGTGCGCCATACAGGCCGTCTCCGCAGGATAGACCCCTTCGAGGGCAGTCTGCTCTTTACTGATGGTCTGAGGGTGGCTATTGAGGATGTGTGCGAGATTGAGGATATTGAAAATATATTGTAAAAAAGTGTCACAGCCCCCTCTGACGAGGGGGCTGTCAGCGAAGCTGACTGGGGGAGAGACCATAAAAAAGTTGCAATTTGTACTGAAATTCTGGCGTTTTTTCAAACTTTTCTCTCCCTCCGCCTCGCTTGCGCTCGGCACCTCCCTCGTCAGAGGGGGGTATTTGGCGAAGTTGTTTGACACCCCGAAAAACAGGACTCTTCTGCTTGCAGAGTCCTTTTTTTATCCTATTTTCTTGCCGTCTTCAAAGGCCTTGCCCACCTTTTCACCCAGACGGAGGTAGTCGTGGTTCACAGGGTCATAGCAGATGGGGTCCAGCTTCCGGGGGTCGATGCGTCCGTCAGTCAGAACGCTCTCATCCGCAATGACATCCACTATCTCGCCTATGAGCAGCTCGCTCTCGGTATCATAGCTCACCAGGCGGCACTCAAGGGCCATGGGCAGCTCATCAATAAGGGGAGCGTCCACCTTTTCGCTCTTTGTGCAGTGCCAGGAGCAGGCATCCAGCTTGTTTTCCACCCTGTTGCCGGAGACCACACCCACATAGTCTGCCTCCACCACATATTTTGCGGTTGCCATGCTGACGGTGAAGTCCTTGCGGGCGAGGATGTTTTTCATGGTCTTGTGGCCCGCGCTCACATAGATGGCTATGCGGTTCATATCAGCGGCGCTGCCCCAGGCAGCGTTCATGGCATTGGGTACACCGTTTTCGTCATAGGTGGCGATGATAAGCACAGGCATAGGGTACAAAAAAGGCTTTGCGCCGAAAGATTTTCTCATAGTAATTTTCCTCTCACTTCATTTCGCCAAAGGCGTCAACAATATAGCCTATATACATATGATGGGGCTCATGGTCGGTATACATGCTGTCCTTCAGCTTTTCCGGCACCCGGTCAAAGTCGAACTGCTGGGAGAATATCTTTTTGCACACGAAGGTGAGCTCAGACTCCGCAAAGCCCACGCCGTGCTCCATGGCCACGGGAGTGAGGCTGGTTTTCGCCACCTTGTCCCCGTCTCTGCCGGAAAGGGTGCCCAGTATCTCTGCGTCCTTTCTGTTTGCCTCGGGCAGGAAGCATACGGTGAAATACTCATTTTCCTCCATGAATTTGAAGGTATAGCGATTGGGACGGACATAGATGGTAAGGGCCGCTCCGGGGTGTCCCCAGATGTTGCCCATCATGCCCCAGCCGAGGGTCATGCAGTTCCAGTTGTCCATATTGCCCGCAGTCACAATGGCCCATTGGGTGGAGAATTTTCTGAAAACATCATAGTTTGCGTCGACAAAATTCTCTTTTGTAATTATTTCCGGCATATTTATCCCCCTTTTTGTTTAGCCGCCCCGCTGCATAATATCAGGGCAAAAATTCAGGGGCGGCCGGCGGGGCCGCCCCTGCTAGTTTAGTTTATTTTGAGATTCTCCCAGAGGGTATTGAGGTAAGAGAGCATATCGGTGCTCATATTGCGGTAGGCATACGTATTGTAAAGCTCCGCAAAGTCACCCATCTCGGGATAGAGCACAGCCATAGCCTCCTCGCCCATATCCTCTGCATAGGTCTCGCTCTCGTAAACGAGACTGTTGGGAGAGGCGTAGCAGGTGTACTCGGCGTTTGCCACGGCGGGCTCTTCGGAGAGCATATAGTTTATGAATATCTCCGCAAGCTCCTTATTCTCGCAGCAGCTGGGAATACACATGGCATCGATATAGTAGTTGGTGGGCTCGGGATAATAGAACCTGAGGTCCACATTGTCCGCCTGAGCATCCCGCATGGTGAAGTAGTCACCGGCATAGTAGGCGGCCACGGAGGCCTCGCCCGCTTCCATCATGTTGTATATCTCGTCCATGACACGGCTCTTCACCAGAGGCAGCTGAGTGCGAAGCTCCTCAAAGGCAGCGTCCCATGCGGCGTGGTCGGTGGTGTTCACATCAAGCCCCAGCTTATACATGGCAGTGCCGAAGGCATCACGGGCGTTGTTGAACTGCAAAATCTGGTTTGCATACCTGGGATTCCACAGAAGATCCCAGGAGCCGGTGTCTGCTTCGTCCACCACGTTGGCGTCATAGATGATGCCTATGATACCGTAGGCATAGGGCACGGTGTAGAGATTATCCGGGTCGTAGTACAGGCCATGGAAGCTCTCGTCGATATACTGATAATTGGGGACATTCTCAAAGTTGATGGGCAGGAGCATGTCCTCATTTATCATGCGCTGGATCATATAGTCCGAGGGGATTATGACATCGTAGCTGACAGCGCCGGAGGATATTTTGTTATACATATCCTCGTTGGAGGCATAGGTGGTGTAATTCACCTTTATCTTCTGGCCGTAGGTCTCCTTATACCAGTCCTCGAACTCGTCTATGGTGTCGAAGCTGCCCTCGCTGCCGTCGGAGATATACTCGCCCCAGTTATACACATTCAGCACAAGGGTATCCCGGCCCGCAAAGATATTCACGCAAATGGCAATCACAGCCACAGCGGCAATAACAGGCAGGACTATCTTGCGCACGGGATTTTCCACAGGTTCGCGACTCTTGCGCACCATTCTCTCCGCCTTTTTGGCAGCACGGCGGCTGCGGCGGATTGCTCTTGCGGCTCTGGCCTCGTCGTTATCGGAGAGGTTGCTCAGCAGAAGCAGGGCAAGAATAACGAAGAAGATGAGGGTTGCAAGGGCGTACATCTTGGGCGTGACCGTTTTCTTGGTCATGTTATAGATACTGATGGGCAGGGTCTGGAAGCCGTTCCCGGAGGTGAAGTAGCTGATGACGAAGTCGTCAAGGCTCATGGTGAAGGCCATTATCATACCGGTGACGACGCCGGGCATTATTTCAGGCAGCTCCACCTTGAAAAAGGCTCTCAGGGGGGTGCAGCCAAGGTCCATAGCGGCCTCAGGGAGAGAACGGTCCATCTGCTGCAGCTTTGGCAGCACCTGCAGAATAACGTAGGGCAGGCAGAAAGTTATATGGGCGATGAGCATGGTCCAGAAGCTGAGGGAGCTGGTGGCGCCAAAGAGTCTGCCCACGAAAACGAACATCAGCATAAGGCTGATACCGGTGATTATCTCCGGGTTTATCATGGGGATATTGGTCACCTGGTCCATGGCGGCCCGATACCAGCGGCTGCGGAGCTTATTGATGCCCACGCTGGCGGCAGTGCCCATCACCGTGGAGATAAGGGCTGCGGAGGTGGCCAGGATGAGGGTGTTTTTCACAGCCCCAAGGGTCTCGCTGTCCCGGAAAAGCTCCTGATACCATTTCAGGGAGAAGCCGGAAAACACGGAAAGGCTCTTGGCCTCGTTGAAGGAGAATATCAGAAGTATGGCAATGGGAGCGAAAAGGAAAATAAAAATTATTGCGGTATAAATTCTGGAGGCTATTTTCATTTGGCACCTCCATAGGTCTTCTTGTCAGCGAAATACTTCATTATAGCCATGCCAACCAGAAGTATTATCATAAGTATAAAGGCAATGGCGGCGGCAAAATGGAGATTATTTGCCACATACTGGCCCTCAATGGCGTCGCCTATGAGGAAGAATTTGCCGTTACCAAGCTTCTGGGAGATGTAGAAGGTAGAGATGGAGGGGATAAGCACCATGGTCACGCCGGAGATGACGCCGGGGAGACTCAGGGGCCAGATAACCCTTCTCAGCACACTGACACCGCTGCAGCCAAGGTCTCTGGCAGCTTCGATGAGCTTTGTGTCCATCTTGGCCATAATGGAATAGATGGGCAGTATCATATAGGGGAAGTAGTCATACACCATGCCGATGACAACAGCCGCCTCGGTGCCTATGATGTGCACAGGGCCAAGGTTCAAAGAGGCCAGAATGCCGTTGAGTATGCCGGTGTCCTGCAAGATGGTCATCCATGCATAGGTGCGGATAAGGAAGTTCATCCACATGGGTATCATGATAAGGGTCATCATGGTCTTCTGGCTCTTTTCCGGGGCACGGGCCATGATATATGCAATGGGATAGCCCAGAAGGAGGCAGATGAGGGTGGATATAACCGCAAGCTTCAGGCTTCGGAGGAAAATGACAACATAGGTGAGCACCTCAGTGCTGCTGCCGTCCTCATTTATCACCTCGCTGGTGGCGGTGAAAAAGCGGGTGATATTATCAAAGGTGAAGTTGAAGTTATTGTCCGTAAAAGCGTAGTATGCCACGAATATCAGGGGCACTATTATAAAAAGCGCCGACCAGAGGGTATAGGGAGCCAGAATGCCGTGGCGGGCTCTGAACTCCCTTATCTCCCTTTCGGTTCGTTTTCTCCTCATTCTTCCATCTCGCTTTCCGCGTCTGAAAGCTCGTCCAGCTCGTTGGAGAAGGAGGAGTAGTCGCCGAACATACCGGAGTATTCACTCTTTTTCATAACATGAATGGCCTCGGGCTCGATATAAATGCCTATATGCTCGCCCTCGCCGCAGTAATCGGTGGTCTGAATCATCCACTTGAAGCCGCCGATGTCCACGATTATCTCATAGTGGACGCCCATGAAGGTGACGGAGGTGACAACGCCCTGGAGCATTCCCTTTTCAAGGGGAACTATATCCACGTCCTCGGGGCGGACCACAACGTCCACGCTCTCCCGCTTGCCGAAGCCTGCGTCCACGCAGTCGAAGGTGTGGCCGGAGAAGCTGACCTTATAGTCGGAGAGCATAATGCCGTCAACGATATTACTCTCGCCTATGAAGTCCGCAACAAAGGCGTTTTCGGGCTCATTGTATATATCAGTGGGAGTGCCAATCTGCTGTATGCGTCCCTCGCTCATGACCACGATGGTGTCGGACATGCTGAGAGCCTCTTCCTGGTCATGGGTAACGAAAACGAAGGTGATACCGGTGGCCTTCTGAATCTTTTTCAGCTCCTGCTGCATATCCTTGCGGAGCTTAAGGTCCAGAGCGCCAAGAGGCTCGTCCAGAAGGAGCACTTTGGGGTGGTTCACCAGGGCTCTTGCTATAGCCACACGCTGCTGCTGGCCGCCGGAAAGGCGGGTGACGGAGCGATGCTCAAAGCCTGTGAGCATAACAAGGCGCAGCATCTCCGTTACCTTTTCCTCAATCTCATCCTTGGGCAGCTTGCGCTCCCGAAGGGGGAAAGCCACGTTCTCAAAAACATTGAGATGGGGGAAAAGGGCGTACTTCTGGAAAACGGTGTTTACATTGCGCTTGTGGGGAGGCACATCGTTAATACGCTTGCCCATGAAGATAATGTCGCCCTCGTTGGGCTGCTCAAAGCCGCCGATAAGACGCAGAGTGGTGGTCTTGCCGCAGCCGGAGGGGCCCAGAAGGGTTATAAACTCATTGTCGTAGATATCAAGGGAGATATTGTCCAGAACCATCTGTCCATCTTCCCAGCTCTTGGTTATATTTTTAAGCTGTATAAGCTTTTTTCTCTCTTCCAATTTATATATCCTCCCTTAAAAAAGTGGGGGTGTTGAAACCCAAAGCACCTTGGCGGGGTTTTTCCGCTCGTTAAGAATGTAGTGGAAGCTCTTGCCCTGAAGGTAAAAAGTCTCGCCCTTGCGGACAGTGTAGCTCTTACCGTCGCAGCAGAGAGTTACGCTTCCTTCAAGTACATAGGCGAATTCCTCGCCGTCGTGGGGGGCCATTTCAAAGCTCTTTCCCCCGGCAGGCAGCTCTATAAGCACCGGCTCCATACGGTGGCGCTGGGAGTTGGGAACTATCCAGTTCACCGTGTGGGTCTCCCGCTCGTCCACATAAAAGTCGCTCTTGCGGAAAATATAGCGCTCGTCCTTGTCCTCCCGGAAAAACTCGGAGAGGCTTGAGCCCAGTGCCTCAAGAATATCGTCCAGAGTGGCAATGGAGGGGGATGTGAGATTGCGCTCTAGCTGGGAGAGAAATCCCTTGCTCAGCTCGCTGCGGCTGGCAAGCTCCTCCAGCGTTAAGCCCTTTTGTTTTCGCATATGCTTTATCCGGCTACCGATATCCATAAGGCAGTCCTCCGTTTCGCCGTACTAAACTTTTTGTCTCATTACACTAAACAAGCCTATTATAATACCCCGCGCCAAAATTGCAACACATTTCGTCAAATATTTTTAAACTTTTTTTTCGATATATAAAACTAAGCAAGTCGGCGGGCTGAGGGCAGCCCGCCCTACGTTTTGACGCGCCCATCGTAGGGCGTGACGACCCCGGCATGCCACGCGATATGCCCCCCGTCCCGCACCACCCCCCAGCGAATCCCAGCCGGGGCGGGCGATTCGTGAATCGCCCCTACGAATGCTGCGAAAATTCCATGTTTTTCGTCGTATGGCGGGGGGCTTGGTCCATGTCAAAAAAACGTCATTGCGAACCAGTGCGCACACTGGTGTGGCAATCCGTTTCTCCCGACTATTCCGGAGGAATATCATAACATTCGGCTATTGCCGAATTCATAACTCATAGCTCTAAACTGAATTAGTTATGAGTTTAGAGTTATGAGCGGCTTTCGCCGCGTTATGAGCTACCCTCGGCCCGCCACGTCGCTTCGCTCCTCGCAAAGACCGTTTCCTTGGTGCAGCTCTTTAGCAACCCCAAGCCCCTGCCACCGAAGTGGCAGGGGCTTGGTTTTTTACTTTTCATCGGCCGGATTTCTTCAGTCTTTCCAGCACGAGCTTCATAAATTTTGTATTGCCCGGTTTCTTGCGGAGCATGGGCGCCATATCCACACCGAACCAGGCCTCTCTGGCCGCGGGGTCGCCCTCCTGCCATGCCCTTTCAACGGCACTTCGGATGCAACGCTCAAGATTGCCGGAGCTTGTATCGAAGCGGCGGGCCAACTCCGGATACAGGTCCTTGGTAACGCCTTCCAGTCTGCTTTCATCCTCGGCAACGGTGAGCAGTGCCGCCTTGATATAGCGCCAGCCCAGAACGTAGGGATTGAAGCCACAGCTGAGAAGAGCATCCTCTATCTCCCGCTCCTTTTCCGCACGGCCTATCTTCTCCCTCACAGCCTCTTCCTCCCTGTCGCCGTATCTAGAGGCGCGGATAGACTCAATTAAAGCTGTCAGGCGGCAGGGCTTGGGGAAGAATCTGGCAACGCCCAGTTCGCTTGCAATCTCCGCCACAGCATCGTTGAAAAAGCCTGTTACCACTATGGTGTATGGCATGGCCTCCCTCTCCTTAAGCCGTCTCAGCACAGCAAGGCCCTCCATCTCCCGAAGCAGCAGCTCCGTTATGAGCACATCCGGCCGCAGCTCCTCCGCAAGTCGGGCTGCCTCGGCGCCGTCCCCTGCGCAAGCCGCAACGAACATATCATCTTCGGCGTCGATAAGCTCACCCATAAGCCTTCTGAAACTCTCCGACGAGTCCGCGATCACCACGCTGACAGGCCTATCCATCTCTCATCACCCCATATATTGCCTTTTCACCGGATAATTCTAACATAGCCCCGTCTTTCTTACAATATATTGAGCCACGAAAAATATCGACATATTTTGTCGAAAAGCCCGGCTTTTCACAGGACTTTTGTCGATTTATGTCGAAAATTCATTACAGCAAAGGACACCGGCCTCCAAAATGGCGCCGGTGTCCTAATGGTTTATTTATTTTTTTCAGAACAAACTCATCTGGCTGGTCTCAGGCATATCGCCAAGCGCGCCCAGATTTTTCAGGGTCTCTATATGGCTCTGGCTGACCTTGGGGCAAGCCGAGGAAACATCCTCTATGGAAACGAAGGTAAGTCCCTTTTTGGTGCAGGCTGCAAGGTCTCTTGCTGCGGTTTCACCCAGACCGGAGATGGAGACAAAGGGAGCGCGAAGCTGGCTTTGGCCAACCAGCAGGAACTTGGTGGCGTCGGACTCATAGAGGTCTATGGGGGCGAAGGAAAGGCCACGCATATAAAACTCATACACCGCTTCAAGAGTGGTATAGAGATCTTCCTCGTTGGCTGTGGGCTTGGGGTTATTCTCTATTTCCTTCATTCTCTTTTTCACCGTCTCAAGGCCCTTTGTCATACACTCGGCGTCAAAGGTGTTTTTCTGGCTGCGGCGGTAGAAGTAAGCGGCGTAGAAGGCCTGAGGATAGTGCACCTTGAAATAGGCTATGCGGAAGGCCATCATAACGTATGCCACCGCGTGGGCCTTGGGGAATAGGTATGCTATCTTGGCAAGGGACTCGATGTACCACTCGGGCACACCCAGCTCCTCCATTTTCTCACGCCAGCCCTCGCTAAAGCCGCCCTTTTTCACCTTGCCCTTACGGACAGCCTCCATTATCTTAAAGGCCATCTTGGGCTCCATGCCCTTTTCGATAAGATAGAGCATAATATCGTCACGGCAGCCCACTGTCTCCTTAACGGAGGCAGTGCCGGAGGTTATTAGGTCCTTGGCGTTGCCAAGCCACACGTCCGTACCGTGGGAAAAGCCGGAAAGACGCACCAGAATATCGAAGCCCTCAGGCTGGGTATCCACCAGCATCTGGCGGGTGAAGCCCGTGCCGAACTCGGGTATGCCTATAGAGCCAGTCTTGCCTATGACAGGGTCATCGTCGGGGAGGCCCAGAGGGGCGGGAGAGCGGAATATCTCCATAGTCTCCGGGTCATCCAGGGGTATGCGCTTGGCATCCACACCGGTCATGTCCTCCAGCATGCGTATCATGGTGGGGTCATCATGGCCCAGCTCGTCCAGCTTCAGGAGGTTATCCTCCATGCAGTGATATTCAAAATGGGTGGTGATTATATCGCTTTCAGGGTCGTCGGCGGGATGCTGCACCGGGCAGAAGTCCGTAACGTCCATATCCTGAGGAATAACAACAAGGCCGCCGGGGTGCTGGCCCGTGGTGCGCTTAACGCCCACGCAGCCAAGGGCAAGGCGGTTTTCCTCAGCCTTGGTGACCTTCAGTCCACGCTCCTCAAGATACTTGAGCACATAGCCGTAGGCTGTTTTTTCCGCCAGAGTGCCTATAGTACCGGCGCGGAAAACATGGTCCGAGCCGAAGAGCTCTTCCGTGTATTTGTGGGCCTTGGCCTGATACTCGCCGGAGAAGTTAAGGTCTATATCGGGGGTCTTTTCGTTGCCGGGGAAGCCAAGGAAGGTCTCGAAGGGAATGTCGAAGCCGTCCTTCATAAGCTTCGCGCCGCACACCGGACACACCGCATCGGGCATATCCGCGCCGCAGCCCCAGCCTTTGCCGCTTTCAAAATCGCTGTAACGGCACTTTTCGCAGCGGTAGTGGGCAGGAAGGGAGTTAACCTCCGTAATGCCGGACATATAGGCCACGATGGAGGAACCGACAGAGCCACGGGAGCCAACCAGATAGCCGTTTTCCAGAGAGTTCTGCACCAGCTTCTGGGCAGACATATAGATAACGTCGTACTTATGGCCCAGAATGGTGTCCAGCTCTATATCAACGCGCTCTTTTACAAGGGCGGGAGGCTCGTCGCCATAGAGTGAGTGCATCTTCTCATACACAAGCCTTTTCAGCTCCGTGTCGGAGTTTTCAATCTTGGGAGCAAAGAGTATGCCCTTGGGCAGAAGTTCAATATCCTCGCACTCTGCGGCAATGGCGTTGGGGTTGCCTATAACAGCATCATAGCAGTCCTTTTCTCCCAGATAGGCAAATTCCTTCATCATCTCTTCCGTAGTCTTGAAATAGATGGGCAGGGATTTGTCCGCGTCGGAGAACTTCTTGGCCGCCAGAAGTATATGGCGGTATATTTCATCCTCGGGGTCAAGGAAATGAACGTCGCCTGTGGCAACTATTGGTTTACCCAGCTGGTGAGCTATTTTCACAACACGGCGGTTCAGGTCCCGCAGACCCTCGTCGTCGGCCACAGTGCCGTTTTCCACCATGAAGCGGTTATTGCATATGGGCTGGATTTCAAGGAAGTCGTAGAAAGAGCCTATGCGCCTAAGCTCCGCGTCGCTCTTGCGGCGTACAACGCTGTCGAAAAACTCGCCGGCCTCGCAGGCGGAGCCTATGATTATGCCCTCGCGGTGCTCCAGAATAACGCTCTTTGGAATGATGGGGTTGCGGTGGAAGTTTTCCAGATAGCTCTTGCTTATCATCTTATACAGGTTTTTAAGGCCCACCTTGTTTTTCACAAGGAAGATGATATGCTTGGCCTTCTGGCTGCGGACGCCGGTCTTTTTCACCTTCAGGAGAGCGTCCTCAATTTCGCACACCCGCTCCGCGCCCTTTTCCTTGAGCATGGGAATGAACTTATCCATTATCCGGGCCACCACCATAGCGTCATCAGAGGCGCGGTGGTGGTTGAATTCAGGCAATGAGAGGTAATTGCTCACGGTGTCAAGCTTATGGCGCTTTAAGTGGGGCAGCAGGGTCTGAGCCAGCACAAGGGTATCCAGATATACAGGGTGAAAATCTATGCCATGGCGCTCGGCGCAGGCGGCCATGAAGCCCACGTCGAAGTCCGCGTTGTGGGCAATAATGGGTCTGTCTCCGCAGAAGTCCATGAAGGCACGGAGGGCTTCGTCCTCCCTGGGTGCACCCGCCACCATGGAGTCATTGATACCTGTGAGGCGCACTATCTCAGCAGGAATGGGCATGCCGGGGTCAACAAAGGTGTTGAAGGTCTCTTTTATCTCGCCGCCCCGGAAAATAACGGCGCCTATCTCCGTCATGCGGTCACGGTCGGAGTAAAGGCCGGTGCACTCAATGTCAAAGGCCACGAACTCCGTATCGAGACTCTTGTCGCTCTCTCCGTGGACGGCAAGGCGCTCGTCCACATCGTTTATGTAGTAGCCCTCAAGGCCATAAATGACCTTGATGCCCGCCTTTTCCGCGGCGTGCCATGCGTCGGGGAAGGCCTGGGCGCAGCCGTGGTCGGTGATGGCCACAGCCTTGTGTCCCCACTTGGCCGCACGCTTTACAAGGGCGCCGGGGTCTGTGAGGGCGTCCTGAGTGGAGAAGCGGGTGTGCATATGGAGCTCCACGCGCTTTTCCGGGGCATTATCCATGCGGATGGGAGGGGCTTTGGCCTCCTGAATGAAGCGGGGTGTGAGCACAAGGTCATCGTCATAGCGGTTATAGGCCATCTCGCCGCCAACGGTGAGATACATACCGTTTTTGATCTTGTCCACCACCTCACGGTCGGGGGACTTGTCCTTTATGAACTTGGAAACGTGCACAGAGCCCTTTTCATCAGTGATGCAGAAAGAAAGCACCGCCGCCTGATGCTTGGGAAGCTCACGGCTGTCCACAGCAAAGACCCGGCCACGGACCACCACCTCCACAGTCTCGGCACTGATGGTGTCCATGGGTATAACTTCGCCCCGGGCGCTCTTGCCCATTATCATGTCCCCGCCGTTTATAACCGGGCCGGGGCTTGAGCGGAAGAACATCTTTTCCCCGCCGCCCTGAGGCTGGGGAGCGCTCTCTTTTTTGGGATTGGGCTTAAACTCCGGTCTGGGGTAATCGGCGTGTATCTCAACATTTTTAAGGGAAAACTCCGCCGCGATGGTGTCCTCCAGAATTTTCAGCTCCGCCGGGGCGGGCATCTGAGCAAAAAAGGCCTCCGCGTATATGCTGCGGTCTTCCTTGTCCACGATGACAGCGCTGAGGCTGGCCTTGTCAAGGCCGCCGCACATTCCCGCGCAGCCTCCGCAGCAGGAAAAGACCTGTAAAAATCCTATTTTTTCTGCCATTATATATCCTTATCCTTCGTCAACAAGCTTCAAAAGGGCGGATACCATATCCTTTTCCGCCACCTTGGAAACTATCTCTCCTTTTTTGAAAAGCACAGCCTCTCCCCTGCCGCCGGCAAGGCCGAAGTCCGCTTCCCGGGCCTCTCCGGGCCCGTTGACAACGCAGCCCATTACGGCCACGGTAATATTCTTTTTGCAGCTTTGCAAAGCCGCCTCCACCTTCTGGGCGGTGGAGATAAGGTCTATCTGAGTTCTGCCGCAGGTGGGGCAGGATACTATTTTCACGCCGCCCTTGCGAAGTCCTGCAGCTTTCAAAATGGCAATACCCGCCCGAATTTCCTCCACAGGGTCGGCAGTGAGGGAGACCCGGATGGTGTCCCCTATTCCCTCATTGAGCAGAGTTCCTATGCCCACGGCGGACTGGACAAGACCCATGTAGCTTGTGCCCGCCTCAGTAACACCTATATGGAGAGGATAATTAAACTTCTCCGCAGCCAGACGGCACGCCTCAACGGTGAGGGCCACACTTGAGGCCTTCAGAGAGAGGCAGATGTCCTCAAAGCCACAGTCCGTGAGCATTGCTATATGTCCCGCCGCGCTCTCCACCATAGCCTCAGCCGTAGGAGAGCCGTATTTTTTCAGAAGGGACTTTTCAATGCTGCCGGAGTTCACGCCTATGCGGATGGGGATGCCCTTTTCTCCGCAGGCCTCAGCCACGGCGCGGACATTGTCAGCTCCGCCAATATTGCCGGGGTTGATGCGTATCTTATGTACCCCCGCCCGGGCGCACTCCAAAGCAAGGCGGTGGTCGAAATGTATGTCCGCCACCACGGGGATGGGGCTTTCCGCAGCAATGCGCTCCATGGCCTTTGCAGCTGCCATATCCGGCACCGCAAGGCGCACTATGTCACAGCCCGCCGCGGCAAGAGCATTTATCTGCGCAAGGCTTTTTTCAGCGTCCTGTGTGGGAGTATTGCACATACTCTGGACGCTGACGGGGCTTCCCCCGCCAACGGCCACACCGCCAACATATATTTTTCTGGTTTCAGTACGTTTCATTTGAATCACCTTTTCATGAGCAGCTTTAAAGCCTCCCTTGTGTCGGCGCATTAAGAAAATGTGCCGGTGGCACATTTTTAGCAGCCGACCGCAGGAGCTATGCGACCAGGAGGGAAGCCGGTAGCTTTTGATGCAGCTTTAAAGCCTCCCTTGTGTAAAGGGAGGTGGCTCCGCAGGAGCCGGAGGGATTGTGCAGTAAAAGCTTTTTCGCTTCAACGTACCTTGGCGAATTGGGACAATCCCTCAGTCAGCTTCGCTGACAGCCTTCGGCCCGGGTCGCAATCATAGATTGCTCCCGCCTTTGGCTACAAACATGCCACTGGCATGTTTGCTTAACGCGTCGGCCCCTTTACACAAGGGAGCCTTTAAAAGGTAGAAATTTATAATATCAAATTCCGAAAAAGGCTCTCAGCACATCGCTGAACATGAGGAACACCATAAGGCCCATGAGCAGCACGAAGCCGCCGGTGTGGATATATCCCTCGTACTTGGGGTTGAGCTTTTTCCGTGTTATAGCCTCAATAATGGCTGTAACTATCAGGAAGAACACCCGTCCTCCGTCAAGAGCGGGGATGGGCAGCAGGTTCATTATTGCCAGATTTACGGCTATGAGGGCAAAGATATAGCAGATGTTGAATGCTGCCGCCCGTGCGTTTTCCGCCTGTTTGGCCACATCATTCACAACATCCACAACGCCCACAGGGCCGCTCATATCCCTAAGCCCCACCTGACCGCTGAAGAGCATACCAAGGCTGTCCCAGACAACCCGGCAGAAGTCCAGGCACTGATACCAGGCATACTTCACGGTTGGGCCGAAGCCGAACTCTCTGGGCGCAATATTCAGGCCGTATTTCAAAGCCACAGTGCCGTCGGAGAGGGTATACTCCCGGAGGGGCATATAGAGGTCCTCTATCTCCACACGCCGCCCGTCGCGGTACACCACTATGTCATGATAGTCAGAGCCGCTGCGGGCCATATAGTCGCTGAAATTGCCGGTAAAATAGGTGCGGTGGCCGTCCACGGAATGGATGCGGTCTCCCTCCTCAATCTCCCCGGCAAAGGGGCAGCCCTCCATAAAGGAAGCCACGACGGGCTCATTGAAGCCATAGGACATGGGTACTATGCAAAGCGCCAGAATGAAGCCCAGAACAAAGTTCATAAAGGCTCCGGCGCAGAGTATAATTGCCCTTTTCCATGCTTTCTGGGAGGTAAAGGCCCGGGGAGAATCCACCTCCTCGTCCTCACCCTCCATGGCGCAGAAGCCCCCAAGAGGCAGAAGACGGAGGGAATAAAGAGTTTCCTTGCCCTGCTTTTTGAATATGGTGGGGCCCATACCCAGAGCAAACTCCTCCACCTTCACCCCAAAGGCCTTGGCGGCGAAAAAGTGGCCCAGCTCATGCACGGCAATGAGCACTCCAAATGCGAGAATTGCGATTACAATGACCATTTGCTGAAAATCCTTTTTACTTCTTCCCGGGCCTGGCTGTCCGCGGAAATTATCTCCTCAAGAGAGGGGCTTTCTATAATATCTATGCTTTCCAAAGCCGCCGCAACACATTCATAAATAGCTCCAAAAGGTATCTTTCCTTCGAGGAAGAGGCCAACGGCAGCCTCGTTGGCAGCACTCATGACGCAGGGGGCTGTGCCCCCCCGGCGGGCGCAGTCCATGGCGAGGCGGAGGCAGGGAGTTTTATCCAGGTCTGGCCGCTCAAAATGCATATCCGCCATGGCGAAAAGGTCCAGAGCTTCGCTCTGGGAGGGCTCACGATGGGGATAGGTCAAAGCATACTGTATGGGCAGTCCCATATCCGGGACAGCCAGCTGGGCAATGACAGAGCCGTCCACCATCTCCACCGCAGAGTGGATGATGCTCTGGGGGTGGACAAGCACGGTGATATCATCGGGGGAAACAGCGAAAAGATGCATGGCCTCAATAAACTCAAGGCCCTTGTTCATCATAGTTGCGCTGTCCACGCTTATTTTGGCGCCCATGCTCCAGTTGGGGTGGCTTATAGCCTCAGCAGGAGTTTTGTAATAGGTCTCCTCCCGGCTTTTTCCACGGAAGGGGCCGCCTGAGCCGGTGAGCAGTATGCGGCGAAGCTCTCTTTTCCGTGCCATGCCGCCCATACTCTGGAAAATGGCGGAGTGCTCACTGTCCACAGGAATTATCTCCACACCCTTTTCCATGGCTCTGGCCATAACTATATCTCCCGCGCAGACAAGGGTTTCCTTGTTGGCGAGGGCTATACGCTTGCCTGCATCTATGGCGGCAAGGGTGGGGCGAAGGCCTATAGAGCCGCTGACGGCGGTGACAACGCAGTCGGCTTCCTCCATGGCGGCGGCCTCTATGAGCCCCTCCTCCCCGCTGACCACCTTTATGTCCGTGTCGGAGAGAGCAGCAGAGAGCTCTTTGGCGGCTTTTTCCTCATAAACGGCCACAAGGCGCGGGCGAAATTGCCGCGCCTGAGTTTCCAGAAGCTTTATATCCCGTCTGGCCGCAAGGGCGCAGACTTTTATCCCAAGGTGCTCCGCAACGGCGCAGGTCTGGCGGCCTATGCTGCCCGTGGAGCCAAGAATACTTATATTTTGCATCATAATGATTTATCTCTTTTCTATAATAAGCCTCTCCCCTCCGGGGAGAGGTGCCGAGCCTATGCGAGGCGGAGAGGGGCCGGTCTTGCTGACAGCTCATAGGCTTCACCCCTCTCAGTCAGCTTTGCTGACAGCTCTCCCCAAAGGGGCGAGCCTTGAAAGGTATTATTTACACCATCTTCTCAAATGCAGGGACCCAGCTGACCAGGATATCCATCATAACAGCGGTCCAGAAGGTGGAGTCGAAGCGGTCCAGCATGCCTCCGTGGCCGGGGAGAAGATTGCCGTAGTCCTTCACACCGTAAAGGCGCTTGATGGCAGAGAAGCTCAGGTCGCCCAGCTGGCAGGCGAAAGAGCCGAAAAATCCGTAGGCTGCCATGACGAGGAAGTTTACCTCGTAGCCGATGAGTTTGAGCACAAGTCCAAAAATCAACATGGCAATAATGGTGCTCACGAGGCCGCCAGCCGCGCCCTCAATGGTTTTCTTGGGAGAAAGCAGG
>JAZSFJ010000005.1:0-2057 GCA_045532145.1 Oscillospiraceae bacterium
GGCTATCAGGAGACCGACGACCAGCTTCGCTGCATTGCCGACATAAAGCGGGATATGGAGTCCTCTACCCCCATGGACCGCCTCCTCTGCGGCGACGTGGGCTACGGCAAGACGGAGGTTGCCCTCCGCGCCGTGATGAAATGCGTGCTGGACGGCAAGCAGGCCGCCATACTGGTGCCTACCACTGTACTGGCCCGCCAGCACTACCTCACCGCCAAAAGCCGTTTTTCCAAATATCCGGTGGAGATCGATGTGGTCTCCCGGTTCCGTACTCCCGCCCAGATGAAAAAGGCGCTGGCCGGTGTGGCAGACGGCAGTGTGGATATTCTCATTGGCACCCACCGTCTGCTCCAAAAAGATGTTCACTTCAAGGATCTGGGCCTGCTGGTTATAGACGAAGAGCAGCGCTTCGGCGTAAGCCACAAGGAACGGCTTAAGGAAATGAGCCGCAATGTGGACGTTCTCACCCTCTCCGCCACCCCAATCCCCCGCACGCTGAATATGGCAATGAGCGGCATCCGCGGTATGTTCACCCTTGAAGAGCCCCCTCAGGATCGACTGCCTGTCCAAACCTATGTTATGGAGCACGATTGGGGCGTTGTGGCAGACGCCATCCGCAGGGAGATTCAGCGCGGTGGGCAGGTTTTCTATCTCCACAACAGAGTGGAGAGCATAGAGCGCACCGCAAGCCGCATTATGAAGCTGCTCCCGGAGGTCAGCGTGGACATAGCCCACGGCAAAATGGACCAGGAGAGCATCACCCTGGCCATGGAGGGCATG
The DNA here is from genome assembly GCA_045532145.1 of Oscillospiraceae bacterium. GTDB lineage: Bacteria > Bacillota > Clostridia > Oscillospirales > Oscillospiraceae > SIG459. Next base: position 781 of record JAZSFJ010000005.1, read on the forward strand.
ACAAACGGCGAAACTCAGGTGCTTGTCTGCACCACCATCATAGAAACAGGCATAGATATACCCAATGTCAACACCCTCATCATCGAGGACGCGGACAAAATGGGCCTTGCCCAGCTCCACCAGATTCGAGGCCGCGTGGGCCGCAGCAATCGCCGCGCCAGCGCCTACCTCACCTACCGCCGTGACAAGGTCCTCAGCGAGGTTGCGGAAAAGCGCCTCAGCGCCATAAGGGAGTTTGCGGAGTTCAACTCCGGCTTCCGCATAGCCATGCGCGACCTTGAAATCCGAGGCGCGGGCAATCTTCTTGGCGCGGAGCAGTCGGGCCACATGACCGACGTGGGCTACGATATGTATTTAAAACTCCTTGAGGAGGCCGTGCTGGAAGAGCGGGGCATCAAAACCGAGAAGCGGGCGGAGTGCGCCGCGGACCTTGCCGTCAGCGCAAATATCCCGGAGCGCTATGTTACCTCTCCGGAGATTCGCATGGACCTTTACCGCCGCATTGCCCTCATCCGCACGGAGGAGGAGGCGGACGACCTCACCGACGAGCTCATAGACCGCTTCGGCGATCCCCCCTCCGCTGTGAACAGCCTTATCCACGTTGCCCTCCTCCGTGGCGAGGCCACAAGGGCGGGCATCTCGGACATCAGTCAGAAAAGCGGCTTTGTGCGCTTCGTGCTCACGGAGTTTGATATGGGCAGAGTGAGCGAGCTTTATGCCCAGAGCAAATATAAAGGCCGGGTGAAGGTGGAGGCGGGCGCAAAACCCTGCCTGAGCCTGAAGCTCCAAAGCAGCAAGCGGATAATCGAAACCGCCCGTGAATTCGTAGCCGACTGGAAAGCCACGGAGAAGGAAGAAAATTAAATAAAAATGCCTTATACGGCTTCCCCTGGGGAAAGCTGTCGAGCGCCGTAGGGCGTGCGCTTGCTCCCGCCGTTACTGATGAGGGTCTTAGCGGTGAAAATTCTGTCCTTACAAAAATCCCAAGGCGAATTGCGCGGTAATAAGCTGCCGGGATTTCAGCAGTACAACACATAAAGCAGTCGCCAAAAGTCCCTCATCCGGCCCTTCGGGCCACCTTCCCCCAGGGGAAGGTATTAAATGTAATAATCCTTACACGGCTTTCTCACCCTCATCCGGCCCTGCGGGGGCACCTTCCCCTCAAGGAGAAGGCTTTAAATAAAAATACCTTGCAAAGGCTCCCTTGTGTAAAGGGAGCTGGCATTTTCACGATGCGAAGCTACGGGAAAATGACTGAGGGATTGTCTGAATTCGCC
>JAZSFJ010000170.1:0-16882 GCA_045532145.1 Oscillospiraceae bacterium
CCGCCTCTGCCGCCCTTGGCGATAACAAAGGGCTCATTGTCGGACATATCGTGGATGATGAGACCGGTTTCCTTGTCACGGATGAGAGTGCCGCGGGGGACTTTGATGGTGAGGCTCTCACCGTCTCTGCCGGAGCAGCGTCTGCCCTGACCGTCCTGACCGTTTGCGGCAACGTACTTGCGCTTATAGCGGAAGTCCATGAGGGTGGACATATGGTCGTCCACCACGGCGATAATGTCGCCGCCTCTGCCGCCGTCGCCGCCGTCGGGACCGCCTGCAGCAACGTATTTCTCGCGGTGGAATGCAACGGCGCCGTTGCCGCCCTTTCCTGCGATAACTTTTATTGTAGCTTTATCAACAAAGGAAGTTGCCATATCTTTATGACCTCCTTATAGTAATCAGAATTAGTATACGCAAATAATATATAACAATAATACAGGCGACGCAGATTTTCGTCAAGACAATGAAAAGTCCGAAGGGAATACTTTGTGTATTTTCAAGGACTTTGAAGCGGTATTGGCGAAAATCTGCAAGCTTGTGCAAAAAATAAAGAGTGGATGCGAAAAATCGATCCACTCTTTTTAAATCCTCAATTACTGAGCGATTTCGTAAACAGAGACCTTCTTGCGGTCCTTGCCCATGCGCTCAAACTTCACAGTGCCGTCCACGAGGGCGAACAGAGTGTCGTCGCCACCCTTACCAACGTTGGTGCCGGGGTGGATCTTGGTTCCGCGCTGTCTGACAAGGATGTTGCCGGCCAGAACGAACTGACCATCGGCTCTCTTGGGTCCGAGACGCTTGGACTCGCTGTCGCGACCGTTACGGGTAGAACCCATACCTTTTTTATGTGCCATTTAGGTTACACCTCCATGTGTCAAAATTATATCGCGGAAAAGAACTTATGCGTTGATAGCTTCGATCTGAACCTTGGTGTAGGGCTGTCTGTGGCCCTGAGTCTTGCGATAACCCTTCTTGGGCTTCATCTTGTAGACGCGGATCTTCTTGCTCTTGCCATTCTTGACGACATTGCCGGTAACGACAGCGCCCTCAACAACGGGAGTACCGAAAACGGAGGACTCTTCGTCGATGACTGCAAGAACCTGGTCAAACTTAACGGTCTCGCCGGCTTCGACGTCGAGCTTCTCAACGAAGATAACGTCGCCCTCGGCAACACGGTACTGCTTGCCACCGGTTACGATGATTGCATGCTTCATTTGGTTGCACCTGCCTTTCTTTTGCAGACTCGCTTTTAAGGTGGAAACCACATTTCACTTAAACCTTCTCAATGCGGCCATAATAATATACCACGGGTATATGTCAATGTCAATAGAAAAATTGGGATTTTTTCAGCAAAAAACCACAATATTTTGAGTGAAATAAATATTATTTGTAGGGACCGGCGTCCCCGACGGTCCGGCGGTGTGCACTTCACCCTCTTAACATGGCCGGCGAACACACAGCTTTTTCGTAATCCGCCTGTAGGGGCGACCATTGGTCGTCCGCGCGTCAGGCATTGTGGTTTTAGCGTAGTCTGTGGCGAATACGAGGGAGTGGCGGACGAGCGATGCTCGCCCCTACGGTGAGAATTGAAGATTTGCTTTGATTTTCCCAGAGCCTTGTATTATGACGGCCTATAAAAAGGATTTACGTTCCTAAAAAGCACAAAAAAGAGGCATTGCCTCTTTTTTGAAAAACGAGTAAGTCTGTAAGCCGGGTTCTGTCTTAAACGACCATCTATCTGTGGCCTGTTGTTGCCAACAGGCTCAAGCCGCCTCCCTGGAACGGTCGGGCCAACCTGTGTGTTCCTCCACGGCGTTGCTCCGGATAGAGTTTACAGCACCAACGTGCCTCCACGCGGCGAGTGGGCTCTTACCCCACTTTTCCACCCTTACCGGAGCGCGAAGCACTCCGGCGGTTTATTTCTGTTGCACTTGTCCGAGGGTCACCCCTGGCGGGCGTTACCCGTTATCCTTGCCCTATGGAGCCCGGACTTTCCTCACGCAGAGCCTTTCGGCTTCTGCCCGCGGTCGTTCGGCCTACTCGCAACTGAGATTTTACTAAATGGCAATTCCAAAGTCAATAAAAACTTGTAATTACCTTTAAATAGGTTTATAATTAACGAATTAAAGAGGTGAATAATTTGACACTTAATGATTATGTTTCCAATCTTAAAAATAAATCCATAGCCGTAATCGGTATTGGCGTCAGCAATCTTCCCCTTATAAGGCTTCTTGCCAAGGAGGGCTGCGACGTAAGCGCCTGCGACAAACGGGACGAAAATGCTCTTGGTGACATTTTCACCGAGCTTTCTGCCAAGGGTGTAAAATTCAAGCTGGGTGAGGATTATCTGGAGGGACTGAACTTCGACGTTATTTTCCGCACACCCGGTCTGCACCCCATGCACCTTGATAAGGCCAAGGCGGCCGGCGCATACATAACCAGCGAGATGGAGGCCTTTTTTGCCCTGTGCCCCTGTCCCATAATTGCCATAACGGGCTCTGACGGCAAGACCACCACATCCACCCTGATTTCCGAGCTTCTCAAGGCTGAGGGCTACACCGTCCACCTTGGGGGCAACATAGGCCAGCCTCTCCTTTGTGATGTGGATGAAATGAAGGCTGAGGACATGGTTGTGCTGGAGCTCAGCTCCTTCCAGCTTCACAGTATGGCTTGCCGCCCCGATGTGGCAGTAATAACCAACATAAGCCCCAACCATCTGGATGTACATCCGGACTATGAGGACTACCAGTTTGCCAAGAAGAGCATCTTCCTCCGTCAGGAGGCAGGAGATCGTCTTGTGCTGAATCTGGATAATGAGCTCACTGCCGCCTGTGCCGCTGAGGCTAAAGCAGATGTCAGCTTTTTCAGCCGCCAAAAGGATGTAGAAAAGGGCTGCTGCATTCGTAACGAGGCTATCTACCTTAATGGTGAGCACATAGTTGACAAGTCGGATATACTTATTCCCGGCGAGCACAATGTGGAAAACTACATGGCAGCTATCGCCGCCACCCAGGGCTATGTTTCTCCCGATAGCATACGAAGGGTTGCCCGCACTTTCGGTGGGGTAGAACACCGCATAGAGCTTGTGCGCACTCTCCGTGGTGTGAGATATTATAACGACTCTATCGCCTCTTCTCCCACTCGCACCGTTGCTGGTCTCAAGAGCTTCAAACAAAAAGTGATACTCATAGCCGGAGGCTATGACAAGCAGATAGGCTTTGAGCCCCTTGCCGAGGAGGCTGTGAAGAGCGTAAAGGCTCTTTACCTCTGCGGCCACACTGCGGAGAAGATAAAAGCCGCCGTTGAGGCCCATACCGGCTACGATGCAGATACACTGCCTATCATTATCATGGAGGACTTCACCGAAACTGTCCTCGCCGCCTCTGCCTCCGCTGAGGAGGGGGATGTTGTGATACTCTCTCCCGCCTGCGCATCCTTCGATAAGTTCAAAAACTTCGCCGAGCGCGGCAAAAGATTCAAAGAGATAATAGGAGGTTTGGACTGATATGGACCTTTCTCAGCTGACCATCGCCCTTTGCGGAGCGGCAGCCCCCGCGGGCTTCGAGGAAGCCGCGGCGGAGATAATCAAGCGCGAGATTGCCCCCTTTGTGGACGAGGTAAAGACTGACGTCATGGGCAATGTCATCGCCGTGAAGCGTTGCGGCAAGGAGGGAGCTCCCTCTGTGCTGCTGGACGCCCATATGGATGAAGTGGGCCTTATCGTCACCGGCTATGTGGACGGCCACCTCCGCTTCAACAGCCTTGGCGGTGTTGACCCCCGTATGCTCCCTGCAAGGGAAATAAAGGTTATGGCAGAGCAGCCTCTGTATGGCGTTATCAGCGTTATGCCTCCCCACGCTCTCTCCGCCGGAGATATGAGCAAGGCTCTGGGCATTGACGATCTCTATATTGATATTGGTATGAGTGACGAGGAAGCCAAGGCCGCTGTGCCCGTGGGCACTCCCTGCGTTTACGCCGAGGGAGCCTTCCGCCTGGGGGAGGACAGCATCTGCGGCAAGAGCCTTGACGACCGTTCCTGCGCCGCCATAATTATAAACACCATGGAGGCCCTTTCCGGAAAAGAGCTTGGCGTTGACATCTATTGCCTCTTCTCCGTTCAGGAGGAGATAGGCCTGCGTGGCGCAATTACCGGCGCCTTCGGTGCAGAGCCTGACTATGCTGTTATTCTTGATGTTACCTTCGGTAAGACCCCCGATGTCCCCGCTCACAAGTGCCTGAAAATGGGCGGCGGCCCCGCAATTGGCGTTGGACCCAATACCAACCGCGCCTTCACAAAGAAGATAATCGACAAGGCTGTGGAAAAGGGTATCGACTATCAGCTTGAGGTCCTCCCCGGCAACAGCGGCACAAATGCATGGGCAATTCAGACAAGCCGCATTGGCGTTGCCACCGCTTTGGTGTCTCTGCCTCTCAAATACATGCATTCTCCCGTTGAAACCATGCTTATTTCCGACGGAGAGAAGATAGTTTCTCTTCTCAGCGAATTTCTCAGCGATGCAGGGGAGGTGCTCTGATATGCTTGATACATTGAAAACTCTTTGTTATCTCTCCGGTGTCTCCGGCTTCGAGGATGAGGTTAGGGACTATATTCTGGAGCGCGTGCTGCCCTATGCCGACTCCGTATCCACCGACCCTATGGGCAACCTGATAGTGTTCAAAAAGGGCGCTGTTAAGCCCCAGCAGAGCATAATGGTTTGCGCCCACATGGACGAGGTTGGCCTCATAGTCATGGGCGTAACTGACGAGGGCTATCTGCGCTTTGGCTGCGTGGGCGGCATTGACCGCCGGGTGCTCATTGGCAAAAAGGTCTTTGTGGGAGCCGACCGCGTTCCCGGCATCATAGGCATAAAGGCCATTCACCAGACCAGCCATGAGGAAGGGGAAAAGGTCCCCGCCATTGAGGACCTTTATATCGACATTGGCTGCTATGATAAGGAAAGCGCAGAGAAGCTGGCCTCTTTGGGTGACTTCTGCTGCTTTGACGATACCGTGGTGGAGTTCGGCAATGGCTGGCTCAAGGCCAAGGCCATCGATGACCGCGTTGGCTGCGCCGCCATGGTGAAGCTTATAGAGAGCGATTTGCCCTGCGACGCATGGTTTGTTTTCTCCGTTCAGGAGGAGGTTGGAGCAAGAGGCGCCGGTGTTGCCGCTCACAGACTTGCTCCGGACATCTCTCTTGTTCTTGAGGGTACCACTGCCACGGATGTGCCCGGTATACCTGAGGGTAAGCGCATATGCACCGCCGGAAAGGGCATCGTCATTCCCTTTATGGATAACGGCACCGTATACGATAAGGCCATGTTTGCTTCTTTGACTGCCCTCGCAGACGAAAAGGGAGTAAAGTGGCAGACCAAGACCCGCGTGGCAGGTGGTACCGACGGCTACTCCATCCAGCGCTCCCGCGCCGGAGTGCATACCGCCGCTGTAAGCTGCGCCGTAAGAAACATTCACTCTCCCGCCTGCGTTCTGAAAATCTCCGAGTGCGAGGATATGCTGACTCTGGCAAAGGCATTTCTTGAAAAATGCGCTGCCGGTGAGCTGGCTTTCTGACATATTTCGATTATGGGGGGCATAAAATTGCCTGAGGTGATTTTATGCCCCGCTTTATATCCCGCGTCAGACTTCGCCGCAGAGGGAGCGGTATTCTCGTGCTCATCCTCTGTGTTGCGATTATAGTTTTCCTTTTCAGAGCCGCTGCCTACCTCCGCCGACTTACCGGAGAAATGGCTATGAGCGACGCCATAGATATGGTGACTTTGGCGGTGAACGATACGGTGAACCGCATTATGGCGGAGGGAAATTATTCCTATGACTATTTTGTCACCATAGAAAAGGACAATGCGGGCAATGTGGCAGCCATAAGCGCCAATATGTCCCGCATAAATGCAGTCTCTGCCCAGATACTCAGCGAGGTGGTGGCCGCCGCCGAAAACGGAGTGCTGGATATCCGTGTTCCAATCGGAAATCTTCTGGGCTCCAATATCCTTATGGGAAAGGGCCCTGAGGTGCTTGTGGAGGTTATAACCCTCACAAGCTCATTTGTAGATATTGAAAACGAGATAGTTTCAACAGGTATAAATCAGGCCAAGCATAAAATCATATTGAAGGTGGATGTGGACGTGGATATCCTCATCCCCTGGGACCTGCTCACCACAAGAGTTGAGAGCAATGTGCTCATTGCTGAGACGGTTATAGTGGGCCAGGTGCCGGACACATACATCGATGTGGAGTGAGTACGATGACAGCCAAGGAAGCAAAAGAAAAAATACTTGCCCTGCGGGCCGAGGTGGAGGAGCATTCCCGCCGCTATTATGACGAGGACGCACCTACTATCTCCGACTTTGAATACGATAAGCTGATGCACACCCTCATGGACCTTGAGGAGGCTTTCCCCGAGTTTAAGGAGGCCTCTTCTCCCACCCAGCACGTGGGCGGCAAGGTGAGCAGCCAGTTTTCTCCCGTCCGCCATGAGGTGCCTCTTGAGAGCCTTATGGACGTTTTCTCCCATGAGGAGCTTTTTGCCTTCGGGGAGCGGGTGGACAAGGGCCTTGAAGATGTCCACAGCTATGATGTGGAGCCCAAGATAGACGGCCTTTCCATCGCCCTTGAGTACGAAAACGGCATCTTTGTCCGGGGTGCAACCAGAGGTGACGGCCAGACCGGCGAGGATGTGACGGAAAACCTCAAGACTATTCGATCTCTGCCCCGAAAGCTCAATAATGCCCCCTCCCGGCTCATCGTACGCGGTGAGGTGTATATGTCCAAGGGGACCTTTGAGCAGATAAATGCCGAGCGTGAAATAAAAGGCGAGGCCCTTCTGGCCAATCCCCGAAATGCAGCCGCAGGCTCTCTCCGTCAGCTTGACCCCAAGATTGCTGCAGAGAGACGCCTGGATGTCATCGTCTATAATATCCAGCTTTGCGACCGGGAGTTTTCCAAGCATACGGAGACTCTGGACGCTCTTAGCTCATGGGGCTTCGATGTTGTGCCATATAAGAGCTTTGATAATATCCGCGATTGCGTGGAACACATCGAGTGGATAGGAGACAACAGGGACTCTTTCCCCTATGAGATGGATGGCGCGGTCATAAAGCTCAACGAGCTTGAGCTGCGCGAAGTCCTTGGCAGCACCAGCAAGGCACCCCGCTGGGCCGTGGCCTATAAATATCCCCCTGAGAAAAAGCCCAGCCGGGTTGTGGACATTGTGGTGCAGGTGGGCCGCACCGGCGTTCTGACACCCAAGGCTGTTGTGGAGCCTGTGCGCCTTGCGGGAACCACGGTTACAAATGCTACGCTTCATAATCAGGACTTTATAGACAAGCTGGATGTGCGCATCGGCGACACGGTTCTGGTCCAGAAGGCGGGAGAGATTATTCCTGAAGTGCTGGAGGTTGATATGAAACTCCGCCCCGAGGGCACAGTGCCCTTCCGTCTGCCTTCTGTATGCCCCGAATGCGGCAGTCCTGTTGTCCGGGACGAAGACGGAGCGGCCATGCGCTGCACCGGTGCTGAGTGCCCCGCACAGAAGCTTCGGAATATAACCCACTTTGCCTCCAAGGAAGCCATGGATATAGACGGTCTGGGCCCCGCTGTGGTGGAGGCTCTGGTAAATGCATCTCTGATAAATTCTCCCGCCGACCTCTATTATCTTGAGCCCCAGTCCGTTGCAGGTCTTGAGCGCATGGGCAAAAAGAGCGCTGAGAATCTTATAGCCGCCATCGAAAAGAGCAAGGGCGCGGGGCTCGCCCGGCTCATCTGCGCTTTCGGCATCCGTCAGGTGGGAGCCAAGGCGGCCAAGGTCCTCGCCCGCCACTTCGGCAGTCTGGATGCTCTTATGGAGGCCACCTTGCTTGAACTTCTGGCCGTTCCCGATGTGGGACAGATAACGGCGGAGAATATTGTGGAGTATTTCGAAAATCCCCAGTCTCTGCACCAGATTGAACTTCTCCGCGATGCCGGCGTCAGCTTCAATAGCGACGAGGAGATAGTTGACCAGCGCTTTGCAGGTATGACTTTCGTCCTCACCGGAACTCTACCCACCTATACCCGGGACGAGGCAGGAGCAATCATTGAAAAGTTCGGCGGCAAGGTCAGCGGCAGCGTAAGCAAAAAGACCACTTATGTCCTTGCCGGAGAAGCCGCCGGCAGCAAGCTCACCAAAGCTGAGAGCCTCGGCATCGCCATTATAGACGAAGCGGCATTCCTGAAGATGATCGAATAAATCCTAATAATTACACCGCCATGGCTAAATGAGCAATGGCGGTGTTTAAATTTCTTGTCCGTAGGGCGCGACGACCCCGGCACGCCATGGAAAGTCCGAAATTTTCGGCTATTCGTAGGGCGGGGGCTTGCTCCCGCCGGCGTTTTATACCCAGCTTTGCAAACAGCTTCGGCGAATACGCATCGAGCTCAATCCCACCGTAGGGGCGGACCGCTGTGTCCGCCCGTGGGCGGGACGATGTGGGCATCGTCCCCTACGAAATGTGCGTAAATCTCTTTTCCATCCGTAGGGCGGAGGTTTGCTGTACGCCGTAAATCTTCCACTCCTGTTATTTTCCCCCTCGCCTGAGCATAGATTGTACAAAAATAATTTGCGGAGGTATGCTCTTGGAAAAATTGAAATATTACATGCTCAGGCACAAAAGAGGGGTCGGCATTTTATCCCTCATGCTGGCGGTGGTGCTGATATTCAGCGTGGTGAATTTCCCCCTGGCGATCAGTGCTTCCAAAGCGGATCGGAAGCTGCCAATTTACTGCGTGGAGCGCAGCGATAAGTGCGTTTCCCTCACCTTTGACGCTGCCTGGGGCAACGAGGACACCCAGCAACTCATAGACATTCTGGGTAAATACAGCGTGAAGGCCACATTTTTCGTGGTGGGGGAGTGGGTGGATAAATATCCCGAGTCCGTAAAGGCCCTCCACGACGCTGGCCACGAGGTGATGACTCACTCGGATGACCACGCACATTTTGCCCAGCTAAGTACAGAGCAGATCGCCGCCAATATAAATAAAAGCTGCGACAAAATAGAGTCGGTCACAGGTGTTCGCCCCAAGCTTTTCCGCTGCCCCTACGGGGAGTATAATGACAATGTAATCGAAACACTCACCTCTATGGGGATGTATACAATCCAGTGGGATGTGGACAGCCTGGACTGGAAGGATCTGAGCGCCGGGGAGATTACGGAGCGTGTTACGGGAAAAGTGCAAAGCGGCAGCATAGTGCTTTTCCACAATGCCGCCATGCATACCCCGGAGGCTCTGCCGAGTATTATTGAGCATCTGTTAGGGGACGGATATAAAATCATCCCGGTTTCCGAGATTTTGCTCAAAGGCGAATTTGATATTGACCACACCGGGAAAATGTGCCCCAAGGGAAGCATATAGTCTGCATAGGATATATTATTTTTCGACCCTGTATGTGGAAAAATTAATTGCATTGCGCTAAAATACAAACATCAATTAGAGCATATTAATGGAGGCTGAAAAATGCTTTAGAAAAATGTAAAGCGGCAGCAGATGCTTGATAAACCTGTCAAACTGCGTTATTCCGCAATTGCGGTATTTGTCCCAGAGACAAATACCGGAGCTTTATCGTGTGCAATGTAATTATCATAGATGCATATGCCCATAAAGCCAAATCGAAGCCCAGTGAAACGGTGTGGATATTGTGCTCAATAGCACCCGAGATTTGTATCTCAAACACAGATAATTGGAATGCTGAAAAAATTACCTTGCTTTTGCTGTCAGCGATGATGTAAAATGACGGTGTATATACTGACTTGGATTTTGGCAGGCCTTAGGAAGGAGGGACGGCAATGAAAATTAACAGCTTTTGCAGGCGTGTGTTTTCGCTGCTGCTGTGCATAGTGTTCGGCTGTCTTTCTATCGCTCCGGTTTTTGCTTCCGGCGAAGGGACTGACTATGAAAAGTACGGAGATGTTAGCGCTGTTTATCTATTTGTCGCAATAGTTGCGGTTGCTCTTGTTGTAATATATCTGCTCTGGGACAAAAAAAGAAAGCCAAAGTTCCTTATGCTTTACTGCTGCGTGGCCCTCGCCAACTGCGGCTATCTCCTTTTGTCCTCCGCCGGCAGTCTTGAACTGGCACTTACGGCTAACCGCATATCATATTTTGGCTGTGCATTCGCCGTTGCGATGATGCTTCTGATAGTGATCGATGTATGTGCGGTCAGGCTGCACAAAGCACTTACGGTGCTGATATTGGCAGTCTCCACTGCGGCCTTTTTGCTGGCGGCCAGCGGCGGATGGCTCACCATCTACTATTCTTCTGTCTCTCTGGAAGTAATCAACGGCACAACCAGGCTGGTCAAGTGCTATGGCCCGCTGCATATGCTCTACGTTATTTATGTCGTGGGCTACTTCCTGCTCATGGTGGGTTTTATCGTATATGCAAAGCTTAGAAACCGCATCAGTTCCACGAAATATGCCGTTTTCCTTGCCGTGGTTGTTCTGGGCAACATCGGTGTATGGGGAGTTGAGCAGGTTATCAACGTGGACTTTGAGTTTTTGTCCATATCCTACATTGCAACCGAGGTGCTGCTTCTTCTTATGAGCGGTGTAATCAAGGAGTATGACGAGGCCAGAAACAGTCTTATGACAAAAAATGCGGATTCTGATGGGGATGAAGCAAGGCTTCCTCCGAATATTGAAGAACTTTTCCACGATTTCAGCCAGCGCGTCGCGACTCTTACCCCCACGGAGCGTATGGTGCTACAGTATTACATAGAAGGCTGCACTCTTGAGGACGTTGCGTCAAGAGCTTATATTAGCATCAACACCGCAAAAAAGCATAATACAAATCTCAACCGCAAGCTTGAGGTGAGGTCAAGGGAGGAACTTATCCTCTACATTGACCTTTTCCGAAGAGCCAACCGCCTGGATGAGATTGCGTTCATCCGATAAATATAATCAAATATATTCCTGTTTTAATGCACAAGCTGTCGGCTGACAGCTTGTGCATTTTGTCTACTACGGGGTAGTATTTCGCCCTTTCGTCACGAAAAATACTACCAGGGGTAATTCATATTTGCAGTAATTTCTGCTTAAATGCTTGCGTGGATAACTCTACAAATATATTTGTTCGTTTTGAAAAGGTGGTGGAAGGATGAGTCATATTTCCGGAGGCAGGCTGATCGATTATTCGGATAACGACGAATTCTGCTTTGCTTTGCGATGCGAAGAATGCGGTGCTGAGAAAAAAAGTCTGCCGATACCGTACTCGAAATCGGGGGTTGTTCCTACGAGCCAGGGGAAGCAGGTGGTTTTTAACATCTTATACGGCAGGGAAAAGGATGCCGCGATGACAAGGGCTCTTGGGCAACTTACTGCGGAATTCAATCTGTGTCCCATATGCCATAGATTGGTATGTGACCATTGCTTCATGGTTTGCGACGAAATCGATATGTGCACCGCCTGCGCCCTTGAGCTTCAGGAGCACGGAGAACCGGTGGCGCGAAGAGCGTTGTAAAAAGACAGCTAAATTCAATCAAAAAATATGTTGAAAGGGGTTACAAATGGGACTTATTAAAGCTGCATTGGGAAGCGCCGGCGGTGTACTCGCCGATCAGTGGAAGGATTATTTTTATTGTGAGTCTCTTGCACCGGATGTTCTGGCGGTTAAGGGCAGAAAACGCGTTTCCTCCAGATCTTCCAACACCCGCGGAAACGAAAACATTATAAGCAATGGTTCCGTCATCGCTGTGGCCGACGGCCAGTGTATGATGATAGTGGAGCAGGGTAAGGTGGTGGATGTCTGCGCCGAGCCCGGTGAATATACATACGATGCCTCCACTGAGCCCTCCATCTTCACCGGTAAGCTCAGCGAAAACGTGGGCGCAGTATTCTCCAACATAGGAAAGCGCTTCACCTTCGGCGGAGAAGCCCCCAAAGACCAGCGCATATACTATTTCAACACTAAGGAGATACTTGGCAATAAGTACGGCACCCCTGCTCCCATATCCGTCACGACACTTATTGACCGCGCAGTAAGCCGTACGCTCACCATTGGGCTGCGCTGCTTTGGCGAATACTCCTACAAAATCTCCAATCCCCTGCTTTTCTACACCAATGTGTGCTCCAATGTTGAGCAGGACTATACCCGCGATAAACTGGAAAGTCAGCTTCGCACCGAGCTTCTCACCGCTCTTTCCCCCGCATTTGGCAAGATATCCCAGAAGGGCGTTATCTATTCCGACTATACCATGCACACCATGGATATGGCTGACACCCTCAACGAGATTCTCTCCAAAAAATGGAGAGATCTGCGCGGCATTGAGATAGTCTCCTTTGGTATCTCCTCCATCAGACCCGACGAGGAGTCCGAGAAGAAGATACGCCAGATGCAGGAATCCATCTTCTATTCCGACACCACTCTGGCCGGTGCTCGTGTGGCAGGAGCACAGGCCAACGCCATGGAGACTGCGGCAGGCAACAGCGCCGGAGCCGTGGCCGGTTTCATGGGTATGGGCATGGCAGGAGCCATGGGCGGCGTGAATGCCGGACAGCTTTTCCAGATGGGCCAGCAGCAACAGCAGCAGTATAACCAGCCCGTTCCGGCTCCTGCTCCTGCAAGATGGACTTGCGCCTGCGGCGCAACCGCTACCGGCAAATTCTGCCCCGAGTGCGGCGGCAAAAAGCCCGAACCAAAAGCAGCCTCCGGATGGACCTGCCCTGAGTGCGGAGCCGCCGTAACAGGTAAGTTCTGTCCCGAATGCGGCACTAAGAAACCCGAAGAGCCAGTGGGCTGGATCTGTAGCTGCGGTGCCGTGAACAAAGGCAAGTTCTGCCCCGAGTGTGGAGCCAAAAAGCCAGCCGGTGTGCCCCAGTACAAGTGTGATAAGTGCGGTTGGGAGCCGGAAAAGGGCGTGAAACCGCCAAGATTCTGCCCCGAATGCGGCGACGTATTCGACGACGGCGACATAGTCTGATAACAGGATAATCTGACAACAAGATAATAATGAGGAGGAAAAATAATGGGACTTTTTGATGCTTTCAAGAAAAAGAATTGCGATATCTGCGGTGGAGAAATTGGTCTTCTCGGCAACCGTAAACTGGAAGATGGCAATATGTGCAAGCACTGCGCAAGAAAACTCTCCCCCTGGTTTGATGAGCGACGCCACTCGACCATTGCTCAAATAAACGAACAGCTTGCTTACCGCGAGGAAAACCGCGAAAAGCTGGCGGACTTCCATGTTACGAGAGTGCTGGGTGAAAGCACCTGCGTTTATCTCGATGAGGATGCCGGACTCTTCCTTGTTACTGACGACTCGGAGAAAAACTGGTATGAGTCAAACCCCGACATCTTGCCCTTTGCCGATGTCACCGGCTGCAGTCTTGACATAGACGAGAGTAAAACGGAGCTCACGCGTGAGGACAGCAACGGCAATGAGATCAGTTATAATCCCCCCAGATACAGATACGATTATGATTTCAATATGGTCATCAAGGTGCGCCATCCCTATTTTGATGATATGTGCTTCCAGCTCAACAGCAGCAATGTCAGCATTGACAATGTGATGGGAGCTCGACCGGCACGCTTTGGTACACAGAGCGGCTTCAATCCCGAGAATAATGTGGAATACCGCCGCTACAAGGAAATGGGCGAGGAGATTAAGGAAGCTCTGCTCACCGTCCGCCGTGAGGCTAGGGAGGAGGCAAAGGCAGCCGCGGCTCCCAAGGCCGCCTGTACCTGCCCCTGGTGCGGTGCCACTACGACTCCCGACGCCAATGGTTGTTGTGAATACTGTGGCGGTGCCGTCAGAGACTGAATCCGTTGACTTACAAAAGTAGGACAGCCCCATGAAAAAAGAATCATAAGTTTTCTACTCTGCCTTGTTCTAATTGCGGGGCTGACGATCGTGTTTGCCTATGCTGACGCTCTACAGCCCATCGCATATATCGCTCTTGAAATTAAAGAGCCAGTTGCAGGTTTCGCGGCCAACTTCACCGCAGTTGACAAAAGCAGCGGAGGCATTGGCGCCGTTGGCTAAGACTTCTACAGCCCCACACCTGTGCGCTGGTACGACAAAACCGCCACCACTTATTGTACCAAGGAAAACATGATCTACGCCGAGGTCATCAAGCTGAGTGCCTGTATACACCAGCTTTATCATGACGGCAAGGTCACACTTGAAAACGTCAAGCCCGACTGGCGCAAAAGCTACTATGACTACTGCCGTGATAATGGCATAATCATTTCTTTTGCCAATGCCGCGGAACCCGGTTATGATGAGCTGTTTGCCCTTGTGAGCAAGCCTATAGACCGCCAGACCTATGTGTATATATTCTCCCATGCGCTGCCCGCTGAGGCTTTTATGGAGATAAACACCATTCCGGATAACTCAATTCCAGATGTTTCCATGAATCAGGGAGTATGGGATGACGGTATTTACCTTTTGTACCGTGCCGGCATTCTCAACGGAACCGATGCCAAAGGCACATTCAAGCCTGCAGGTAATATTCAACGCAGCGAGGTGGCCGCGATTTTGGACCGTATGATGGATGAATCTGTCCGTGTGGGCGCTCCCGTTGAACTGGGGAAGTGAGTGACATTTGAGAGAAATACAAACGAAGGGAGAAGAACAAGATGAAAAGAACATTGGCAATTATTCTTGCCCTGCTGCTTGTTTTCGGCCTTTTCACCGGCTGTGATTCAAAAGAGCCGGAGGTGCCTGCAGCGGCACCCACTCCGACTCCAACTTCAAAGCCGGAAACGGCTGCAGAAGTGGGCTACTGGACACTCAGCCGCGTGGAAAGCGATGACCCTGAGCGCGTTATGAGCGAAGAGGACATCGAGACGCTTAGGTCCATCGGTCTTGAAATATTTATAGACCTCAAAGAGGGCGGCAACGGCGGCATCATGATGGACGAATACGCCGAGCTCAAATGGGCCGACGGAAAGTTCGACCTTGGAAACGTGGAATTCAACATGAGCTATGCCATAAAGGGTGAAGAACTCTGGATGGATTTCGAGGGGGACAGCTATGTTTTCGTCAGAGGTGAGGGTGAGGCACCCAAGGCGGAGCTCTCAACTGCACCTGAAGAACCCGCGGAGGAAAATCCCCTCGACTGGTGGTCCGGCGACTGGTATGGCTGGAGGGTCGTTGACTCCGGTTACGGCGATTATGCCGACTGGGACGGCTATTACTGGGACTGCTACGCCACAATTAATGTACATGATGACGAGACCGGATACATTAATCTCTGGGATCAGGACGGAAGCAGCTATGATAATCTCATGGGCTGCGAGGTCTATTTCGGGGCCGGAGCATCGGAAATGGGAACAATGTGGGCTGAAAGCGGCTATTTTATGGATGCTGATATAGAGCATGCCGACTGGAACGCAGATCCCGGCGCAATGGGCTTCGAACTTGATGACATGATATATATCGAGTACAGGTATGTTGATCCCTATGACTCCGACAACAGAATGGACCTTGAAATATTCCTCCGTCCCTGGGGACGCGATTGGGAAGACCTTGCCACCGGCGGCGATCCCCACTGGCCCCATGCCGACATGATGCCTCTTTACTATAATGAGTGGTACCTGCCCCTTATTGAAATGGGAAGTCCCTTGCCTGCAAGCTTCGCAGAAGGTTTTGAGATAATCGAATCCAACATTTTCTACGGTACAGGCGAGGTCCTTGCCTCCGGAGAGTGGTCTGACTGCATAATCGAGGTTGTCGGCGCTGAAAGCTTTGTTGACAGCGACGGAAAAGACGCTATCCGCGTTTACTATGATTTTACCAACCTTAGCGATGAAGACTGCTACGCCCTCTCGGTTCTGAGTATCAATGCCACTCAGGACGAATACGAACAGGTTTATGCCTATGCCTCCTACGAGGATGATGTTGCCGAATACGGTAATGACTATCTCGATGTGCGCTCCGGCGTCACAATTCGCTGTGTGGCCGAGTATTCCATGAAACTCAGTGGTGGAACCTACATAATGGAATTCTACGATTTTTGGGACGAGGAAAACAGCTTTACCGTAGAATTTGATCCGCAGAACCTTCCCGGACGTCCCCCGAAATGGCAGAGCGAACAGATTATCAATCCCATGTGGCTTGCAAATGTGACCACGGAGGGAGAGCTTGATGAATGCTATGTAAGCTTTGATCATGTGGAGATTTTTGAGGATTATAACGGCGACTACGCCATACGGTTTTATGTTCTCTATACCAATTTGAGTGATGAAGCATGCACATTCAATTGGGATGTGATGTATACCGCATTTCAGGACGGCATAGAACTTGCTTCCACCTGGCCCGATTACGGTTATGAGCGTCCCGAGGACGATATGGTTTACGAGGAAGTTGCTCCCGGCGAAAGCACCAT
Organism: Oscillospiraceae bacterium; assembly: GCA_045532145.1. Classification (GTDB taxonomy): domain Bacteria; phylum Bacillota; class Clostridia; order Oscillospirales; family Oscillospiraceae; genus SIG459. The sequence goes on from JAZSFJ010000170.1 coordinate 16,377, forward strand.
GGTTTCTCTGTGCTTCGAACTCAGAAACGAGCAGAGTCCTATAGAGTTTCAGATGTATGATGGCTGGACAGACGCTGTTGTCGGAATTGTCTGCGAACTGACCTGGGGTGGTTGACGGCAGTTGAGAACATCAGGCAAGGTTCCCTCGCAAAGCTCACTGTGTATAGGTGATTAAAGACTGGACTGAGGATATACGATTTGAAGTAAATAATCCAGTATTTCTATTTATGGCTGGCTTAATTGGTTTTGAGCCGATGGATGAATATTACGCGAACTATGAATGATTGTTACTGTAATGACAGATAGATGGATTTTTCAACATAGGGGCAAGTTTTGCCCCCAAGAATTGAGGTCTCCTATCAACCAATCATAACCACCGGCCGTGCCGGTGGTTTGCACAGCCCCCTTAGGGCATGTTGCCGGCAGAGCCTATAGGCTCGCCGAAAAGTCTGCCAACCGCAGTTCTTTCACCGGCAACCCCTAAAGGGGGTTATTTTATTTGCCTT
>JAZSFJ010000064.1:0-17499 GCA_045532145.1 Oscillospiraceae bacterium
CGCACCTTCCCCCGTAGAGGAAACTCCCGCGCCCCCTGTGGAGGAGCCTCCCGCCGAATAAGGACTTCACACCGGAAAAGCTCCGCGGCGGGCTTTCGCAGCTTTGCCCAAATCCGAGAACTGTAGGGGCGATTCACGAATCGCCCGCAGAGGAAGTTTGCCCTGCCTTGACAATGTTTCCCTCCGATGATATACTTTTTGAATTCTCAGGTTTTTGGAATAATTTATTTGTAATATACATTTTTGAGGGTGAAAACAAAATGGAAAACAAGAAATTCTATATTACCACGCCTATCTATTACCCCAGCGACAAGCTGCATATAGGCCACACCTACTGCACCGTGGCTACCGACGCCATTGCCCGCTATAAGCGTCTCACCGGCTGCGAGGTCATGTTCCTCACCGGTACCGACGAGCATGGCCAGAAGATAGAGGACAAGGCCACCGAGGCCGGCGTAACTCCCCAGCAGTTTGTTGACAACATCGTTCTGGGTGAGAGAGGCGTAAAGGATCTCTGGAAGCTGATGAACATCTCCAACGACCGCTTCATCCGCACCACCGACGATTACCATGTTGCCGCAATTCAGAAGATTTTCAAGAAGATGTACGAAAACGGCGACATCTATAAAGGCAAGTATACCGGCAAGTACTGCAAGCCCTGCGAGAGCTTCTGGACCGAGAGCCAGCTGGTTGACGGCAAGTGCCCCGACTGTGGCCGCGAGGTGCAGGACGCCGAGGAGGAGGCATACTTCTTCCGGCTCAGTAAGTACGCAGACCGCATTCAGGACCTTCTGGAAAACACCGATTTCCTGGAGCCCCGCAGCCGCGTAAACGAGATGGTGAATAACTTCATCAAGCCCGGTCTTGAGGACCTCTGCGTATCCCGCACCTCCTTTACCTGGGGTGTGCCTGTGGACTTTGACCCCGGCCACGTTGTATATGTGTGGATAGATGCTCTTTCTAACTACATCACCGCTCTGGGCTACGAGAACGATAAGTATGAGGACTACAAGGCTTTCTGGCCTGCCGATGTCCACATTGTGGGCAAGGAGATAGTCCGCTTCCATTCCATCATCTGGCCCGCAATGCTCATGAGCCTCGGCGGGCCTCTGCCCAAGAAGGTCTACGGCCACGGCTGGCTGCTTCTGGACGGCGGCAAGATGAGCAAGAGCAAGGGCAACGTTGTTGACCCCTACATCCTTGCCGAGAAGTTCGGCGTGGACGCTCTCAGATTCTTCCTGCTGCGCACCTTCCCCTTCGGCTCTGACGGCAACTTCTCCAACGAGCTGCTTATCAAGACCATCAACACAGACCTTGCCAACGACCTTGGCAATCTGGTGAGCCGCACCACCGCCATGAACCAGAAGTATTTTGACAGCGTTCTGGGCGAGGGCGGTGAAAGCGCCGAGCTGGACGGCCAGCTGAAGGCTCTGGCCGAAGAGGTCATCGTAAACTACGAAAAGCATATGGAGAGCTACCAGCTCCACAACGCTCTTTCCGAGGTCTTCCGCCTTGTGGGCCGCGCCAACAAGTATATTGACGAGACTGCACCCTGGATCCTTGCCAAGAGCGATGAGACCAAGGCCCGCCTTCTCACCGTTATGAAGAATCTCTGCGAGTGCATCCGCATTTCCGCTATCCTTGTCAGCCCCTTCATGCCCGAGTCCTACGCAGCCATCCTTGAGCAGCTTGGCGTTCCCGAGTCTGCCCGCGGCTGGGATGCAAAGTGTTACTGCGCTGACAGCGAGGCAGTGTGGCACACCTCCACCGCTGCGCCCCTCTTCCCCCGTATCGACGTGGACAAGGCCCTTGCTGAGCTTGAGGAGGCCGCCGAGGCTGCCCGCAAGGCAGCTATGCCCGCCCTTGAGGTGGAGCCTTTCTCCGGGGAAAATGTGGACTTCGATACCTTCTGCAAGAGCGACTTCCGTGTTGTGAAGGTCATAAACTGCGAACCTGTCAAGAAGAGCGAAAAGCTCCTGAAGTTCACCCTTGATGACGGCAGCGGCACTCCCCGCCAGATCCTCAGCGGCATAGCCAAGTTCTATAAGCCCGAGGAGCTTATCGGCAAGACTCTGGTTGCCATCATCAACCTGCCTCCCAGAAAGATGATGGGCCAGGCATCCTGCGGTATGCTCATCTCCGCCGTTCACACCGAGCGCGGCGAGGAAAAGCTGAACCTTCTCATGCTGGATGACGCCATCCCCGCAGGCGCAAAGCTCTGCTGAGAAAATCCAATATCAAAGCCCACGGGACTATCCCGTGGGCTTTTTGAACCATTTAGGCTAAAAAAGCAAGGAGTTAAACGTGCAGGGGGCCCTTCGCCCCCTACACACGCCCCCGCTGCTCAGTTACGCAACTCTGCGGCACAGCTTTTTGACGTGATAAAAAGTTCATGGCAGGTTAATGGTTTTCTCGAAATGATATTTTCGGCTTTGTAGGGACCGGCGTCCTCGACGGTCCGGCAGCGCAAGCCGCGATCGGCTCCAGACTTGGGCTAATACGCTCACGATTCGCTATTTGGTCGTAGGGGCGGCAGACATAGCCGTTATTCAATAAAACTTCGGCGAATTCGCAGCCGCTCAGCGGACGAGCGATGCTCGCCCCTACGATTGGAAATAGGGCGCTTACAGCAAAACACATCTTTGATGCTTTAAAGCCCACGGGACTATCCCGTGGGCTTCTTTTTGTTCCAATAGGCGCATATCATCATATATGAATCTTAACTTATGGAGGAACAAATATGGCCTATGAAGAGCGCAGAATGAATCAGACAAAGCCCCATTCCATCAGCCTTGAGGACAGAAAGAGCCTTTCTGTCAGCGGAGTGGAGCGGGTGGACAGCTTTGACGAGCGGGAAATAGTGATGCTCACCCAAGGGGGCAGCCTTATAATCCGGGGCAGCGATATGCATATGGGCAAGCTGGACCTGACGGCAGGGGAGGCAACGGTGACAGGGCTTATAAGCGAGCTATGCTATGAGGAAGTGGCCCCCTCCGGCAGCCTCTGGGCCAGGATATTCCACTGAGAGCTTGGAGACGGGGATACTGACTCAGGCCACGGAAATAGCCGCATCTTTGGCGCTGGGCGTGCTGCTGGGCTTTGTCTACGATATTCTCCGGGTGCCAAGACATCTGGCAGGGGCGGCAGGCTTTCTTTTTGACATCCTCTTCTGCCTTGTTCTTGGAGGGGGACTTTTCGTGCTTGGTATGGCCTGCGGGGGAGTGCTGCGCTTCTATATGCCCTTTGCCGCGGCTCTGGGAGCGGGGATATATTGGATGGTATTCGGCAGGTGGCTGAGCCCTTTGCTGGGGAAGGTGGAGAGATATGGAGCAAAAGGAATGGGAAGACTGAAAAATCTCGCAAAAAAATTGCTCAAAAAATTAAAAAATATCTTTTCAATCTGCAAAAAAAGGTTTAGAATGGTTGGGTATACTAAAGATGGTAGACTGGGAGAGGGTATGAGCAAATCCGGGGCGCGAAGAGCGCGGCGGAAAGGCGAGGACCATGAAATTTCCCAAGACGGGCATACTTGTGAAGCTTATTATCCCGGCCCTTCTGATATATGCTCTTTTTATGCTGGCGGACGCCGGTGATAAAAGGGTGGAGGGGGAGGCTGCGCTGGATGAGCTTCGCCGGCAGGCGGAGAGTATCCGCCGGGAGAACGAGCAGTTGCAGCTGGAGATTGATGCTTCCGGCATGGACGAGGTAATAGCCTCAGTGGCAAGGGAGCGCTTCGGCCTTGTGCTGCCCGATGAAAAAGTGTTTTACGATCCCTCCGCCGACTAGACTTCGGCGGGGGAAACGAAAGATAAATCTATAATAACTGAGAGGAAACACATGCAGCAGTTGGAAGTGGGAATGATACTGGAAGGCAAGGTCACCGGAATCACCAAGTTCGGAGCCTTTGTGGCACTGCCCGGCGGCAAGAGCGGGCTTGTACATATCTCCGAGGTGGCAAACGCCTATGTCAGCGACATTAACGAGCACCTGAGCAACGGTCAGGAAGTAAAGGTAAAAATAATAGCCATCAGCCCCGAAGGAAAGATAAACCTTTCCATCAAGAAGGCTGTGGATAATCCCCCTGCGGAGAGCCGTCCCCAGCGCCGCAGCGAGGACAGGCCCCGCCCTGCCCAGAGTCCCAGACCGGCAGCTCCCCGTCCCCAGCCCAGCAGCTATCCCCCCCGGGAGGTATACCAGCCCCAGAAGTCCGCGGACCAGAATTTTGAGGACAAGCTGAAGCAGTTCATGCAGGATTCCGACAGCCGCATGTCCGGCAACAAGCTTTATGACCACCCCCGCAAAAGCTCCCGCAGAAGAAGAGACTGAGAGACAAGTGCTGTCATATAAAGAAGATTGAGGAGAAATTGTTATGAAAATAATCGATATTACCCGTACTCTTCAGGATGCTCCCGTTTATTACAAGGACGAGCCCGCCTGCTTTGAGCTCGTGGAGAGCATGGAAAAGGGCGATGACTGCAACGCAAGCCGCATCACCGCCGGCGTCCATCTGGGCACCCATGCCGATGCTTTCAGCCACTATATGCCCGAGGGAGCCACCATTGACCAGATGCCCCTTGAGAACTACTGCGGCAAGTGCCGTGTGCTCACCGTTCCCTCCGACACCCTTGTGAAGCTCAGCGACATAAAGGGCCGTCTGGCAGGCTCTGAGCGCCTCATCCTCCGCACCGGCGGTACCAGCTTCCTCTGCGAGCAGGCTGCTGAGTATATTGCCGCCTGCGGCATAAAGGCCCTCCTTACCGACGCTGTCAGCGTTGCTCCCGACGATAATGAGAAGAACATACACCAGCTCCTTATGGACGGCGAAGTGGCCATTATCGAGAACGTATGCCTTGACGGCGTAGAGGACGGCGATTATCTTCTGTTCGCTTTCCCTGTGAAGTACGGCGGCTGCGACGGCGCTCCTGTGAGAGCTGTTCTCATAGGTGAATAAGGGCAAATTTGCCTGCTATCAGCATATTTTATAATCTTTCGGCCAGCCCTTCCCTTGACAATCTTTGGCCGGGGGACTAAAATAGACAAGGTTAAACAAATTTAATTCAAAGGAGACATATCATTATGGATTTCAGCAAGCTTTTTGACCTCACCGGTAAGAACGCAATGATCATCGGCGGCGCAGGCGGCCTCGGCAAGCTCGTCGCTCAGGGTCTCGCTGAGTGCGGCGCTAACGTTGCTATCGCTTCCCGCACCGAGAGCAAGCTCCAGGCAGCTTGCGAAGAGCTGAAGGCTCTCACCGGCAAGGAGTTCAAGTACTATGTCTGCGACGCCAACGACGAAGAAGTTGTTGCTGCTGTTGCCGCAAAGTCCAACGAAGAGATGGGCCACATCGACATCCTCATCAACTCCCAGGGCACCAACGTCAAGAAGCCCCTTTTCGACTTCCCCGTATCCGAGTTCAACAAGGTTCTGCAGGACGACATCACTTCTCTCATGATCACCTGCAAGCACTTCGGCAAGTACATGGCTGAGCGCAAGTACGGCAAGATCGTCAACGTTACCTCCGTCCGCGGCAAGATCGCTACCAAGGGCCCCGGCAACGCTGCATACTGCGCTTCCAAGGGTGCTGTTGACATGCTCACCAAGCAGCTGGCTTCCGAGCTCGGCCCCTACGGCATCACCGTCAACGCTTTCGGTCCCAACATCATGAAGACCCCCATGATGACCAAGATCTTCGAGATGCGCGCTGCTGAAGCCGGCGTCACCGTCGAGAAGTATCTGGAGATGCAGGGTGCAGGTCTGCCCATGCGCCGCATGAGCGATCCCGACGACTGCGTCGGCACCGCACTGTTCCTCTCCGCTCCCGCTTCCGACTTCCTCACCGGCAACATCCTCTATCCCGACGGCGGTCTCACTGCTATTGGCTAAGAGATAGTTTCCAAGTACATAAAAAGGCGATGGTGAAAACCATCGCCTTTTACTCATCTTGCGGATGTTAGATTCGCGCTTTCGTAGGGACCGGCCTCCTGGACGGTCCGGCGGCAGATGCTCACACCCCGAAAAGGTTCTCGGCGAATGCGCAGCCACCCGGTTTTTCGTCGTAGGGGCGAGCATCGCTCGTCCGCTGCTGGCTACGCTTATTAACCAAGGTATGAGTGGATTCGCCGGAGACAGCAGCTTGCTTTGGATTGCAGCGCGCGGACCGTCGAGGACGCCGGTCCCTACAAAATCTGGCAGAACTTTTGGTATGTACACTTAATTTATAAGCCGCCTTTTTATTCGTCGTTTACTCAGTGGGATTATTATGCTATAATCCCAACTATTACTAAGGAGAGGAGCCGTAAACATGGGTTTTGAAGACATAAGAAAAATGGAAAATGAGGCCGAGCAGGTCAATGAGATATACAATGTGTTTGACGAAAATAGCCGCCTCAACGGCTCCAAGGCCGCGAGGGTGGAATTTCTCACCACTGTCCGGACCATAGAGGACTATCTTTGCCCCGGCGACAGAATACTTGATATTGGTGCGGGAGCGGGGGAGTACAGCCTGCATTTCGCCGGAAAGGGCTACGAGGTTTCTGCTTTGGAACTGGCTGATGCCAATATAGCAGCCTTTCGGCAGAAAATAAGACCCGGGGATAAAATTGACCTGAGACAGGGTAATGCGTTGGATTTGAGCTGCTACGCCGACGAGAGCTTTGACATAGTCCTGCTTTTCGGCCCTCTCTACCACCTCCGCTTAGCAGAAGACAGAGCAAGGGCTATTGAAGAGGCAAAAAGAGTGTGCAAGAGAGATGGCAAGCTTTTCTTTGCTTTTATCACAAATGATATGGTGATACTCACAGAGCTTATGTGGAATGCCCGCTATTTCACCGAGGGGGACTACGATAAGGACACATTCCGTCTCCACGACTTTCCCTTTGTTTTTGCAACAGTGGACCGGGCAAGAGAGATGCTCAGCCATAGCGGCGTGAAAATTATCCGTGAGATCGCCGCCGACGGAGTAAGCGAGCTTTTGCAGGACAAAATAAATGCAATGGACGAGGCGGACTATGAACAGTATCTCCGCTACCACTATTATATCAGCGAAAAGAAAGAGCTTTTGGGTATGACCAACCATCTGCTCATTGTAGGCGAAAAGGAGTAAGAAGCCATGGCCGGAAACAGCAAAAATAAATACTGGGGTTCCGGCCTTTTGAAAAGCAGAGGCTGGACCGAGGCACTGATGGCAGAGCTTCTGCCTGCGTGCCGTCATATGAATATAAGAGGCCGCCGGGTGCGCTGCTGGGATAAGGCAGAGGTACTGAGCGCAGAACAGACAGAGCGCTTCAAACGTGACCTGCGTCTTCGCCGGGAGGTGGAGGCTGAGCAGAAGCAGCAGGGCTATATTGACGCGGAAAAATCCATAGCCGCCGCCGTGGACTTTCTGGACTCCTGCCGCCCTGCTCCGGGGGATGAGGCCACGGAGGGCGAACTGCTTGCCCAGCACTACCACCGTGCCATCGTGAAGATGATGGCTACCTGCGTCTGGGCGGACGGTATGCCCACCGGCAAGTCCATGGGCTATGTGGCCAATTTTCTGAACCTGAAGCCCACAGGCCGCAGCGAGAATATCGCCGGTGCCATCAAGCGCTTTATTACCGCAGCCCCCTGGCTGGGCCGCAACCTTGAAAGCGGACTCGGGGACAAGCTGAAGACAAATTATGCCTGTGTGCTCACATCCGTCTGCGAATATCTGGCGGATAATTTCCGGGAGAGCCAGCCGGAAGTGAATATGAAGGAATTTCTGGGCATGGAGAATTTCCCTGCTCAGGAGCTTCTCAGCCATCCTCTCGGCTATATCTATTCCGTTATCTATGTGCCCCGGGCCATACGCTCCAGCCTGAAGATGCTGGTGGCCCTCAATCCCAAGGACGAGTACCCCGAGGCCCGCGCCATGAGCCGCCATTTCATCATACATCTGGGCGGCACCAATACGGGCAAGACCTATGCCGGTTTTCGTCGCCTTGCCTCCGCAAGAAGCGGCGTTTATCTCTCGCCTTTGCGTCTGTTGGCTCTTGAGGGGCAGGAGACCCTGCTGGACTATGGGGTGAAATGCTCCCTTTGCACCGGCGAGGAAGAGGACACCATGCCCGGGGACACCCATGTTTCCGCAACTGCCGAGAAGCTGGATTTGAAGCGAAAATTCGATGTGGCGGTTATCGATGAGTGCCAGATGATCTCGGACCGGGAGCGGGGCTATGCATGGACCAGAGCCATTCTGGGAGTGCAGGCGCCGGAGGTGCATCTGTGCGGTGCGCCCCATGCGAAAAATATACTGCTGAGGCTTATAAAAAGCTGCGGCGACAGCTTTGAGATAATCGAGCATAAGCGCAAAACTCCCCTTATCTGCATGAAGCGCCAGACCGACTGGGAGGATATCCGCCCCGGCGACGCCCTTATAACCTTCTCCAAAATCGGAGTCCTCAGCATAGCCGAGGATATGCGCCGCAAGGGCAAAAACCCCGCCATTATCTATGGCGCTCTCCCTTATTCCACCCGCCGCAGACAGGTGGAGGGCTTCCTCAACGGGGAGATGGAGTATGTTGTCAGCACCGACGCCATTGGCATGGGCCTGAATCTCCCCATCCGCCGCATAATCTTCACGGAGACCGAGAAGTTCGACGGCACCGAGCGGCGCTCTCTTCGTCCCGAGGAGGTGCAGCAGATAGCGGGCCGTGCGGGACGCTATGGAATGTACGACAAGGGCTTCGTGGGAGCTACCGAGAATCTGAGCCTTATCCACAGCGCCCTTGAGACCGAAGTGGAGCCCATAGATTTTGCCGTGGTTGGCTTTTCCGACCTTGTGCTGAATGTGGACTTCGACATCCTTGAGGTGCTGCAGGTGTGGAACAGCATGCCCACCATTGACCCCTATATAAAGCTGGATGTGAGCCGCTATATCCATATTATCTCCAAGATGCGTGAAAGCGGCTTCGAGATGGGCAGAGAGCTGGAGCTGCGTGCGGCCAACATCCCCTTTGACGAGACGGACAGCGAGCTTATGGAGCTTTTTAAGAGCTTTCTGCGTCAGTACAACAGGGGAGACGAGCCGGAGCGTCCCAGCCTGCCGGAAAAGAGCGAGCGCAGCTATATTCTGCCGGAGCTTGAGCAGTATTACCGGAAGCTGGATTTGTACTTCTCTTTCTGCAAGGCCTTTGGCTGCGCTGTGGACAGGGAGGAGCTCCATGACGAGCGCGAGCGCACTGCGGAGCTTATAAACGGCATACTTCTCCATAATCTTAAAAACAATATAAGCTTCTGCTCCCGCTGCGGCGTGGCCCTGCCTCTGCACCACAAAGGCCGCCTGTGTAATAGCTGCTTTATGAAACGCCACGGTGGCTTCAGCAATCAGAAGCCATGGCATAAGAAGTCTTAAAAAAAGCTGCATCCGTAGGGCGGGGGCTTGCTCCCGCCGGCGGCAGGCACTTTCAAAGAGCTTAGTAATTCGGTGAATGCGCAGCGGACGGGCGGGCAACCAAAGGTCGCCCTATGTTGACAAGAATATTCGGGCCATTGTAGAATTAAAAAGGGGAGACAGAAGCCTCCATTTGTTTCACCAAGGCTTGAAAAGAGGTGGCTGGCAATGAAACCATGCAGATATTTGCCCTTAAGTAAGGGGCTGTTGATTGTTGGAACGACGGTTTTTTCTGCTGTGGCCTTAATATGCTTTTGTGGGGCTGTACTTGCGTTTGTGGAGATTTTTTGCTGTGCTGTGCTTTCTGCTTCCCAAAGCGCCCTTGCTTGTTCCACAGCCATTTTCCTGCTTGCAATTGCCTTTGTCATTTCTCTCGGGGCTTATAAATTTTACACTATGGAAACACGAAAGTATTCCATATCCGAAAAAGGGCTCACGCTCAGCGATAGAAATAAAAATTTTTATGAATGGTCTGAAATCAGCGAAATATCTATCGTAGCCTATGGCGCATCTGCCAGCCTGGAGAATTATCAATCGGTGATATGTGTATTCCTTGAGCCCCGACCGGAAGATTTTTTGCGAAAAATACTCCGAAGCTCATTCTTTGCTGTCCTGAACCAAAGTCGCTTCGTTATCATCGATTACAGCCGGTCTGTTGTTGACGGGATTAAGGAAGTATATCATTGCGAAATTAAGGACTATCGGGAGAAACAACTGCGCTGAGACGTTCAAACAGCTCTATAGCTTCCATACCATCCATACATAGCAAAAAGCACCCCGTGAGGGGTGCTTTTTGTTATGTTCAATTATGTAATTTTGAAATACTTTGGAGCTGCGCCATCGATGAGGGCGATGGTGATAACACCCATTGGGAAAAGTTCATAGAGGGCTTTTTCCATTTCTTCGAGGCTTTGGTATTCTTTGTCTTCCACATAGTAGAGCTTGTCGAAGAAAAGGTTCTTATTTTTGTTGTAGTCTGAGCTGGTGCCGAACTTGACAACACCATTATCCAGGATTGCGTCGATCTCCACAATGGCCTCAGCCCTGAGAAAGTTGATGGCGGAGTTTATGCCAACAGTCTGTTGCTCTTCTTTGGGGACCTTGGCGGCTTTTGCCTTGCTTTTGGCTATTGCTTTGGGGCTGCTGCGCAATTCCGCCGAGGCCGTAAAGAGTGTGACGAGAGAATACAGAAATGCCGCGATGGAGATAAGTTTTTTAAGGATTGACAGAAGCCTTATATTGAAGTCCAGTTCTATGGTGAGCAGACACAAAGCTATTACGGCTACTGAGATAATTATCTTCACTGCGGGTGGCAGCATTTTTGTCTTGGAGGGCTTACTTTGCTTTGCCATCTTTTCACTTCCTTGCTGCAACATTTTCCAAAGCCGCCCTAATAAGCCTGCGGGCGCAGCTTTCGGCGGCGTAGCTGCCGACGCTGCCGTTTTTGAGAGCGGTCAGTACCCTCTTATATGCCTTGGGCGTGCCGGGCATGATGATGTCGTTTCCGGCGGCGCAGGCTTTTTCGTCCATGGCCTCATGGTGGCCGGTGCCGAACCAGTCGGTCATGACTATGCCCTCGAAGCCCCATTCGTTCCTCAAAACCTTGGTGAGCAGGTCATAGCTGTTGGCAGTGTAGACCCCGTTCACCTTGTTATAGCTGCTCATAACAGCCTTTGCTCCGCCTTCCTCCACGGCGATGCGGAAGCCTCTCAGGTAAATCTCCCGGAGCGCGCGCTCGCTGAGATTGCTGGAGGAGCGGTTACGGGAGTTTTCAAGGTTGTTGCAGGCAAAGTGCTTTATGGTGGCGTAGCAGCCGGGGATGCTCTGAGCGCCCAGAGTGACAGCGGCGGCAGTCTTACCGGAGAGCAGGGGATCTTCGGAGTAATACTCAAAGTTTCTGCCGCAAAGGGGATTGCGGTGGATGTTCATGGCGGGCGCCAGCCAAAGGGCAACGCCATATTCAACCATTTCCACGGCGGTTGCCTCGCCCAGCTCTTTTGCAAGAGGGAGATTCCATGTCTGGGCCACAAGGGTCTGGCAGGGCCATGCGGTGCAGAAATGCCAGTAGTTATCCCCATTTTTTCTGGGCTGGGGGTTTATAAGACTGAAAAGCAGATTGCGCTTGCCCAGCGTTACGGAGTCGGGCAGAGCCTGAGGGGAATAGAGATTGTGTTTTGGAGCGGGGGCGCAGAGACGGAGATTCAGACCCTGAGGCCCGTCGGACATGACCATGTTGTCTATGCCCTTATTAAGCAGGGCGGAGGTGGAGGCGCCTGCTGCGCCGAAGGCGGTGTTGTGGCAGGGACCCACATAGCCCGCACCCACCAGAAGCCGGGCGATGTCCTTATGGCTGAGAGAGGCCATGATGGAATCTATCTCCGGGGTCTTCACAAGAGCAGGGGGGGCGTAGTCATGCTTTTTGCAGGGGATGTCCGAAGCGTGGATGAGAAGTCCTCCCACATCGGGAATTTCCCTTTCTTTTGCCGGGGGAGTGATAAACTCTAGCTCATCCTTCATGGGGCATACAGCCTCGCAGAGTTCCGTGACCGCTTCGCCGTCAAGAGTCAGAACGCAGGCGGGTATGAGCTTATCAGAGGCAGAGCCTATATAGACGATGTACTCGCCCTTTTCAAGAATATATGCACTTCTCTCCCCGTCATAGGAGGCGCAGTCGGCAAGGTCGAAGGAGAGACTGAGCTGCTGGCTTCTTCCCGGCTCAAGCACCTGAGTTTTTGCGTAGGTGACGAGAGTCTTTGCCTCTTTCCGGAGCTTTCCATCGGGCGCTGAGACATAAAGCTGCACAACCTCCTTGCCGGGAAGGGAGCCTGTGTTCTGCACGGCGGCGTGCACAGTCACGGAGCTGCCCTCGGTGGTGGAGGCTCCGGGGGTGACAGAGAATGTGCTGTAGCTCATGCCGTGGCCGAAGGCGTAGCGGGGGGCAATTCCCATGGCGTCAAACCAGCGGTAGCCCACATATATGTCCTCAATATAATCCTCTTCGTATTTTCTGTCGCCACGGGTGGAGAAAGTGTCGTGGCAGGGATAGTCCTCGTAGCGCTGTGCCCAGGTGTCGGAGAGCTTGCCGCTGGGGTTCACCTTTCCGGTGAGCACATCGAAAAGGCCGTTTCCCGCCTCCATGCCTCCCTGCATCATATAGACGATGGCGTTTACGCCCAGCTCGTCGGCGAAGCTCAGGTCCATGATAGAGCCGATGTTCAGCACCAGCACGACCTTGTCGTAGCTCTCGCAGAGGGAGTGGAGCACGGCTTTTTCTCCCTCGGTTATGTAGTAATCCCCGGGCACGGTCTGTCGGTCGCCGCCCTCGCCTGCAAGGCGGGTGAGGATATAAACGGCGGTATCCGTGCCGCTATTTTTTGCCTCGTCGGGGGTGACAAGTCTGCCGCCGGAGGGGGTGAAGGGGTGGCTTGCCACATAGGTCATTCTGCCGAAAATGCCCATGCCTCTGGTGGCCTTCAGGGCGGAGTGGATGTATTCCTCCTTCTCGGAAGCGTAGAGAGCGTCGAAATCATCGAGCCAGCTTTGACTCACAAGCTCCCAGCCCCCGTTTATAAAGCCCTGATCAGGGGCAATTCTGTAGCGGGGATTATTCTCGCCGCTGCCGGAGCCGCCGAAGGAGCCGTGGCGCACACCTGCGCCGTAAAGAGCCACCTTGCCGCCCTTGAGAGGCAGTGCACCACGGTTTTCCAGCAGCACCATGCCCTCGCCGCAGACCCTGCGGGCAAGAGCGGCATTGCGGAGCTCTCTCTCGCTGACAGAAGTATCACGGGTGGCGTGGATAATTCTTTTCATCTTATCCCACTCCTTTTATCAGAGCTTGTTTTTGCAGTAGCCCTTGGCGGTGTAGATAGCGCCGCAGGGGTTGTGGGCCATCACTCGGTCCTTGGCGACCAGCACCGTGGCAAGAGCCTTGGAGTGCTTGAGGAAGAGAGAATCGTGTCCCACGCAGAGGCCCAGAACAATGTTGAACTCTGTTTCGCACTTATTAAGCATCTCCGCCTGACCGATGGGGTTGCACATGGGCTCATATCCGCCGGGATTTATCTTGCAGTCGGGAGTCATGCCGATGTCTTCTTTATCAATTCCGCCCACTTTGCATACGGCGGAGACCACTTCAAAGCCCTTGCTTCTGAGAAGGTCTTCAACTGTTTTAGCCTCGGAGCGGAAGCCTGCGCAGAAGCTAAGACCCAGTCTCTTGTAACCCATTCTCTGGCAAAGCTCAATGGTCTCTCTCAGTCTGGGCCACTGGCAGTAGCCCTCGGCCTCTATCCGTGCGCAGGTGGAGAAAAAGTCCAGATAGGGCTCATACTTGGCCTTTACTTCTTCCATAAACTCTTTTTCAAGAACGGGGCAGTTTTTGGGATAGCTTCCCACCTCCGGCTTTTCGCAGGTGTGGAGAGTGCAGCTAGAGCAGGTGTAATACATGGCGATGCCTCCAGTTTTTTATGTTTTTCTAATGAAATGTTAGCACAGCCGGAGAATAAAGTCAAAGGGAGCACGAAGCACTTTTTGCTATAAGGCAGCCTTTTTTCTTGCCTTTGGCGGCAAAAAGAATTATTATAAAAGAGGAGGCGATGAATAATGGCAAAGTCACCAAACCAAAAGCTGAAGCTTCTCTATCTCAAGGACTATTTCTGCCGCTGCACCGATGAGAATCATAAGGTCACAACGGCGGACATAATAAAGCATCTGGAGTCTCAGGGTATCTCCGCCGAGCGCAAGAGCATTTATGACGACGTTGAGACTCTTCGTCTCTATGGCATGGACATAGAGCAGGTGAAAGGGCCCGGAGGCGGCTACTATCTGGCCTCCCGTGAATTTGAACTGCCGGAGCTGAAGCTGCTTGTGGACTCCGTCCAGTCCTCCCGTTTCATCACCGGGAAAAAGACCATGGCCCTTATAAAAAAGGTGGAGGGCCTCACCAGTATGTATGAGGCGGGGGCTTTGCACCGTCAGGTATATGTATCAGGCCGCATCAAGACCATGAACGAGAGTATCTACTACAATGTGGACGAGATACACTCGGGCATCGCTTCGGACAGACAGATTGCCTTCAAATATTTTGAGTATTCCGTCACCAAGGAGCGCCGCTTCCGACGTGGTGGAGAGGACTATGAGGTGAGCCCCTACGCCCTCACATGGAACAGCGAGAATTATTATATGATAGCCTTCGACTCCCGCTCCGGCCAGATTCGCCACTACCGTGTGGACAAAATGACCTCCATCCGTGTCACAGATAAGCCCCGGGAGGGCAAGGCAGCCCTTGGGGATGTGGATATGGCCGCCTACACGGAGAAAGTATTCGGAATGTTCTCCGGTGAGTCTGAGAAGGTGCGCCTTCGCTGCATGAACCATCTGGCAGGAGCGGTGATAGACCGCTTCGGCAAGGATGTTATCATAGTCTCCGGCGGGGAGGAATATTTCACCGTCACCGTGGACGTGGTGCCCTCGCCCCAGTTCCTTGCATGGGTATTCGGTTTTGAGGGTGAGATGCAGATCATCTCTCCGGCGGGAGTGGCGGAGAAAATGCGCCGTGCCCTTCAAAGCTCCCTTGCCTTTTATGAAAGCGGGGAGGACAAATGAGCGAAAGAGAAAATGTGGCCAACAAGGGCTATCTTTTTGAAAACTTCCGTCTTTTCCATCTCCGGGACCGCCGTGCCCAGCAGGTGGAGACCCATTACCACGAATTCCACAAGGCTCTGGTGTTCTACTCCGGAAATGTGGACTACATCATAGAGGGTGTGGTATATAGCCCTCAGCCCGGCGATATACTCTTTGTCCCGGCAAATGCCATCCATAAGCCCCTTATATCTCCCGATGAGGACTATGAGCGGGCGGTATTCTGGATTCGCCCCGGCTACCTTGAGGCTGTGAGCGGGGAGGGCGCGGAGCTTAGCACCTGCTTCCGCCTCAGCGCTCAGCGCAGAGCCTGCCTGTACCATCCGGAGGCGGAGAATATGAGCCGGGTGAAAAAGCTGATTGCCGGCCTTGAGAGGGCGGTGGGGGAGGAGCGCTTCGGAAGCCGCCTGCTGGCGGACAGCCTTTTCATGCAGCTCATGATAGAATTCAACCGCTGCGTTCTGGAGGAAAACCCCAGTCGCCCGCGAAGCGTAGACCCCAAGATAGACGAGGCCCTTGCGTATATAAACAAAAATCTCTCCGGAGAGCTGAGCGTTGAGCGCCTTGCGGGAATGTGCTACCTGAGCCGCTATTACTTCATGCGCCGCTTTAAGGAGTCCACGGGCTACACCGTCCATAACTATATCTGCCAGAAGCGCCTCACCGCTGCCGCGAGGCTTTTGGAGGAGGGCGTTGGCGTCACCGAGGCTGCCATGAGCGTGGGCTTTTCCGAGTATTCATCCTTCCTTCGCTCTTTTAAAAAGCTCTTCGGTCTCACTCCCAGCGAGTATCTTCTTCGCCGGGAGGAGCTTAGCAGCAGCTACGGGGAGTAAAACCATAGATAAAAATTTGGAAAATACGAAAAAAACGATTTACAAGAGAAAAATTCCGTATTATAATACTATGTCGTATTGATATAACACGAGATTTACCAGGCTTAAATCTTATTACAAATGAGGTATCATAATGAGCAGACTTATAGGCACCGTATCCCGCGGCATCAGAACTCCCATCGTCCGTCAGGGCGACGATATTGTTGAGGTTGTCGTATCCTCCGTCCTTGCAGCCGCAAAGGAGCATGACATAACCATCAATGACCGCGACATCGTGGCTGTCACCGAGTCCGTGGTGGCCCGCGCTCAGGGCAACTATGCCAGCATTGAGAATATATCCAAGGATGTGAGAAACAAGACCGGCGGCAAGACCGTTGGCGTCACCTTCCCCATCCTCAGCCGCAACCGTTTTGCCAACTGCCTTATGGGCATTGCCGGCGGCTGCGAAAAGGTGGTGCTTATGCTCTCCTATCCCTCCGACGAGGTTGGCAACCATCTTGTCAGCATCGACGCCGTTGACGAAGCAGGCATCGACCCCTATCGCGATGTGCTGAGCCTTGAGCAGTTCCGCGCTGCTTTCGGCAAGGTTGTGCACCCCTTTACCGGCGTTGACTATGTGGAGTATTACTCCGAACTGGTCCGCAAGATGGGCGCTGAGGTTGAGGTTATCTTTGCAAACCGCGTTCAGGCTATTGCCGATTATACCGACTGCGTCATCACCTGCGATATCCACTCCAGAAACCGCAGCAAGCGCCTGCTGAAGGCTGCCGGCGTCAAGACCGTTCTGGGTATGGACGATATTCTTACCGAGAGTGTTGATGGCAGCGGCTTCAACCCCCAGTACGGCCTTCTCGGCTCCAACAAGGCCACTGATGACAGCGTCAAGCTCTTCCCCGTGGACTGCATGGCAATTGCCGACGCTATCGGCAAGCGCATGAGCGAAGCCACCGGCAAGAAGGTGGAAGCCATGATTTATGGCGACGGCGCTTTCAAGGATCCCGCCGGCAAGATCTGGGAGCTGGCTGACCCCGTTGTTTCCCCCGGTTATACCGACGGTCTCATCGGCACTCCCAACGAGCTGAAGCTGAAGTATCTGGCCGATAACGATTTCGGCGAGCTTCAGGGCGATGAGCTGAAAAAGGCCATCTCCGAGCGTATCAAGGCCAAGGACGGCGCAAGCCTCGTGGGCAACATGGTTTCCGAGGGCACTACCCCCAGAAACCTCACCGACCTTATCGGCTCTCTCTGCGACCTCACCTCCGGCTCCGGCGACAAGGGCACCCCTGTCATCTTCATCCAGGGCTACTTTGATAACTACACCAACGACTGATAATAACAAAAAAGAACTCCCTTACAGGGGAGTTCTTTTTTTGTTATGCAAAGATGACGTCTGGGCTCTGCTGCAGACGACCCCGGTGTTATCCGTAGGGCGCGTCGCCCCTGGCGCGCCGGCGGTATGGACTTAGTCTTGCACCCATCCCCGGCGAACACGCAGCAGCAAACGCCTTTCTCCCGTAGGGACCGGCGTCCCCGACGGTCCGGCGGTGCGCGTTCGATTCACAAATCTCTCCGGCGAATGCGCACATTCCAATTCTTCTATCTGTGGCGCGCCGGGGC
>JAZSFJ010000128.1:0-15954 GCA_045532145.1 Oscillospiraceae bacterium
GCGGTTTGCGGTTCGATTTTGCGCCATGCTGCGGCAAATACGCAGATTTAAAGGCTCCCTTGTGTAAAGGGAGCTGTCTGCGTAAGCAGACTGGGGGATTGTGCAGTGGAAGATTTCAGATTTGCAACTATGCTCGGCGAATTGAGACAATCCCTCAGGCATTTTCTCCTCGTTGCTCTCGCAGAAAATGCCAGCTCCCTTTACACAAGGGAGCCTTTGGGAGCTGATAAAAAGCCCCGGCGTTATTTCTAACGTCGGGGCCTTAAAAGTTTTAGTCTTCCTTCATGCGGAGGATATACATGCCGTCGTGCCAGGTGTCCATGTAGATGTAGCCGCGGTCGTCAACAACAACGTCCTCGGTGGTGGCTATCATGGGGCCGGGTACGGGTACCTTGAAAAGCAGTTTCTCGGGATTGGGGGGAATGAAGTATGCCAGCTCCTTGATGTAGTAGGGGTCGGATACGTCATAAACGCGCATACCTGCGTGGAAGTAGCAGCAGTAAACGCGGTTGGGGTTATCCTCGAGCCAGGCTTTGCCCATGGGCTCATGGACATTGTGGGGGCCGAAGGGGCCGGGAGCGCCGATGCCGCAGTCGTTAAAATTGGGGTAGGGGAAGTCTGCGGGAACCTCGGGATAGGGGAACTCCGCAACCAGAGTGGGGTCAGCGGGGTTAGAAACGTCTATCATGTGGAGGTTATTCATGGGCTGAGCACCGCTTGCCCCCACCTTCTCCTTGGTGAAGAAGGGGAAACGCTCACCCTCGTTGGTGAGAACGGCGAAGGGCCTGCCGGTGAGGGGCAGATAGGTGTGGCAGCGTGCGCCGCAGAGCTTGCCTGCGAAGGGGGGCTGCATCATAAGCTGGCTGATGAGCTTGGGACGGGTGGGCTCGGAGATGTCCAGAATGATACCGCCGCCGCCGAAATAGCCCAGATAAAGCTCGTTGGGTCTGTCAGCGGAAATGGTGCAGGCGTGGCACATGGCCCAATCCTTCTCGGCTGCGTGGCCTACGGGATAGGTGCCTTCGATCATGCCGTCCTTGAACTGCTGGGGCATGAACCAGCGGCCGCACTCATAGGGCTTGGTGGGGTCGGAGATGTCCAGAATGCGGACGATGAAGCCCTCATAGCCGGGGCACTCAGCGGGCATGTAGACATATTTGCCGCCGTTATAGGCAAGGCGGTGAACGCCCATGCCGTTGGGAACGCCGGTGTCCCAGTGGCTGAGAAGCTTGGGATGGATGGGGTCTTCCTTCAGGTCATAAATCTGGAGACCGCCCAGAGCGGGGTCGCCGGGATTGATGCCGTGGAGGAAGGGCACGCCGCCGCCAAGGGCTACGATGAGAAGGCCGTCTGCCACCTGGATTTTGGGGGTGGACTGGGCGAAGTAGATCTTGGGGTCGCTGACCTCTATGTAGTTGAGGACAGTGGGATTGGTGGGGTCGGTGACGTCCAGCACATTGACGCCTGCGCCCTTGAAGGAGCCGCAGTACATATAATACTTGTCACCGGTCTTGTAAAGGGCCATCTGGAAGGCGTTGATGCCGTTAAGGTCGGAGAAGCCGACCACTTCCATGTTCTTTATATAGCCCTTGTTGGTTTCGCTTTTAGCGTAGAAGGGAACGGACATAGTGCACCCCCACAAATCAAGCCTTGCTGGGGGGAGGGGTGGGCTCGCACACTGCGGTGTAGTGAGCCTTGCGTGCCTGGAATTCGGGATCCTTGTAGAGATTCATCAGGCGGCTTTCGTTCTCGAAAATGTCCTTGCCGTGGGCAGCCTTGCCGGAGATAAGGTCGTGGCAGTGCCAGATCTGACCCACGGGGCCGAGGTTCTCATCGTTGACCAGTTTCATAGCGCCGTCGATAACTTCCAGATGGCCCTCAAGACCGCAGAGCTCGCAAACGGCGTGGTTGGTGCCGGGGAAGATATAGAAGTTGTTGCCGTGGCAGTGGGGGCAGGCGCCGTCAACGCCCTTCCAGAGGTCGATGTTCTCGGAGCCGGGAACCATGACGTTGTTGTCGATGAGATACTGAGCGGCTTCAACAAGGTTGCAGCCGATTTCCTTCATGCGCTCGATCTTGTCGTCATGCATGATGACGTCCTTGGACCAGGACCAGAACTCATTGTTGACAACCTTCCAGCCGGGGGACATGGCCAGCATGGCATGGTCGGTCTCGGTGCGGCAGGCCCAGTCGCTTCCGCCGATGCCCACGAAGGAAATAGCCTTCTGGCGGAACAGACGGGGGTTCAGACCCTCCTTGCCCTGCTCTTTGAGCTTGCCGTCCAGCATGAGCAGCATGCCGGTGTCATGGCCGGGACCCATACGGTCGGTGATGGAGTGGAACAATCCGGTGCCGCCGGATTCGAAGATGGGGTCAACCACCAGAACGCCGTCAGCCTCGATCATCTTCTCGTAGAGAGCGTTGAAGTCGTCCTTGCGGGTGCAGATCATGCCCTTGCCCATAACCAGGCCGCGGGAGCAGGCAACGCAGCCGGAGCAGTATTCAATGTTCCAATCCATCAGGTGGATGAATTCAATTTCAGCGCCCTTTTCCTTTGCGGCTTCAAGAGCGACACGGCACATGGTATCGTTGTTGCCGTTTTTGGTGCCCAGGGAAATACCGAGAATTTTCATTAATTAATTCCTCCTGTATAGTGTGTATGTATAGTTTATATTTTTATCGCATGGTGATGTAGCCGCGATACTGGGTCAGGTTATCGCTGGTGGCCATATCGGTGAGGAACATACCAACGATGTAGTAATTGCTCTTCAGGAAGGGGAAAGCGTCCTCCTGTGCCCATGCGGGCTTGGCTATGTCGGCAGTGCCTTCAACGGCTGCGGCGTACCACTCTTCGGGACCTTCAAACCAGATTTCAACAAGGCGGTCAAACTTGCAGCCAACAACGTCCTTATAGACCTTGGAGGAGAGGAAGCGGTTGACTTCGGGGCGGGACTGGAAGTAGGGAACGAATACTTCGTTGAACCACTTCTCGCCCTCTTCCTCGTCGGGCCAGCGGAGAACGAACTGCCAGCGGTAGTTGGGGCCGTCGGCAATGGTGCGGCCCTTGCCCTTATAGTCGAACTGCCAGTTGATGGGAACGTGTGCGAACACGAAGGGAGGCATCTCGCCGCCGCCGGAGGCGCGGTGAGTGTCGCCGTCCATGTTGGCGGCTTTGCTGTGATCCACGCCGTCATCGGGGATCATGCCCTGCCAGCGGAGAACTTCAACGGGCATACGCTCGGTGAAAGCATTAACGCTCATCTCGGGAGCCATCTCATTGGTCAGCCAGTAGTGCTCGGTCATCTGGAAACGGCGGGTGCCGAAACGCTCACCCTGGGGAGGGGTGGGGAGTGCGTTGTAGAAAGCGTATTTGCTTACATAGGGGCCGAACTTGCTGATGGAGTCGGGAATGTGCTTGTCGTAGAGCCAGAACTGCAGTCTGTGGCGATATTCCTCGCGAACACAGTCAACGAAGATAATACTGCGCATGGGACGATAGTCAAACATGGTTTTTCCTCCTTGTGCTTTGTGTGGGCGTAGTTTTCCTTATAACAGCTCGATTATATCAAAAACTAGAATGGATTACAATAATTTCGCCGATTTATGACTTTTGTGCATAACCAATTTTGCGCAGGGGAATTTGTTGAATTGTCACAAAAAGAACAGTAGAGCCCAGCCATGCTTGCAGGCTGCCCCGAAAGCTGTTATTTTTGCGCTTGCTTATTGCAGAGCCCTGTGTTTTCTACCGGGCATAGTTTGTCGGCAATATTGCAAAAACAGGTCGAAAGTTTTTGGCTATACTGCGAATGGAAGAGGATGTCTGGAAAATATAAAATAACTTTGTATAGTTTTCAGACTGCAGGAGGTAACTTCCATGAAAAAACGTATTATGGCCTGTGTGCTGGCTGCGGTTTTGCTTGTGAGCCTTGTGCCCTCTGTCTTCGCATCGGACTTCAGCGATGTGGCTCCCGGCGCGTGGTATGAGGAAGCTGTAAACTGGGCGGTGGAGAAGAATATCACCACCGGCGTAGGCGGTGGCAGATTTGCTCCCAATGACACCTGCACCCGTGCCCAGGTAGTCACCTTCCTCTGGCGCAGTCAGGGCAAGCCCGCCCCCGGCGGAAAGAATAACCCATTCAGCGACGTCAAGGAAAGCGACTATTTCTATGACGCCGTGCTTTGGGCTGTTGAAAATGGCATCACAACCGGCTTGAGCGCCACAAGCTTTGGCCCCGATTCTCCCTGCAACCGCGCCCAGGTGGTAACTTTCCTTTGGCGCACTCTGGGTGAACCCGCGCCCCGGGATTCCAACAACCCCTTCACCGATGTTAAAGAGGGCATCTATTACTACGATGCGGTTCTCTGGGCTGTTGAAAATGGAATTACCACCGGCATGGGTGAGGGCGTTTTTGCGCCCAACAATGCCTGCAACCGCGGTCAGATAGTCTGCTTCCTCTACCGCACTCCCAGTGCCGAGGAAGAGCCTGCCCCCGAGCCCACTCCAGAGCCCGAGCCCACTCCAGAGCCGGAGCCTACTCCTGAGCCTACTCCGGAGCCCACTCCTGAGCCTACTCCGGAGCCCACTCCTGAGCCCACACCGGAGTTCGACGGTGAGCTTGCCTTTGTCCCCAATTCTGAGGGCAGCGCATACCTTGTGGCAGACTGCAAAGAATCCGCGGAAAGTGTCATTATTCCCGCCGAGTTCAAGGGTCTGCCTGTGACCGGCATCAAGGGCGGCGCCTTTATGGACTGCCAACAGCTTAAGTCCATATCCGTGGAAGCTGAGAATGGGTATATGTACTCCGAGGACGGCGTTGTGTTCAGCAAGACCTCCCCGAAGACCCTTATCTGCTTCCCTCCTGCCTATGACAGAGCTACATACTACTATGTACCCTCTGACATTGTAATCATAGACGACTACGCCTTTGCCGGACTCAACAGTCTGGACAGCCTTACCATTCCCGAGGGGGTCACCACTCTGGGAGACTACGCATTTGCCGGAGTCAGAGCCCAGACCAGTGTTTACGCTCCCGAATCCCTCACCGAAATAGGCGAGAATATTCTTCAGGGGCAGCTTTGCAATATGCCTTTCTATGTGCCCGACTGGGAGTGCCCTATGGGAATCTACTGCGCCGAAAACAATATCACCGTGGGCATTGTCATGAAGGGCGAGGAAAAGGAGACCACCATTACAAGCTCCGTTCCCGCACACATGACGGATAATCTTGTTCCTGCGGATGAGAGTAAAGTGACCTATTTTTATACTTATACCTGCGAAGATTATGGCTATGACGTTTATCAAAGAGGCAGCATTTATCATACATATGACATTTCGCAGGAAGAGTTGACCGCTGACGGTGAGCTTCGCTCCCTGAATCTTGAGAATGCATGGGCAAGGATCGATCCTGAAAATCCGCAAATCGAAAATTACCCTGTGCAGACCGGACTTTACGGCGCGGGACACACCGAAGGGGAGGCCGTTTTGCGGGCCTATGATAAAAATGGCGAGCTTATTGCCATGCAGAACGTCAGCGGCAACTTCTCCTTCTCTTTCCCGGGTGCGAGAAACATAGGTGTTGAGGGCGGCAGCAACACAAAGTTCAAAGTTGTTCCCATTGAACCTGTTTTTGTGCAATCCGGAGGCAGCTATGCCATTGACCCTGAAAAGTGCTACCGGCTTCCTGACGGCAATGTGTTCCAGTTCCTTATTATTCAGTATCCCAGAGCTTCCATGTACGCAGATTTCCCCTACCATCTTAACTACCTGAGCATGGCATTTCAGGACTGCACCGGAATAGCTGATGGCAATAACAGCAGCCACTATTCATTCGTCTACTGCCACACCTTTGACTCAAGCCGCGTGAATGAAATGAAAGCCTACGCTTTGATTTTTGATAGCCTGGATGTGCTTATTGACAATGAGGAGTTCGCCTGCGTAGTGGCAAAGGGCTTTAACTATGCTCCGGACTTCGGTGAAAAATGCTTCAATCTCCTCAGGGAACTGAAAAATGCCATGTTGGGCGACTATTATTCCACTGAGCTGCCTGTGAACAAGGTGACGATTCTCGGCAACGGAAGTTATCCTCTGTGTGACCAAAGTATCATCACCCTTGACAAGTTCGCTATAGAGAGTGGGAATGATAGTACCCTGGTCCATGAAATGGTTCACGCTATTGACCAGAGTGTAGTGCCGGATAACAGCATAGTACCTGATCCGTGGATGGAGGGCAGAGCGGAGTATATATGCGAGAAGGTCTGCGATGAACTGGGCATCAGTTGTTTCACGGACTATGAAAACTTCGACTGGTCCTTCCTGAGCGATGAGTACAAGGCCGACTTCTTCCGCTTCTATTATTTCCATACCGACCTTCAGAACAGCTATCCCATAGGCTATATCTTCATGAAATATCTCTGCGATACCTACGGCGAGGATGTTTCCGGCAGGATAATGGCCAATATTACTCAGGTGGAGTGCAGCGGCTACCTGGACGAAACCACAGCCGCCGCATTTAAGAAATGCGTGGAGGACGCCACTGAGCCCGGCGTATTCCAGAACTTTGTCCGCGATGTTATCGAGGGCTGAAAGATAAAATAAGGCAGCGCTGCCTGAATAGTTGAATGATGAACTCCCCCTGTGGCTTTTGCCGCAGGGGGAGCAGTTATTTGTGTCTTATTTATTTTGCCTTGTTTTTTTTACCTGACGGACTCTATCATGGCCTTCAGATTTTCTTCCTTGCAGTTCAGGGGTACTTCGCAGCCGGAGCCCAGGATGAAGCCGCCTTCCATGCCCATGTCCAGGAGCTTGTCGCAGTACTCGCTCACCTTGTCGGGGGTGGAGAAGGCCAGCAGGGCAGGGGGAACGTCGCCGCGGATGACCTGATAGCCCTTGAGAATCTCATAGGCCTTGAAGATATCGGTGGCGCCGTCCAGCTCTATGATGCAGCAGGCCTTGGGCAGCTCCTTGAAATAGGGAAGCATGGGAAGCCAGTTGCCGTCGCAGTGGACAACGGAGGTGATGCCGGCATCAAAGAAGCCCAGTATCATCTGCTTGAGATAGGGCCAGGCAAATTCCTCGAACATCTCCATGGAGATGAAGGTGGCGGAGGAGCGCATGGCGAAGATGGCGATGCGGTTGCCGCCGGCGCTCTTCACGCCGGTGATACCGGTCTTGATGATTTCGGGGGTGGCCTTTTCGCAGGCGGCCTTCACCTTCTCGGGGCAGTCGTAGAGGTCGCAGCAGAATTCGCCCATGCCACGGGACATGGAGAAGGTGTCGAAGGCGGGAGCGGTGCCGGAGTGGAACATAAGGGGAATATTCTTGCTGTCCCAGTACTTCTTGTTCTTTTTAACTTCCATGCCGCAGCCGATGAAGCCCTTGAGGACCTTGAACTTCAGGAAGGGGGGCTTGAAGGGGGGAGACTGGATGGAGGCAACAAAGGGGGTCTGCCATGCGCCGAAGCCCTTTTCTATGATGAGGTCATAGTCGGACTGCTGCATTATCTCTTCCTCTATGAACTGGAAGAGGGCGTTGTCGTCAAGCTCCCGACCGGGGATGCGCACCTTCATCTGCTCGATGTAGGTGACGGTCTTGGGACCAAGGGGGAACATTACATCGGGATAGCCTACCTTCTCGCAGCACTTTTTATAGGCGTCCATCCATGCGTCGTTGCCTTTGAAAATGTCCGCCTGAGTTACACCGGCGGGAACGGCGGCAAAGGTGCAGATATGGGGGAAAACGGGAATATCCTTGCGGCTTGCGTAGGGCTTGAGACTCATTGCGTGGTCAAATTTTTCCTGACTTGTCATAATGAAAATCCCTTTCTTTATAATAATCCGATGAGATAATTATAAAGAAAGGGAAGGTATTTGTGAAATGCGGTTTTTATGTAGGGCTATAACAAAATGCTATTGATTTTTCAGCATATCGAGAAAATATGTTATAGCAGGATTGCTGTTTTCCTTCTGCCACACAAGGCAGGTGGAGGCGTCTCCCAGAGGCACTTCGTGGATGAGCCTTATGTCCGGATTGCTGGCTATGCTGGAGCGGTGGTTTATAACGCCAATGCCCAGACCCAGCTCTATCCAGAGCATCATGGTGGTGAGATTGGGGGCCTGGCGTATGGTGAGAGGGCCATTCGCGGCTGAACGGAAATGGGCCAGAGATTGCTCGTAGCCCGCCCGGCAGTCATCGGGGGCTATCATGAGCAGGGTCTCCTGGAGCATATCCTCGATGGTGATTTGCTCCTTCTGCCCCAGAGGCAGGCGGCGGGACACTGCGAAAACAGCGGTGTCCGGGTCGTATACCCGATAGTCCACACCATCCATGTCCTCCAGCTCGAAGCGGAGGGTGAAGGCGGCGTCAATGCGCCCCTCCTGCAGAAGCCGCCGCAGCTCCCCAAAGGAGCCCTTGCTGATGCGCAGGTCTATGTTGGGGTGCTTTTTCATAAACTCGCGGAAAACCTCAGTGAGCTCCGCGCCCATCCATTGCCCCTCCAGCAGACCCAGACTGAGCTCGCCGGTGTAGCCCTGGCCCACGGTCTGGACACGGCGGACAAGCTGCTGCTGGGCTTCGTGTATCTCCCCCAGTTCCCGGGCGAGCAAGGCCCCGGCGGGAGTCGTGGCAACGCCCTTCTGGCCGCGGATAAAGAGCTGGGTGTTCAGCTCCTGCTCCAGTGAGGCTATCTGGCGGCTGAGACCCGGCTGGCTCATATAAAGCCGGG
Source organism: Oscillospiraceae bacterium (assembly GCA_045532145.1). Taxonomy (GTDB): domain Bacteria; phylum Bacillota; class Clostridia; order Oscillospirales; family Oscillospiraceae; genus SIG459. Next base: position 8,721 of record JAZSFJ010000128.1, read on the forward strand.
CCGCAGCCTTGGTGAAGTTGAGTGTGTCCGCAAGGGCAAGAAAGCATCGTATCTGTGTGGTGTTCATGGAGAGTGCAGCCCCCTCATAGCTTTTTTGGAAGAATTATATCACGGCAGCAAGGGGGGAGTAAAGAAAAAAGGATGCGTCCGAAACGCATCCTTTTAAGGCTTATAATGTTTTACTCGTTACCCATCAGCAGCTGGGCAAGGGCGGAGTCGGCGGAGAGGATAATGGTCTTTTCGCCGCCGCTGAGGCTCTCCTTCAGGGCGTCCAGAGCCAGAGTGAACTCATAGAAGTCCTGCTTGTCGGCGCTGTTGTAGGCCTCGGCCAGCATACGCATATATTCGGCCTCGCCTTCGGCTTCCAGCTTAGCGGCCTCGGCCTTGGCGTTGGAGACAATGATGTTAACCTGCTTATCCACATTGTTGCGGATGATGGAGGCCTCGTAATTACCGTCGGCGGTGTACTCCTCGGCCATCTGGTTGCGTTCGGATATCATGCGGGAGTAAACGGCGTTCAGGTTGCTGTCGGGAAGGTCGAAACGCTTTATCTTCACGTCCTCAACGCCGATGCCGTAGGTGAGGGCCAGCTCGTCAACATTGGCGGCAATGCCCTCGTAGATGATGTTTCGCTCGGCACCGTCGTCCATGTTGATGATGTCCGCCTGGGCCAGAGTACCCATGATCTTTTTCAGCTCGTTATAGGTGATGGCGTCCAGACGCTGTTCGGCGGAACCGGTGGAGCCAAGGGTCTGGTAGAACTTCTTGGGGTCTTCAATGCGCCAGACTATGTAGCAGTCCACGGTCATGTTCTGCTTGTCGCTTGTGAGCACCTCGGAGGGAGGAATGTCGTAGAGCATGGCGGCCTTGGTGAAGCTCTTCACGGTGTCAAGGAAGGGCACCTTGAAGTGGAGGGCGGCGGTGGCGGTGGTCTTGATTATCTTGGAAAAGCGCACTACGCAGGCGTATTCGTTTTCCTGAACGGAGTACATGGAGCCGCCCAGGACCAGAATTGCCAGAAGTATAACCAAAGCGGCGATAAGCAAAGCTTTAACTTTCTTCATTTGGGCACCTCCTTACTCAGTGAAGCTCTCAAGGGGGAGAATCTTCTGCACTCCGCCGGAGCCGGTGTCTATATAAACCTTTACGCCGGGGAGTATTTCCCTGATAGCTTCGTAATACATTCTGGATTTGGTGATTTCGGGGTTGAGGGAGTACTGCTCATACATGGCGGTGAACATTGCCACCTGCTCTATAGCCTCGTTGATGCGGCGCTGCTTCAGATACTCGGCGTTCTGGATGAGCTTGTCCGCCTCGGCCTGTGCGCTGGGCAGCTGGGCGTTCTGGTAGGCCTTGGCGTCGTTCACCACGGTTTCCGCCTGCTGCTTTGCGGTTTCAACGGCCTTGAAGGCCTCGATAACATCCTGGGTGGGAGGCTCGGAGTCCTGAATCTTAACGTCCACAAGGCTGAGACCTATGTCGTACTCTGCCAGTATCTCGGTCACCAGCTCCTTAACCTGACGCTGGATGTTCTCCTTGCCGTCGGTGAGGACGCTGTCAACGGTGCTGGAGCCAACAACGTTGCGGACCTGACTCTGGATGAGGTTTTTGAGTATGAGCTGGGGCTGGTTGGAGGCGTAGAGATACTTGACGGGGTCGGAGATTTTGTATTCCACGAAGAAATCCACGTTGACTATGTTGTAGTCGCCGGTGATCATGGTGCTCTCTTCTTCCACCACGGTGAAATCGGAGCTGCCCTCGGTGCGGTAGCCAAGCTCAATCTTCTGGTATACGTTCACGTTTACCTTCTTAACCTGCTGGATGCCGAAGGGGAACTTGAAATGAACGCCCGCGTCGTTTACGTCGGTGACCTTGCCGAAGGTGGTCACAACCGCCTGCTGCTTATCGTCCACGGTGTAGAAGCAAGTGGTGATGCCGATGAAGATTACCAGCACGACGAATGCGACAAGCACTATCCGCCCGGCCTTTTTGGGGTTGACACTAACGCTCTTGCCGTCGGGGCCTGTGACTTTTGGCTTCTTTTTGAATAAACTCATGTGATGGATATTCTCCTTTCTGTATATCTGGGGGCTTTTCAGCCTGATTTGTGCTTGATTTGATTTTACTATATTTCCTTCCCTTTTTCAATGCCATACTACAGCTTCCACAAGGTGGAATGTCAAGAGGGAAGGGAGGAATTTTTTGTTTGGGAAATGGCTCTCCAAAACGATTGATTGAAATCTTGGTCGCCCCTGCAATCGAAAAAATGCGAAGAGGAAAAAACAACAGCCGGTGTAAGGCTTACACCGGCTGTACAGTTCAGCTATTTAAGATTTTTTCTTTTTCATTCAGCATTCGGGAGATTTTTCTGTTGAGCACCACGGCGAAAGCCAGGGCTATGGCCTCGCCTATGGGGAGCGCAAACCACACATTGCTGAGGTTCCCGGTGAGGGAGAGGAGCCATGCGAAGGGGAGCATGAATATAACCTGGCGGCAGAGGTTCAGGAAAAGGGAATAGTGGGCCCGGCCCAGGGACTGGAAGCAGGAGCTGTAGATAACGCAGACTGCGCCTATAGGCAGAGTGAAGCAGCATATCCTTATGGCAGGCAGGCCGATTTCCACCATGGCGGGGCTGGCATTGAAAAGACCCAGCAGAGCGTGGGGGATGAGCTGGTATATTATCATTACGGCCAGAGATACACAGAAGCCCACAACAAGGGCCAGCTTCAGGGTCTTGCGCACCCGGTCAATTCTGCCTGCGCCGTAATTATAGGAGAAAATGGCAACGGTACCGTTGTTCATGCCGAAAACGGGCATGAAGCCGAAGGAGTGGAGCTTCATCCAAACTCCGAAAACTGCGGTGGCGGTGGTGGAAAAGCCAAGAAGTATCTGGTTGAGGAAGAAGGTCATAATGGAGTTGAGGCTGATTATCAGCATGCTGGGCACGCCCACAGAGTATATGCTGCGGACAATATCCCAGCGGGGGAGCATCTCTCTGAAACGGAAGCGGATGCCGGAGCGGGAGCGGAGACAAAACACAAAGGCCACCACCGCGCTGAGCAGCTGGCCCAGCACCGTTGCAAGAGCTGCGCCCTCTATACCCATCTCGGGGAAGGGGCCTATGCCGAAGATTAGGAGCCAGTCAAAAACTATGTTGAACACTGCGCCGGAAATCTGGGCTATCATGGACTGGGTGCTGTTGCCAAGAGATACCAGCAGCTTCTCAAAATTCTGGCAGAAGAAGCAGCCGAAGCAGGCTAGGCAGACTATTCTGAGATAGGCCACGCCGCCCTCCACGATACCGGGCACATCGGTCTGGGCCTCGAAGAAGGGGCGGACGAAGAATATGCCTATAACCACAAATATAAGGGTGTAGACTGCGGAGAGGAATATCTGCACGTTGGCGGCCCGCTGGGCACTTTTGTGGTCTCCCTGGCCGAGAAAACGGGAAACACAGGCGTTTATGCCCACGCCTGTACCCACGGCGATGGCACTCATGGCCATCTGGATGGGGAAGGCGATGGACACAGCTGCCAGGGCTTCTTCGCTTATCCGGGCTACGAACATGGAGTCCACGATATTGTATAGCGCCTGCACGAACATGCTTATCATCATGGGCACAGACATTTTTATGAGCAGGGGGATTATGGGCATGGAGCCCAGAGGATTTTCACGGGAATTCAAAGCACCCACTTCTTTCTGTTGAATCAAATCGTTATATATAATTGTATTATTTTTTTCGCCATAATCAAGAGTAAAATATAACAAATATTCTTATTTCTCTATGCAATTAGCGTATTATTATTCCGGAGGAGAGGGGGAAATTGCCCTTGACAATGCTCGGTGCTGAGAGGTATAATCGGGGCAAGTAAATAGCGCACTAAACCGATGAAGTGGGAGTAAAGGCGGCGATGCTCTTTCAGAGAGTCCGGGATGCTGCGATCCGGGCAGAAAACAAACCGTCAAATGGGCCACGGAGGGCGCGGCGAAAGACTTTTCGAGTATACCGCGACGTGAGGGCATACGTCAGTTGCCGGGGGTGTATGTGCACTCCGCCAAAGAGCAGGGCTTTTAGCTCTGAATCAGGGTGGCACCGCGGATAATGTTTATTCGTCCTTGACAGAATTGCAGGTATTTCTGTCGGGGATTTTTTCTTTTCACCGGCATGGAGGGAACTATAATGATACTCTTGACAAAACGATGGCGGCCCCGAAGCTGAGAAAGAATGAATGGGCCATACTTACAATAAATCAAAAAAGGAGAATAACAATGATCTATAACGGCGTTGATTTCGATACTTATTTCAAGCACTATCCCGATAAGAACGGCTTTTTCGGCAAGTACGGCGGCTCCTTCGTGAATCCCGAGCTTCAGAAGGCCATGGACGAGATTACCGAGGCATATTTCACCATATGCAAGTCCAGAAAATTCATTGCTGAGCTCCGCCGCATCCGCAAGGAGTTTCAGGGCCGTCCCACCCCCATCTCTCACCTGGAGCGTCTGAGCAACTCTCTCGGCAATGTGCAGCTCTACGCAAAGCGCGAGGACCTTAACCATTCCGGCGCACACCAGCTCAACCACTGCATGGGCGAGGCCCTTCTGGCCAAGTATATGGGCAAGAAGAGGGTTATAGCCGAGACCGGCGCCGGCCAGCACGGCGTGGCTCTTGCCACTGCCGCGGCCTATTTTGGCCTCCAGTGCGATATCTACATGGGCGCTGTGGATATCAAAAAGCAGGCTCCCAATGTGGCCAGAATGAAGATACTGGGTGCAAACGTTATCGAGGTCACTGAAGGACTCCAGACCCTCAAGGAGGCTGTGGACGCCGCTTTCGATGCCTACGCCAAGGATTATAAGGACTCCATCTACTGCATAGGATCTGTCCTGGGCCCCCATCCCTTCCCCCTGATGGTCCGCGACTTCCAGTCCATCGTGGGCATCGAGGCCCGTGAGCAGTTCACCGGCATGACCGGAGAGCTGCCGGATGCTGTCGTGGCCTGTGTAGGCGGCGGAAGCAACGCCGCCGGTATGTTTGCCGGCTTCCTCAACGACCCTGTGGAGATTTACGGCGTTGAGCCTCTTGGCCGAGGCCCCAAGCTTGGCGACCATGCCGCCAGCCTGCAGTATGGCACCGAGGGCATCATGCACGGCTTCAACTCCATCATGCTCAAGGACGAAAACGGCGAGCCCGCCCCCGTTTACTCCGTGGCCAGTGGTCTTGACTATCCCTCCTCCGGACCCGAGCACGCCTTCCTCCATGAGCTTGGCCGCGTAAAATACGATGTGGTGGACGACGAGGAGACCATCGACGCATTCTATAAGCTGGCCCGCCTTGAGGGCATAATCCCTGCCATTGAAAGTGCCCACGCCGTTGCCTACGCCATGAAGCTGGCCAGGAAAATGGACCACGGCTCCATCCTTATAAACCTCTCCGGCCGCGGTGACAAGGACATGGACTATGTCATTGAGAACTACGGCATAAGATAAAAATCCCGGAAGTGGGAGTGAGGAAAAATAAATTGTCTTGATTATTGAGCCCGGGAGAAATATAATATATAAAATATAAAATACATTTTTTTCCGAGGTACTCTATGTTTGACAAAGCCGTAAACAGCACCCTTTGCCAAAATGTTGTGGCACAGCTCAGCAAGATGATATTGGACGGCAGCATCAAAAAGGGAGAAATGCTCCCCAGCGAGGCCAAGCTCTGCGAACTCTTTGGCGTCAGCCGCACCACTGTTCGCAGTGCCCTGCAGGTGCTGACCCAGCGCAAGATAATCGAAACCCGTCGGGGCAAGGGCAGCGTGGTGATTGCAGACAACTTCCCCTACCTCAACGAGGGCCTGAGAGCTAAGATAAACGAGTATGAGAGCAACTTCAAGTATGCCGTGCAGGCTCGCCGTATGCTTGAGCCCCAGATTGCCTTTGAGGCGGCCTGCCGGGCCACAAATCAGGATATCAAAGTCCTCAGCGACATTCAGGAGATGTGTCGCCAGAAGCAGGTGGATGGAACTCTCACCACCGACGATATGCGTCTGTTCCATCTGCGCATTGCGGATATTGTGAAAAACCCCGTCCTTGTGAGTATGGTGGAGCTGCTTATATCCATGTGCGATGCCCCTCCCGAGACGGAGATACAGGTGCCCAATCCCCATCCCACTGTGCGCCCCGGAGTGCTGCAGGAGCATCAGAAGATTCTGGATGCTATCCGGGAACGCCGTCCGGAGGATGCATACTTCCTTATGAAGGAAAATATCCACACCTTCGAGAATAACTGCATGAACGAATATTGATGTAATTAAAACTACCCCGACGAAAAACTATTTCGTCGGGGTAGTTTTAATTATATTTATTTACTTATTGTCTCTCAGACTCTTTTTGGGTTTTTTGGCCTCGTATTCATCTTCGGGGAGGCATATGAGAGCACCGGTGGGGCAAACCCGCACACAGGCGGGCTCATAGCCGTACTGCATTCTGACGGCGCAGCCTCCGCACTTGCTCATCTTTCCGTCGGCACCGTAGTGGGGAGCGCCGTAGGGGCAGGCCATGGCACAGCTGCGGCAGCCTATGCAAAGGCTGTTATCGTAGACTGTCAGGCCCTTTTCGTCCTTTTTGATGCAGCAGACGGGGCAGGCGGGAATGCAGGGAGCGTCGGTACAGTGCATGCAGCTGAGGGAGAGATAGGAGAAGTGTCCGCGGTTCAGGCCGGGCTCCAGAGTGCCCACCCAACGGTTTGGCTGCTGACCGGCCTCTATGTCCGTGTCGTTCTGGTCCATGCAGGCTATGGCACAGGCTCCGCAGGCCACGCATTTTTCGGCGTCAAGGTCGAATATCATTTTCATGGGGAGCCTCCTTTCATGCTTTGCGCAGGGCACAGCGAGCAGATTTATAGCCGGGGAAGCCGGAATAGGGGTCCAGCTCCTCGCTGCTGAGAAGCTTGGTAACGTCTGCCTCTGAGTAGCCGTGGAACATATATATCTGGCCGGGACTTACCATGGCGGTGGGGTTGGCCTTCACCTGTATGCTGCCCAGGCTGTTCTCAAGGATGATGTCGTCTCCGGCTTCTATGCCCAGACGCCGGGCATCCTCAATGCTGATGTCGGCGGATGGGTGGGGGCGCAGGGAGCGGGCCCATGCAACGTTGTGAAGGCGGGTGTGGATAGCGTTCGGGATTCGCCCACCGGTGAGCAGCTGGAAGGGCCCGGCCTCATTGGGCTGCAGGGTGGCGGCATAC
>JAZSFJ010000017.1:0-3868 GCA_045532145.1 Oscillospiraceae bacterium
CCTTCGCGCTCACCGCCCAGCCCTTTCGCTCAAACTCCTTCAGAAGCTCTTCCATGGGAGCGAAATCGCAGCGGTAGATTTTATAGTATTCCTTCTGGGAAATTCCCTTGCTTGTGCGCATGCCCAGCATTATGTACTCGGCTGCCCTGTCCAGAAGGCCTATTTTCTCATATTCGTCAACAATGGACTCGTTGCTGTTTATGCCGTTTATGTACTTCACAAGGTCGCGGACATAGCTGTAGCGGATGCCCGCCACGCATGAGTGGGCGCCGGGGCCAAAGCCCATATAGTCCCTGAGAAGCCAGTATTTGTGATTATGTTTGGAATATTTCTTTTTCCGGCAGAAATTGCTTATCTCATACTGCCTGTAGCCATTGTTGGCAAGGGTCTCCACAGTGTAGAGATACATATCCGCCTGCTCGTCATCGTCGGGGAGGAAGGGAGAACCACGATACTCATACATGGGTGTGCCCTCCTCAAGCTTAAGACCGTAACAGGAAATATGGTCCACCTTCAACGCAATGGCTCTCCGGAGAGTATCCGCCCAGTCGCTCTTGGTCTGGCTGGGCAGGCCGTAGATAAGGTCTATGCTGATATTGCGGAAACCGGCTCTGCGGGCATCCCGGACGCACTGCTCCACCTGGGCCCAGTTATGGCGGCGGCCAATGAGCTTGAGAATATCGTCGTTGGCAGACTGTGCGCCAATACTCAGGCGGTTGAAGCCCTCGCTGCGGAGAAGCTTCAAGTCATGCTTCGTGATACTGTCCGGGTTCACCTCTATGGTGACCTCGGCAGAGCGGTAGACAAGGGCGTTCATTTTAAGAGCATTGAATATCTCGCATATTCTCTTAGCGCCGTAATAGCTGGGAGTGCCGCCGCCGAAATACACCGTGTCGATGTAATACTGCTGCAGCTGAGGCCCCGCCTCCCGTATATGGTCAATTATGGCATTATGGTATCTGGGCATCAGCTTGTCGCAGCCTGCGTGGGAATAAAAGTCGCAATAGCCGCACTTTGAGGCGCAGAAAGGTATGTGGATGTATATGCCGAGAGTATTGCTCATAGCTAATCTCCGAATTCTATATATAAATAAATACATGGGTGCAATGGGATATTCCATACAGTCCCATTTCAGCATACAGCAGATAACGAATTATGTCAACTAAAAATCAGAAAAGTCCGCAGACAAGCTCGGTGTATTCACCGGGATCGTCCAGAGGAATATCCGCAACCAGCTTTGCCTGGCAAAGGAGTATCTTTATAAGTCTTGCGGCTTTGTCCTTATCCTCGCCATAGGCCTTTTTCAGGGCCTCGAAGGCGCTGTGGCCGCCGTTGAGCTCAAGGACCTTTCTGGCCTTGAGGTTTTCGGTGTTGGCACCGGGGAGAGAGCGGAAGTAGCGCTCCACCTCAAGGGTGATCTCGCCCTCGGTGGTGATGCACACAGGGAAGCTCTTCAGCTTGTGGGAAAGGCGGACGTCCACCACTTCCTCACCAAGGCTCTCCTTGAAGAAGCTGAGCATCTCCCGGTTTTCGTCCTCAAGACGCTGGGTATCAGCCTTCTGCAGATCGGTCTCAAGCCCCAGATCATCGGAGCTCACATTGCAGAATTCCTTGCCCTCGTAGTCCCCAAGTATCTGGACAACAAACTCGTCCACATCCTCGGTCATATAGAGCAGAGCGAAGCCTGCCTCCCGGACCTGCTCGGTCTGGGGAAGCTTTGCGGCGCGGGCCACATTTTCAGCCGCTGCATAATATATATATTTCTGCCCTTCAGGCATCTTTTTTGCATACTCTTCCAGAGAAATCAGCTTTTCTTCGCTGCTGACCGGGAAAACAAGGAGATCTTTCAGCATTTCTTTCTTTTTGCCGTAATCTCCCACCACGCCGTACTTTATCTGAGTGCCGAAGGCCTTCCAGAATTTCTCATATGCCTCGGGCTCATTGGTGAGCAGCTTTTTCAGCTCGCTCTTTATCTTTTTCTCGATATTGGAGGCGATTACCTTAAGCTGGCGGTCGTGCTGGAGCATCTCGCGGGAGATATTGAGGCTCAGGTCCTGAGAGTCCACAATGCCGCGGACGAAGCGGAAGCAGTCGCTTAGAAGGTCGGCGCACTTATCCATGATGACAACGCCGCTGGAATAAAGCTGCAGACCGGGCTGGTAGTCACGGGAATAATAATCAAAGGGGGCCTTGGCAGGGATGAAAAGCATGGCCTTGTAGCTGACTGCGCCTTCGGCGTTTATACGGATAACAGCCAGAGGATCCTCACTGTCGTGGAACTTTTCCTTGTAGAAGGTCTTGCAGTCCTCATCGCTGACTTCGCTCTTTGCTCTCTGCCAGATGGGAACCATGCTGTTGACGGTCTCTTCTCTCCAGACCTCGATATACTCGGTCTTGGGATTGCCATTTTCGTCCACTTCACCGGTCTCACGGGGCTCATAGCCCTCCACATCCATGATGATGGGCCAGCGGACATAGTCGGAGTATTTCTTCACAAGCTCCTTGAGGCGGAAGGAGTCCAGATACTCGCTGTACTTCTCCTCCTCAGTATCGGCCTTGATATGCATGATGATGTCGGTGCCAAGGCTCTCTTTTTCCCAGTCGGTGATGGTGTAGCCGTCAGCTCCGCTGCTCTCCCACTTGCAGGCGCTCTCTGCGCCGTAGGCACGGGAGATAACAGTAACCTTATCGCTGACCATAAAGGCGGAGTAGAAGCCAACGCCAAACTGGCCGATAATGTCGATGTCGGCCTTCTGAGCCTCTTCCTCGCTGAGCTCGCTCTTGAACTTCAGAGAGCCGCTGCGTGCGATAACGCCCAGATTGCTCTCCATGTCCTCGCGGCTCATGCCTATGCCGTTATCGGAAACGGTGACGGTGCCGGCCTCTTCATCCACTTTCACGCGGATGCGGAAGTCCTCACGGCCAAGACCTACGTGCTCGTCGGTGAGGGAGATGTAGCACAGCTTGTCTATAGCGTCAGAGGCATTGGATATGATCTCACGAAGGAAAATTTCCTTGTGGGTATAGATGGAATTGATCATCAGATCCAGAAGACGTTTGGATTCTGCCTTGAACTGTTTTTTTGCCATTTGCTGATTCCTCCAGATAAATGAAATTTCAAACACTTTATTATATCATCTATCCAGCTTTTTTCAAAGACGTAATTATTAATTTTTTGTAACATCTGCATTCACGCATATGGAATATTATCGCCGCCCACCGCAGATAATAAAGCAAAAAGGAGGCTTAATAATGATAGAACAGGATACTATAAAGCTTCTGCGTGAATGTGACGCAGGAATAAAAATGGGCATAGACTCCATTGAAGACGTTATTGACCGGGTGCGCAGCGGAGAAATGCGCCGCATACTCTCCCGCTGCAGACAGGAACACGAAGATCTCAAGGTGGAAATCCAGGAGCTTCTTAACCGCTACAAGGACGACGGCAAGGCCCCCGGCCTTATTGCCAAAAGCATGAGCCACATGAAGACTGAGATGAAAATGGGTCTGGACGAATCCGATGCCACCGTGGCCGACCTTATGACCGACGGCTGCAACATGGGAGTAAAGAGTCTGAGCCGCTATCTCAACCAGTACGCCGCCGCAGACGAAAAGAGCAAGGACATCTGCAAAAAGCTGATAAAGCTGGAAGAGCAGCTTGCCGTGGACATGAGAGATTTTCTTTAAAAACAAAAAACTCGGAACGAGGATAGGTGGGTCGTATTAAATTTCTTGCGTCACCGCTACCGTAGCCTGAGCAATATAATCCGAACCCGTTTCTGAGGGCATATGCGTCGGCATTGCCGCGTTGTCGTCTTTTGAAGGGCGAAAGCCCGTCTGCAAGCCGACATCTTGCACTGCACTAGCA
>JAZSFJ010000053.1:0-11274 GCA_045532145.1 Oscillospiraceae bacterium
GTAGGCTCAGGAGTGGGCTCAGGAGTAGGCTCAGGAGTAGGCTCAGGAGTGGGCTCAGGAGTAGGCTCAGGAGTCACACCGCTGTGCTGCCACTTTGCGGTGACATAGAGATTCTCGCTGACAGTATCTCCCGCACTGAGAAGCTCTCCGTCCCCGGTGAGCCAGCCAAGGAGAGTGTAGCCCTCGCGGCTGGCGCTGGGGAGAGTGCCGTAAGCCTCTCCGGTCTTATAGCAGTTTATCTTTCTGCCGACGCTGCCGCCGTTTCCGGCGCAGATGAGCCAGTTCCAGCCATCGGTGGTATAGCTGTAATCATCATAGAGGAACATTTTTGCCTCGATGATGCGGCGGGTGAGAAGCCCCTCCACAACAGCGGTGCCCACATGGCACCAGGCGGAAAAGGCGGAAACTATATCCTCATCGGAGTAGTTCTCCGCGCCCTTTATTATCATGGTAGGAAGGGTGTTGCCCTTATTGAGCCAGCTGCCGCCCAGATTATAGGTCATGGCGCACATGGCATCAAACTGGCCCTGAGTGAGGCTGAGATCATTTCGCTTTGCAAAGGCATTAACCTCTCCGGCGAAAAGATCCATCTTTTCACGGAGCAGCTCCTCGCCCTTTTCTTCGGTGATACCATTGGGGAATTCATACTGTCCGCAGGAGCAGCCGTAGCCTATGTACCAGCCGTAACCGTCGGTATAGGCATAGGAGCGAAAGCCCTCGCCCTCCTTTATGTATTCAACAAGGGGATCGGAATATGTCATCTCGGTATATGCGGCCACAGCAGTTGCGGGAAGCAGACCCACAAGAAGTGTTATGACCAGCAAGAGGGGTAATAAACGTTTTTTCATAGGTACCTCTTCTTACAAAATATATCGGGTTTTATCATTATACACGAAAAAGCATCATATTCGCAAGTTTTTCACCCTGCCAAATCATGGTTTTCTCCACATTTTCCGTCAAAATTAACAAAACTGCAAAAATAATGAAATTACCCCTTTACTTTATCTCGCTAATGTGCTAACATGATACCAAACTAAACACCACGGAGGTATATAACCATGAAAAAGACAATTGCAATAGTTCTCGTTCTCATTCTCGCCCTCAGCCTCTGCGCCTGCGGCAGCAAGGGCGGCGACGATAAGCTCATCGTCGGCTTCGACGCTGAGTTCCCTCCCTTCGGCTTTGTTGCAGCCGACGGCAGCTATGACGGCTTCGATCTGGCCATGGCCGAAGAGCTCTGCTCTCGTCTCGGCTGGGAATTCGAGGCTGTTCCCATTGACTGGACCCAGAAGGACAACGAGCTCAAGGCCGGCAACATCAATTGCATCTGGAACGGCTTCACCTGCACCGGACGCGAGGACCTCTACACCTGGTCCGATCCCTATGTTGATAACTCTATCGTTCTGGTGGTAAAGGCCGACAGCGGCATCACTTCCATGGCCGACCTTGCCGGCAAGGCAGTTATGGCCCAGGGCGCTTCCTCCGCAGCAGACGCCATCAACGGCAATGAGGAGTTCAAGAACAGCCTCTCTCAGGTAATTGAGCTGCCCGACTACAACACCGGCTTCATGGAGCTGAGACAGGGCACCGTTGACGCCGTGGCCGCTGACCTTGGCGTGGCCCAGTTCCAGATCGCCAACAACGACGGCGACTACATCATCCTTGACGAGCCCATCTCCACCGAGCAGTACGCCGTTGGCTTCCTCCTTGGCAACACCGAGCTCCGCGACGCTGTGAACGCCGAGCTTCTCAAGATGGCAGAAGACGGCACCATGCTGGAGATTGCCCAGAACTATGTGGACGCAGGCCTTGTTATCGAGAGCCTCTGCATGCTGGACTAAAGCATAGAAACAATGTATAATAAGGGCGGAAAGCAAAGCTTTCCGCCCATTCCTGCTGAAATGAGGTCTAATACATGACAGTACAAACCATGCTGATACTGCTGAGCAAGGGCTTTCTCATCTCCCTTGCCATTTTCGCCCTCACCCTTATAGGCAGCATACCTCTGGGTATCATCGTATATTTTGGCCGTGTCAGCAAGATAAAGCCCCTGCGCTGGCTCATAAATGTGTATATCTCCATCATGCGCGGCACTCCCCTTATGCTGCAGCTCATGGTAGTGTTCTACGGCCCCAATCTCCTTTTCGGCCTCAGCGTCCCCTCCCAGTGGCGCTTCATGGCCTGCATTCTGGCCTTCGTCATCAACTACGCCGCCTATTTCGCGGAGATTTTCCGCGGCGGCATCGAGTCCATCTCCCCCGGCCAGTATGAGGCTGCCGAAGTGCTTGGCTACACCAGAAGCCAGACCTTTATGAAGATAATTCTGCCTCAGATGGTGAAAAACTGCCTGCCCAGCGTCACCAACGAGGTCATCACTCTGGTAAAGGACACCTCCCTTGCCTACGCCATCGGCACTGTAGAGATATTCACCAGAGCAAAGCAGATAGTCACCGCCCCCAACATAGCTTTCCACAGCATGCTCCCCTTCCTTGTGGCCGGCATTTTCTATTACATCTTCAACTATCTGGTGGCCTTTATCATGGAGCGCATTGAAAAGTCCATGGACTATTACCACTAAGGAGGCGAAGCTATGATACTTGATATGAAAAACATCAAAAAGAGCTTCGGCTCTCTGCAGGTGCTCAAAGGCATCTCCCTCTCCGTAAAAAAGGGCGAGGTGGTCTCCATCATAGGCCCCTCCGGCAGCGGCAAGAGCACCCTTTTGCGCTGCGCCACCTTCCTTGAGACCGTGGACTCCGGAGAGATACGCTATTTGGGCAAGGCAGCCGTGGAAAACGGAGAAGACGGCAAGGCTCAGTATATCTCCCCTGCCGAGCTTCGGAAAATGCGCAGCTGCTACGGCCTTGTGTTCCAGAGCTTCAACCTTTTCCCCCACTACAGCGTTCTGAAAAATATTATCGATGCCCCTGTAAATGTGCAAAAACGCCCCAAAGAGGAGGTCACTGCCGAGGCAATAGCTTTGCTTGAGAAAATGGGCCTTGGGGATAAGGCCTCCGCCTATCCCTGCCAGCTCAGCGGCGGACAGCAGCAGCGTGTGGCCATTGCCAGAGCTCTGGCAATGAAGCCGGACATACTCTTTTTCGACGAGCCCCCCTCCGCCCTTGACCCTGAGCTCACAGGCGAGGTGCTGAAGGTTATCAAGCAGCTGGCTGAGGACGATATGACCATGGTGATTGTCACCCACGAAATGCCCTTTGCACGGGCCGTCAGCGACCGGGTTGTCTTCATGGCCGAGGGCCACATCGTGGAGCAGGGCCCCCCGGAGGAGGTATTCGGAGAGCCCAGGGAAGAGCGCACACGCCAGTTCCTCCAGAACTACCAGAGCTGAGTTATGATGAAATATATCCTTGCTGACCCCACCGGTAACATGACCGTGCTGGTGGAAAGCCCCGTGGCCCCGGAAAAGAGGAGAAAAACTGCCGTTGCCATCATGGCTGCAGAGCCGACGGCCGAGCAGCTGGGCTTTCTCTCCCCGGGCGCGGAGGGAGCTGACATCTCCCTTTTCATGGCGGGCGGAGAATTTTGCGGCAATGCCTGCCTCTCCGCCGGGGCTTACTGCCTTCGCCAGAGGGGCGAGAGTCAGGGAAAGCTCCTCGTGTCCATAAGTGGGGCGGACGAGCCAGTTTCCGTGGATATAAAAAAAGAGGGCGAGGACCTTTATTCCGGCTTTGTGGATATGCCCCTGCCCCATGAAATAAGCAGCATCGACAGCCTAACCCTTGTATCCTTTCCGGGCATAAGCCATGTGATCGTGCCCCTCTCCCTTTCTTCCGCCGAGGCCGAGGCCATGATAGTCCCCCTCTGTGAGCGTTTGGGCGTGGACGCCCTGGGGCTCATGCTTTTGGGTGAAGCCGAGTCCACACTCCGGCCCCTTGTGTATGTGCCGGGAGCCGGGAGCCTTTTCTGGGAGCGTTCCTGCGCCAGCGGCACCACCGCAGTTGGCGCTGCTCTTGCTGCGCAGAAAGGCAAGAGCCTTTCTCTCAGCCTCAGTCAGCCGGGAGGCACTCTCAGCATAGAAGCCCTTTGGGAGGATGGCCGCATCTCCGCTCTGCGCCTCGGAGGCCGTGTGAGACTGCTGCCGGAAAAAAACGTCAAAATCTGAAAAAAATTTAAATATAACTCTTGAATTGGATGCAATTCTTAGGTATTATTTATTGGCACGCAGGGCCCTCAGGGCCCCGCGTGCCGAAATTTGTTCACAGGAGGCGCGGACATGAAAAGAATAACGGCCCTCATCCTCGTGGCCGCCCTTTGTCTCGGCCTTGCCGGCTGCGGCAAGGAGGAGATAGGCTCCTATACCGTACTGGAAGAGATCGGCACCAAAGAATACGCCGTCATCTACCGCACGGGCGATGTTATACCTGATGTGGTGGAGGCTGCCATAAGCTCTCTGGCCGCTTCCGGCTCTCTCAGCCGTATGGCCGCCAACTGGCTGGGCAGCAGCGAGTATATAGACCTGGAAGGCGATTTTTCTGCCCTGAACAATATCGAGATGCCCCCCGCCCGGAAGCTCATCATCGGTGTGGACACTGATTCTCCCCCCTTTGCTTACTATAGCGGCGAGGAGCTTGTGGGCTTCACCGTTGAGCTGGCCAAGGCCATCGGCTCTGTGGTTGGCTGGGATGTGAAGATAATTCCCGTGAAGAGCAGCGAAATATCCACCCAGCTCTCCTCCGGCAACATAGACTGCGCACTGGGCTTCTCCCCTCTCTGCGTTGACCCCGAAAAATACGTTGTGGGCACCGTGCTCATGGAAAGCGAAATAGTCATTGCCGTTCCCGAGGGCAGCAATGTGAAGAACATCCGCCGCATTCGCGGCGAGCGCATAGGCACCATCAGCGACCCCGCACTGGAGGACGCCATCACCGCTCACGACAAGATAAGCAAGCATTCCGACGGCGCCACCGTTTATGTAACTCCCCCCCGCTGCATTTCCGCCATGGAAAACGGCTGGTGCGTGGCCATTGTCATGGATATACTCATGCTGAAGGCCTATGCCAGCTCCTTTGTGCCCCTCGACCTTGATTTTTGATGATTTTGAATATGCAAAAAAGGCTCTGTGACATTAGTCACAGAGCCTTTTCAATTTTGTAGGGGCCGGCGTCCCCGACGGCCCGCGATTTTGCACCGCACCTCCCGTAGGGCGCGTCGCCTCGGCGCGCCACCAGTTCCCCGACAAGCCAGAGGCAAGCACAAGAAAGTCCTTGCTTTTTATTTTCCGAAAAAGGCCTCTATCTCAGCCCTGCTGCATTGCACAGAGCCCTGGGCGAAAAAGGGCTTTCCACCGCCGCGTCCGGAAAGGGCGGCGTTCATTTCCTTTACAAGAGCCCGGAGCTCACCGTCCTGCTGGCCAAGGGCATATTTATAGCCCTCGCCGTCGCTGCCGGAGAACACGGCGCACAGCCCGCTGCACTGCTGCATAAGGGCATCTGCCAGACGGCGGACGCCATCGGAGGAAAGACCCTCTTCAAAAATGAGCGTGTCTTTTTCCCCGGCGTATCCTGCGGCTATCTGGGCAAAGACCCGGTTTTCAAGGCCCACAAGACGGTAATTGGCCGCAGCCATCTCATCCTGCAGCCGTTTCACTGCGGCTGCTGCATTTCCGAATTTGGCAGAAAGCAGGGCCCCTACGGCAGAGTTCTGCTCCACGGCGGTGCAGACATAGTCATAGGCCCGCTTGCCGGAGAGCATTTCTATACGCACTCCCTCCCGGAAGGGATGGACGCTAAGGAGTTTTATAAGGCCTATTTCGCCGGCAGAACGCACATGGGTGCCGCAGCAGGCGCAGATATCCACGCCGGGGCATTCCACGATTCTCACATCCCCGCTGAGCTCCTTTTTGCTTCTGTAAGGCAGGGCAGCCAGAGCCTCAGCATCGGGCCAACTCACATTTATGGGACGGTTTTCCCAGATAATTGCATTGGCCCTTGCCTCTATCTCCTTCAGCTCTTCTGCCTCTATGGAGCAGTTGAAATCTATGGTCACGGTGTCCCGACCCATGTGGAAGCCCACATTGTCACAGCCAAAGCGCTCATGGATAAGGCCGCTTACAATATGCTCGCCGGAGTGCTGCTGCATGAAGTCAAAGCGGCGGGCAAAGTCTATACGGCCCTCAATTTCCGCTCCCTCTTCCAGCGCTGCCTCACAGTAGTGGACTATCTCCCCGGCCTTTTCGTGGGTATCGCTGACAGGTATGCCCCCGAGAGTGCCGCTGTCACCGGGCTGTCCGCCTCCCTCGGGATAAAAGGCGCTGCGGTCGAGAATTATCTCCCAGCACTTTTTACCCTCCCGGCACTCCAGTACCCGGGCGGTAAAAACGCTCATATAGGGGTCAAGGTAAAAAAGCTTTTCTGTCATTTCAAAATACCCTCTTTCGAAGCTTTTGTTTTATGAAAATATAAAGCGGAAAACGATTTCCCGTTTCCCGCTTTATTTCTGCTGTATGTTTAATCAGAGTATGACAGGTGAATATTTGGTGACGTTTCCATCTGCGTCCTGCAGTATGAAGTCGCCATTTTCGGAAGCAAGAGAGAAAGCGTATATCTCCTCGCCCTTTTCAAAGGTGAAGCGGGCCATGACGCTGCCGTCGCTCTGCTGCAAAAGGCTGTAGCTTCCGGCGGAGACCATGCCGTCGGCACCAATGCGTCTCACGCTGCCTACGCCGTCGAAGTTGATGTGGCTGCCGTCCTCACCGTCGAAATCGCCGATGAGAAAACTGGTGATGTCCTTGGCACCGGAAACAGAGTAGGGCATGGAAAAAGCTGCCTCGTTAAACTTTATATCCTTGTTTTCCACGTCGTCAAAACCGCCGTTAAGGCTGACGACCAGCAGTACCACCATGCACACGGCAAGTACGCCAATTGCAAATCTTTTCATTTGCGACGCTCCAAACTATCAAAAAACACGAAATATAGTTGGGAAGTGGAAATACCACCCCAATATCTCTTGTATTATAATACAAGGATTGCCAAGATGCAAGCATATTTTGTGGTTTTTTTCTGGAAAATGACACAAAATATGGCAGAGATATAGGCCCCAAACCCACATCTCCGCCAATTTTATGCATGGCTTTCGCCCTTTTCATTTTACACAATATATCCGCCGCCCAGAACCCGCTCACCACAATAGATGACGGCAGCCTGGCCTCTGGCGGGGGCCCGCACAGCCTCGTCGGTAACCACGCGGACAATGTTCCCCTCTGTATACACGGTGCATTCGGGGCACTCCCACTTGGTGTGGCGAACCTTCACGCTGCCTCTTATGGGCTCCTTGGGCTCGGGGATAAGCCAGTTGAAATCCCGTATGCGCACCTCGAACTTGAAAAGCTCCTCCCAAAGGGCCAGAACTATCTCATTGGTCTCCGGGCGTATCTCAGAAACATAGAGCTTGCGCTCGTTATAAAGGCCAGGGATGCGCTGACCCACGGTCCAGCGGTGAATGCCTTGATGGCGGCCAATGACCTTGCCGTCAAAAACAAAGTCTCCCTCCCCCGGAACCTGAGCGCGGCGGCCTATCCAGCCTATATAGTCCTTGTCGGGGATGAAGCAAATCTCCATGCTGTCCGGCTTGGAGGCTACAGGTATGCCGAATTCCTCGGCCATGGCACGGATCTCCGTCTTTTCAAACTCACCCAGAGGCAGCAGCAGACGCTCCACCTGCTCTTTTTTCAAGCGGCAGAGCATATAGCTCTGGTCGTTGCCGGAATGTGCCTTGTATAATCCGCCCTCAAAGCTGCGGGCATAGTGGCCTGTGGCGATATATTCCGCCCCCAGCTCGTCGGCCCGCTGAATAAGAGCGGCAAACTTAACGGCGGGGTTGCACATTATGCAGGGGTTGGGGGTCTCGCCCCGGAGATAGCTCTCCAGGAAGGGGCGGCAGACCTTGCTCTCCAGCTCTTCCGATATATCCAGTATATCCAGCTCCACCCCCAGAAACTCGGCAGTAGCCACAGCGTCGGCACGGGCCTCAGGGGAGCCGATGTCCAGATAGAGGCCACGAACGGTGTAGCCTCGGTTTTGCAGAAGCCTTGCAGCAACGGCAGAGTCCACTCCGCCGCTGAGGCCCAGAATCACAGTGCTCATTTCCTCTTCCCCTCTCACTTAGTGTTCTCAAGATAGACCATCAGCGCCGCGATGTCTGCCGGGGAGACACCGGAAATGCGGCTGGCCTGTCCGAAATTCCGGGGACGTATGCGCCCCAGCTTTTCCCTTGCCTCAAGGCGGAGGCCGGTTACAGCGGAATAATCTATGGTCTCCGGCATCAGACGCTTTTCCAGGCGGGTGAATTCCTCCACCTGCTTCATCTGGCGGCGGATATAGCCCTCGTACTTTATGCGAATCTCCGCCTGCTCCCAGACTGCCTTGGGCAGAGAGGGCCTCTCTTTATCAAAAGGAGCGAGAGAGGCGTAGCTTATCTGGGGGCGGCGAATGAGGTCCGCCAGAGATGAGCCGTTAAGCACCGCGGCCGTTCCTCTCTCTTCAAGGAACTCATTGAGTTCCCCGCTGGGGGCAAGGCCCGTGTGCTCGAGGCGGTACATCTCCCTGTCCACGGCGGCGTATTTGGCCCTTACCGCCTCAAGGCGCTCATCGCTCACAAGTCCCACCCGGTTTCCTATGTGGGCGAGACGCTGGTCGGCGTTATCCTGACGGAGGATAAGGCGGTATTCGGTGCGGGAGGTCATCATTCTGTAAGGTTCATCGGTGCCCTTGGTCACCAGATCGTCTATAAGAGTGCCGATATATCCGTCGCTGCGCTGCAGCACCATGCTCTCCCGGCCCAGTATCTTCATGGCGGCGTTTATACCCGCCACAAGTCCCTGAGCGGCGGCCTCCTCATAGCCGGAGGAGCCGTTGAACTGGCCCGCGCCGTAAAGGCCGCTGACAGCCTTGGTCTCAAGGCTGGGGTAAAGCTCGGTGGGGTCTATGCAGTCATACTCAATGGCGTAAGCGCAGCGCATCATCTCCGCGTTCTCCAGGCCGGGAATGGAGCGCATCATACGAAGCTGCACCTCCTCGGGCATGGAGGAGGAGAAGCCCTGAATATAAAGCTCTTCGGTGGCAAGGCCCATGGGCTCCACAAAAAGCTGGTGGCGGGGCTTGTCCGGGAAGGTCATAACCTTGGTCTCTATGCTGGGGCAGTAGCGGGGACCCACACCCTCTATTACGCCGGAGTAAATGGGGCTGCGGTGGAGATTATCCCGAATGGCCTCGTGGGTCTCGCCGTTTGTGTATGTCAGGTAGCAGACCCGGCTGTTTTCAAGCCGGGATGGGTCAGTGCGGAAGGAGAAGGGCTCTATAATCTCGTCCCCGGGCTGAATCTCCATCTTTGAATAGTCCACGCTGCGGGCATTCACTCTCGGGGGAGTGCCGGTCTTGAAGCGGCGCAGGGAAAGTCCCATGGCCTCAAGGCTGCCGCTGAGAGGACCGGCTGCGGCCAGCCCGTCGGGTCCGGAATCCTGCACAACCTCGCCCACTATGGTCTTGCCCCGAAGGTAGGTGCCCGTAGCAATAATGGCAGCCTCGCAGCGGAATCTGGCGCCGGTAGCGGTGGTAACAGAGCAGACCTTGCCCTCCTTCACGCCAATATCCACAACCTCGGCCTGCTTCACCCGGAGATTCGGCTGCTTCTCCAGAGTGTGCTTCATTATCTCCTGATATTTGCGTCTGTCGCACTGGGCCCGGAGGGAGTGGGCAGCAGGGCCCTTGCCCCGGTTGAGCATACGGTACTGTATTGCGGCCTTGTCGGCAGCAATGGCCATTTCTCCGCCCAGAGCGTCAATTTCGCGGACAAGGTGGCCCTTGCCCGTACCGCCTATGGCAGGGTTGCAGGGCATATTGCCGATAGCATCCAGATTTATGGTGAAGATGATGGTGTCAAGGCCCAAACGGGCAGCGGCCAGAGCGGCCTCTATTCCCGCGTGTCCCGCGCCGATGACAGCCACATGGCACTCTCCCGCCTCGTATATGGGCACACCGCCGGGTAGATGGGTCTTTTCTTTTTCTCCGCTGCTGCGCCCGTCAGCGGGCTTGGGGGCAGTCTCGGGGATGGCGTAGCTTCTGCCGAAGCGGATTACTCCCTCGATATAGCCATTAGAGCAGTAAAACTGCACCCGCCGGGTGGTGACACCCCACTTTTCCGCCGCCTCTTTGGCGCTTATATATCCTTTAAGCATAGTATTACCACCTTAGAATTCGTTTATCCGAAGTATTGTAAGGCATCTACCCGAAATTGTCAATGGAGAATTAAGCCGATATATTCCCGGCCAGCCAAGAGGCCGGGGTGCAGTGGGATGGGGGGGATTAAGCAGCATGGCGCGCCGGGGCGTCGCGCCCTACGATAGGAGAGCGAGAAAGATTTCACGACATAGGTAGGGCGGGCTGACCGCAGCCCGCCGACACACATCCGACAGCAAAAAAGGTGTGTACCACATTGATACACACCTTTTGATTTTTATTCACCCTTGGGGGCGCTGCCGCCGGGAGCCTTATTTTTGGGCTTGCCTCTGTAGCGGTGGTAGTTATTCTTTTTCTTGGGCTGGCTGCCCTCGGGCTTATCGCCCTGAGCCTTGGGCTGGGCAGGCTTCTTAGCCTCCTGAGGAGCTTTTTTCTGAGCTGGCTTTTTAGCCTCCTGCTTCGGAGAAGCGGGCTTTTTCTCCTCTGCGGGAGCCTTGCTCTGCGCGGCCTCGGCGGAAGCGGGTCTGGCGCCCCCCCGCTTGTGCTTGTGGGAGGATTTTTTCTTCTGCTGAGCGCCTTCGGCCTTGGGGGCATTCTGGACAGGGGCAGCCTCGGTCACGGGCTGTTCCACAGCGGGAGCCTTGGTCTGGCCGGACTTTTTATTGCGATTGCGGTTTTTATTGCGGCTACGCTTTTTATGAGTCTGCTGTTCATTCGCCTCGGGCTTCTCAGGCTCTTCGGCGGCAGTGTCCTCGGCAAACATGGGGGGCATCTTCCAGCGCAGCTCGGTCTCCTCCTCTTCCGCCTTGGGCTTAAGCACCAGAATATCGGGAAGGGGCTCTCCGGGCTTGGGTCTGCCTCCGGGAATGGCGGCAACCTCCTCAGCATCAAAGGCCTTGGGGGCATCGTCCACACCGTCAAGCTTAACCTTCACCTTCTGGCGAAGGAGGTTCACCTGACACACATTGCCGTAACCGCAGGGAGTCTGGACAAAGGCGCCGTTTTTGGGCACGGTCTTGTTGAGCTCCTCATAGGCCTCCTGCTCATAGCGCAGGCAGCACATCAGTCGGCCGCAGGAGCC
>JAZSFJ010000138.1:0-4542 GCA_045532145.1 Oscillospiraceae bacterium
GGGATTGTCCCAATTCGCCGCACCTTATTGCTGACTCAAAATCCGTCACCGCACAATCCCTCCGGCCCTGCGGGCCACCTCCCTTTACACAAGGGAGGCTTTAAATTGCGGAAAAAGCCACCAACTTCCCTCCTCGGAGCATAGCTCCTGCGGTCGGACGCTAAAAACATGCCACCGGCATGTTTTCTATACGCGCCGACACAAGGGAGGCTTTAAATTGCGGAAAAAGCCACCAACTTCCCTCCTGGTCGCACAGCTCCTGCGGTCGGACGCTAAAAACATGCCACCGGCATGTTTTCTATGCGCGCCGACACAAGGGAGGCTTTAAAAGGAATTTTTATTCAAAGGAAACACCACTATGCCATACGAAAGAATCGAAATAGAAAAAGATCAGATAGCCCAGCAGCTTAGTATCTGCCGCAAACTGAAAAACCGCTTTGTCTCTCAGGGCCGCAAAAATATGCTGGCCTTTGTGGATACCTACGGCTGCCAGCAGAACGAGAGCGACTCCGAGCGCATCAGAGGCTATCTCGCCGAGATGGGCTGCTCCTTTACCATGGAGGAGGCCGAGGCGGACATCATCGTCATCAACACCTGCGCCGTCCGGGAGCACGCGGAGATGCGCATTCTGGGCAACGTGGGCGCGCTGAACCACACCAAAAAAGCCAAGCCCGACCAGATAATCTGCATCTGCGGCTGCATGGTACAGCAGGAGCACATGAGCGACAAGGTGAAGCACTCCTATCCCATCGTGTCCCTCTGCTTCGGCCCTCACGAGCTCTGGCGCTTCCCGGAGCTTCTGGAGCGCTATCTTGTGCGGAAAAAGCGTGTTTTCGCCACCGACCCCAGCGAGGGCTGCGTCACCGAGGGCGAGCCCAGAGTCCGTGACCGCGGGGTGAAGGCATGGATAAGTGTAATGTACGGCTGCAACAACTTCTGCTCCTACTGCATAGTCCCCTATGTCCGCGGTCGTGAGCGCAGCCGCCGCCCCGAGGCCATAGTTGCCGAGGCAAGGGAGCTTATCGCCGCAGGCTACAAGGACATCACCCTTCTGGGCCAGAACGTGAACAGCTACGGCAAGGACCTTGACTGCGGCGTGGACTTTTCCGACCTTATCCGCATGGTGAACGACATTCCCGGCAAGTTCATTATCCGCTTTATGACAAGCCACCCCAAGGACGCCACGGAGAAGCTCTTCAAAACCATGGCGGAGTGCGAAAAATGCGCCCACCATATCCATCTCCCCGTCCAGAGCGGCAATGACCGAGTGCTTAAGGCCATGAATCGCGGCTATACCTCGGAGCAGTATCTCGCAAAAGCGAAGCTGGCAAAAGAGTATATGCCGGACCTTGTTATCACAACGGATATGATAGTTGGCTTCCCCGGGGAGACCAATGAGGAATTTGAGGACACCCTCCGCCTTGTGGAGAGCGTGGGCTACGACAGTATGTTCACCTTCATCTACTCCAAGCGCGTGGGAACTGTGGCGGCCAAGCTCCCCGACCCAATGACACGGCAGGAAAAGCAGGTGAATTTCGACCGCCTTCTGGAACTTGCCAACCGCCTGAGCCTTGAAAAGCACAGGGAATATGTGGGCAAAACCGTGGAGGTGCTCATAGACGGCTACATGGAGGGGGAGGAATACCCCATCACCAGCCGCACCAAGGGCGGACGCCTTGTTCACATGAAGGGCACTCCCGACATGGTGGGCAGCTTTAGAAATGTAAAAATTACGAACAGCACCACATGGGCGCTGTTCGGTGAACTGGAGGAATAAAAATATGAACAGCACCGTTTGGCAGTTTCTTATCCCCGTAATTTTCCTTGTTTACGCCTTTAAGCTCTATATCGGCAAGCCCGGAATGAACGACAGCTTCTGCTTCCCCACCCGCAGGGCAAGGGAAGGTGAAGAGGTTTGGAACTATGTCCAGCGCTGCGCCGGCGCAGTATGCTTCTTTATAGCCATCTTCCTTGCCATCACCGCCTATGTTTTCCTCGTGGTGTTCAAGGGCTCCTCTGTGGCCTACTGGGTGCAGATAGCTCTGGAGCTTGCCTGCGTCATCGGCATCGCCCCCATAGTGAACGCTCTCACGGATAAAAAGTTCCCTCCCAAGAAGAGAAAGAAGTAATTTAAAGGCTCCCTTGTGTAAAGGGAGCTGTCGCCGCATGGCGACTGAGGGATTGTCAAATGGACTATAGACACAATAAAAGCCTTGTTTCAAACGCCAAAGAGCTGCGAAATAATATGACAAAAGAAGAGCGCCATTTGTGGTATGACTTTCTCAAGTCTCATCCTCTGCGCTTTCAGCGACAGAAAATAATTGGCAAGTATATTGTTGATTTCTACTGCGCTGAGGCAAAGCTGATTATAGAACTTGACGGTTCTCAGCACTATGAGGATGCGGGCAGGGAGCATGACGAGGAGAGAACAGCTTTTCTTGAATCATATGGAATGCAGGTCATACGAATTCCCAATAATGAAGTAAACAGAAATTTTGAGGGTGTCTGCGAATACCTAAATCATCGCATAGAACAATCCCTCAGTCAGCTCCGCTGACAGCTCCCTTTACACAAGGGAGCCTTATAAGGTATAGATTTATTTAATATCAAACGGAGGTGCGCACATGGCGGAAGTTACCCCCATGAAGCAGCAATACAACGAAATAAAGGCCCGCTATGAGGATTGCCTGCTCTTTTTCCGTCTGGGCGACTTCTATGAGATGTTCGACGACGACGCCAAGCTGGCCTCCCGTGAGCTTGACCTGGCCCTCACCACCAGAGACCGGGGCAAGCCCATAGAGGAGCAGACCCCCATGTGCGGCGTGCCCTACCACTCCGCCGAGGCTTACATAGGCCGCCTCATCGCCAAGGGCTACAAGGTGGCCATCTGCGGGCAGATGGAGGGCCCCGCCCTTGTGAAGGGTCTCGTCACCCGTGATGTGGTGCGCATAATCTCCCCCGGCACTGTCACCGAGAGCAGTATGCTGGAAGAGGGCCGCAGCAACTATCTGGCCGCCGTCTATCTTGAGGCGGGACGTGGAGCCGTGGCCTTCGCGGACATCTCTACCGGCGAATTTTGCGTGAGCGCCTTCCCCACGGAGGCGGTAAGCCACATTCTCAACGAGCTGGGCCGCTTCTCCCCCAGAGAGGCTGTTCTCAGCCCCGGAGCATGGGAAAATGGGGAGATAATGGCATTTCTGGATAAGCGTCTCGGCGCCCTTGCGGGCCGTGGCGGGGATAAGTTTGACTATATGCTCTCCGCCATGCGCCTTTGCGACCAGTTTAGCGCAGAGAGTGTGGACGATCTGGGCTTTGCCGGGGAAGAGGGCGCGGTCTGCGCCGCAGGAGCTCTTCTCAGCTTCATTATCGAGACACAGAAGTTCGACATAAGCCACATCAGCACCATCGAGCTTTTCTCCGAAAACAAGTACATGGAGCTGGACTACACCACCCTCCGCAACCTTGAGCTCACCGAATCTCTCCGCAGCGGAGAGAAAAAGGGCAGCCTTCTCTGGGTGCTGGACCAGACAAAGACCCCCATGGGCGGCAGAATGCTCCGTGCATGGGTGGAGCGTCCCCTCTTAAACCCCACCGCCATACGCCGCCGCCTCTCCGCCGTGGAGGAGCTGGTGAATGACAACGTAAAGCGCAGCGAGATAATGTACCGCCTCCGCGATGTGGGTGATATGCGCCGCATTGGAGGCAAGGCCGTTTACGGCACTGCCAACGCCAAGGACCTGCGGGCTCTCGGCAACTATTGCTCCGCCCTGCCCGGTATCTGCGCTCTTTTGGACGGGGGCAGCAGCAAGGCCCTGAAGGACATCGCCAATATGGACACTCTGGCGGACATATTCGAGCTCATCGACTCCGCCATTGACCCCGAGCCCCCCTTCTCCGTCCGTGAGGGCGGCATGATTCGCCCCGGCTATAATGAGGAGGTGGACTACCTCCGCTCTGTCCGGGATAACGGCGCCGAGATGGTTCGCGCTCTTGAGGAGCGGGAGCGGGAGCGCACCGGCATCAAGAAGCTGAAGCTGGGCTACAACAAGGTCTTTGGTTATTATATCGACGTTCCCCGCTCTGCCGGGGATGTGGTTTTGCCCGAGGAGTACATCCGCAAGCAGACCCTCGTGAGCAACGAGCGCTACTTCACCCCGGAGCTGAAGGAGCTGGAAAGCACCCTCCTCTCCGCAGGAGACAGACTCTCCACTCTGGAATTTGAGCTTTTCACCCAGATTCGTCTGGCCGTGGCCGACGAGGTACTGAGAATCCAGCACTCCGCCGATGCTGTGGCAACTCTGGACTGCTTCTGCTCCCTTGCGGAGGTGGCCGTCCGGGGCGGCTACTGTATGCCCGAGGTGGACTTAAGCCGCTCTCTCCACATCGTTGGAGGCCGCCACCCCGTTGTGGAAAAGGCTCAGCCCGACGTGCTTTTCGTGCCAAACGACACCCTGCTCAACGACTGCGAGGACCGGGTGGCCATAGTCACCGGCCCCAACATGGCAGGTAAGAGCACCTATATGCGCCAGACCGCCATTATAA
>JAZSFJ010000115.1:0-7464 GCA_045532145.1 Oscillospiraceae bacterium
GCCCCGAATCACAGGATTCGGGGCGGGTTTGGATTTTTTAGGAACTTCGGTATGAAGATAGATGCTTCACGATAAATCTTCCTCGTCATTGCGAACCAGCGCGCACGCTGGTGTGGCAATCCGCATCCCCCTTAGACTTTACTCTGTTTGCTTCTTCACCAGTGAAAGGGCTCGGCGTTTTTGAATCTCCTGAAAGCTCCCGCGCCGGTGGCTATAAGGACCTCGGGCTCACGGGTGTCATACATCTCCGCACGGACGTGGACCACGCTGCCACCTGCCATGGATATGGTGCTGCGCACCGCCAGCATACCGTCGGCAGGGCAGGGGCGAAGGTAGCTTACGTGCAGGTCTATGGTGGGAGTGAGGGTATCGGTGATGGCTATGGTGGTGATGCCCATGGCAGTATCAAGCATGGTGGCTATCATGCCGCCGTGGATAACGCCGTTGGGATTAGTCTCCCACTCCTGAGCGGGAAAGCCTATAAGGGTGCTCTGGCTGCTGCAGTCGCAGCCCAGAATCTGAGGCTTTATCATGCCCGCAACAGTGTTTTTTCTCTTTTCCGCTCCATCCTCAAGAAGCTTTTCCAGCCGGGAGCAAAGTTCGCAGTTATCCATAGTTTTTCCTCCGGAATTTCTTGTGCTCATTTTATCCCCATTATCCCCGCTATGCAACAAAAAATTTCCTTCCTCTCCGTTGCAATGGGGGAAAATATATAATATAATGAGCTTTAATGTTATAATCCATTCTAGTTTTTCATGGGAGGAAGCATAAATGGCATACACCCGGGAAGATTATCTGAAAATGTATAATGAGCGCAAGGCTACACTGCAGGAATGCCTTGATCTCATCCGCTCCGGAGACATTATCTGGTGCTCCAACAACTATAACGAGCCCTCCACCCTTTTCGAGCATCTCCACGAGATAGCCCCCAGAGTGGAAAATGTTCTGGTCTATAAAAGCCGCATCCGCCGCTATCCCTTCATGGTGACCCCCGGCATGGACGGCCACATAAATTTCGCCAACTATTTCTACGGCCCTGCCTATAAGGAAGCCCATAAGCTCCTCAACTGCACCTTCGTCCCCGTCGACCTGCCCTCTTACTACCGCCAGGTCAGCGCCAGACAGGGCTGGGATATATTCACCGCTCAGGTGAGCCCCATGACCGAGGACGGCAAGTTCTATATCGGCATGAACCAGACCTTTGAGGCAGACCTTGTGCGGGATGCCATCGAGGACAGAAAAACCATCATTCTTGAGGTCAACCCCAATCTCACATGGATGCGGGGCGCCATCGCCATTCCCGTGGAGGCTGTCACCAAGCTCTTTGAGGTTTCTACCCCCGAGGACGTGACTCCCCCTATCGTCTGCACTCCCGACGAGGTAAGCATAGGCCGCACCTGCGCCGACATCATTGAGGACGGAGACACCATCCAGATGGGCATAGGCGGCATCCCCAACGCCATTGGCAACTTCCTCATGGGCAAGCGGGATCTGGGACTGCACACGGAGCAGTTTACCTCCTCCATGGCCACCCTCATTGAGGCTGGAGTTATCACCGGCGAGCGAAAGGTCTTTGACAAGGGCGAGCATGTTGGCGTATTTGCCGACGGCACCCACGAGCTCTATGAGTATCTCCACAAAAATCCCCGCTGCGTGCTCAAGCCCGGCCCCGAAGTGGTAAATCCCTTCAATATCGCCCGTCAGGACCATATGGTGAGCATCAACACCTGCATTGAGATAGACCTCACCGGTCAGGTCTGCGCCGAGAGCATAGGCCCTGTGCAGTACTCCGGCTCAGGCGGCGGCTTCTGCTTCACTCTGGGCGCTTACTACGCCGAGCACGGCAAGGGCATCATGACCCTCACAAGCCGCACCAAGAAGGGTATGCCCAAGATAAAGCCCATTCTCACCCCCGGCGCCGTGGTCACCCACCCCAGAAACTACATCGACTATGTTGTCACCGAGTTCGGCGCAGTGCGCCTCAAGGGCGCAAATGTAAAAGAGCGTGCTCAGGCTCTCATCTCCATCGCCCACCCCGACGACAGAGCCGAGCTCACCAAAGCCGCACGAGAGCTGTTTTACTTCTGAGTTTTATCTGCCCTCGCTTATACCTCCCTCTGACGAGGGAGGTGCCCGAAGGGCGGAGGGAGAGAAGGTGAGGCAGTGGCATCTGCTGAGATGCTAATAGATAAACAAACTGCAGCTATCTCTCCCCCAGCCCCGCAAGCTCGGCAGCTCCCTCATCAGAGGGAGCTATATTAAGGCCGCACGAGAGCTGTTTTACTTTTAATAAAAAGTCAACTCCCCATCAAGAGATGGGGAGTTTTTTTGTTTTTTGGCTTCCCCTGGGGGAAAGGTAGGTGGGCAGATGCTTGCGTCATACTGCGCACCGATGCAGACACGCACCTGGCTCGTCCTACACCCGTAGGGCGCGTCGCCCCCGGCGCGCCGGCAGTGTGCAGCTCAATTTGCACCCATGTACAGCGAACACGTATTCGCCTCAGAAATACCGGAAATATAGTGCCTGCCGCTGGCGCGCCGGGGCGACGCGCCCTACGCCGAAGCAGATAATTAAGTTTCGAAAAGAACTGAACAATCCCTCAGTCAGCTTCGCTGACAGCTCCCTTTACACAAGGGAGCCTTTTTCGTGAAACTACTTCACCACAGGAAATTTCAATGTCACCTTGAATAAATCGCCGTCGCAGACTATCTCCATTCTGCCGCCCTGGAGCTCTGTGAGGCTGCGAGCTATGGATAGGCCAAGGCCGCTGCCCTCGCTCTGGCGGGAGGCGTCCCCACGGACGAAGCGCTCCATAAGCTCCTCGGGGCTCAGGTTCAGCATCTCCCGGGAGGTATTCTTGAAGCTCAGCACCGCCTCGCCGGCGACCTCCTCAAGGCTCAGGTAGACCCTTGTGCCCGGAAGGGCGTACTTGCAGATATTGTTCATAAGATTATCCATCACCCGCCAGAGACGGCGGCCATCGGCCATGATGCTCATGGCCTTTTCCGGCTGGCTCAGCACCAGCTTGAGGCCAAGCTCATTTAATCTCTGCTCATATTCTCCCGCCGCTTGAGCCATGATGACACCCATCTGGCAGGGAGCAAGCTCCACATCCAGATTGCCGGTGGAGGCCTTGCTGGCCTCCACAAGGTCGTCAATAAGCCTCTTCATCCGCTCGCTCTGGCGGTGGAGCACGTCGGCATATTCCCGATGGTGGGGATTATTGCAGTCTTCACGGCAGATAAGGTGGGAGTAGTTTATAAGGCTGGTCAGAGGAGTTTTCAGGTCGTGGCTCACGTTGGTGATGAGCTCCGTTTTCATTCGCTCGGAGACCATACGCTGCTCCACAGCTTTGTTCACCGTGACGGAGAGGGAGCGAAGGTCCTCGACGTGCTCACGGAAGGCGCGGGGCATATAGCGGGTGTTGGCCTCAAAGTTCGTATTCCCCTCGGCCACGGCCTTGCCGCAGCGGCGCAGCTCACGGAGCATCAGGAGTACATACACAAGTCCCGCCAGAAGTATGAGTCTTCCGATTATCCAGAGAACCACCTCCACCTCCACGGCGTAGCCCGTGGCGGCTATCACAATAAGCTCGATAAGGGCTATTCCCGCAAACACCAGTCCTGCCAGCCAGAAAAGGCGGATATTGCCCACAAAGCGGAGGAGGACTTTCACTCCACGCCAGATAAGGCGCAGAAGCTTAAAAACAAGGGTGTTGCGCCACCATTTCCCCAGCTTGAAGCGGAGGGCGCAGCTCATCAGCCAGAAGAGGGCGATAACGGCGTCGGCTATGAGGACAAGGGCCATAAGCAGCACCATTAACACATTGGGATTCCAGCTGAGTGCATCCAAAAGGTAGATACTCAGCACACCGAGACCGAAAACAGCGGCGCAAAGCAAATCAAAAGGTATGGCCGTTGTCCACGCAGGGGTGATACCCTCCCTGCCCCGGCGGCGTCCGGCGGCGTTCAGGAGATAGACCACGGAGAGGACAAAGACCACCGCTGCAATAACTATGATGAAATACACGGCGTACATCATTGAGTAGGCAAGCTCCGTAACAATGTGAGAAAGCCAGTATTCATCATATCGCTCAAGGCTGTCGGCTACCCGGATGCGTACAAGCATGGTGTTGCCATCGAAAAATTCATAGCTGGGAACAGCTCTGCCGTCCTCGGTGGAGTAGTAGCCCCAAAGGCGCTCATAAACAATGCTGTCCTCGGCATTTGTCCAGTCGCCCCGGCTCCAGCTCCAGCTCTGGGCTCCGGTGCAGACTATCTCCACAGCGGCAATGTTCTTACGCCCAATAAAGCTGTCTGCCCCCTCAAGATCGTCGTTGCCCACATGGTAGGCAATGTCCCCGGAGTGGGTGGAGGCTGCGCCAAAGCATAATTCCTCGTAAAACTCTTCCCTGGGCATATTGTAAACATCATAATTCACCATCAGCGCAGCGCCGATGACTCCCAGAACGCCCACAGTCAGACAGACTATTGCCATAAAAAAGGCAAGGAATTTCAGAAAAGGCGAGTGGGTGAGGGGGAGTTTCTTGACTTTTTCAACATTTTCGTTCATTTCATCTCTCTCCTTTCTCCATCTTATATCCCTGTCCCCAGACAACCTTCAGGTGTCGGGGGCTGGCAGGGTCAATCTCTATCTTCTCCCGCAGATGCCTGATATGGACGGCCACGGTGTTTTCGCTGCCGTAGGGGGCATCCTGCCACACCCGGCGGTATATCTCTTTTGGAGAAAATACCTGTCCGGGGTTTTCCATGAGAAGCTTCAGAATCTCATATTCCGTGGGGGTAAGGCTCACCGGCTCTCCGTCCAGAGTAACGGTCTTTTCCTGGTCAAGAAGCTCAATGCCCCCTATGCGCAGGGCATCCGTCTTTGCCTTTCCGCCGCCGAGAAGGGTGTAGCGCCGGAGGGCGGAGCGGACTCTGGCCATCACCTCCACCGGGTTGAAGGGCTTTGTTATGTAGTCATCTGCCCCGGTGTTGAGGCCAAGGATGATATCCGTGTCTTCGCTTTTGGCGGTGAGGAGTATGACGGGCACATTGCTCGTCTCCCGGAGCTTCACCATGGCGGATATGCCGTCCATTTCCGGCATCATGATGTCCATGAGCACAAGCTGTATGTCCTCTTTTTCCATCACTTCCAGAGCCTCCCGGCCTGTGTGGGCCTCGAAAAGGCGCATATCCGGCGCTGAGAGATATATTTTTAGAGCGTTCACAATGTCCCGCTCATCGTCAACAATAAGGATGCTGTACATTTGCCCGACCTCCCTTTCTGAGGCTATAATACCGCAAAAAGTATGAACAAAAAAGAGGGAAAGAGTTTAAGATTTTCTTAAGACAGGATATAAAAGGCTTCCCCTGGGGGAAGCTGTCGAGCGTATGCGAGACTGATGAGGGACTTAGCGGCAAAAAGCTCCGATTTTGCTCATCCTCAGGCGAATCCATACTGCTTTCTCACCCTCATCCGCCCCCTTCGGGGGCACCTTCCCCCAGGGGAAGGCATATTTACAAGGTATTTTTATATTTGCAAATTCATCTTGCTGTGATATAATGCTAAGGTTATCAAATATCTCCGCGGCGGCCAGCCGCGGGAAAGGAAGTAAGAAATATGAAAAACAGCGAAAAGACAATGGACAAGATCGTAGCCCTTTGCAAAAACCGCGGCTTCATCTTCGCAGGCAGCGAGATCTACGGCGGCCTTGCAAACACCTGGGACTACGGCCCTCTGGGCGTTGAGCTTAAAAACAACGTTAAGAAGGCATGGTGGAAGAAGTTCGTTCAGGAAAACCGCTACAATGTTGGTCTGGACGCCGCCATCCTCATGAACCCCCAGACCTGGGTTGCCTCCGGCCACGTTGGCGGCTTCAGTGACCCCCTCATGGACTGCAAGGAGTGCCACGAGCGCTTCCGCGCCGACAAGGTCATCGAGGACTGGTGCGCAGAGAACGGCTTCGAGCTGGGCCACAGCGTTGACGCCATGAGCCACGCCCAGATGAAGGAATTTGTGGAAGAGCACAATATTCCCTGCCCCACCTGCGGCAAGCACAACTGGACCGATATCCGCCAGTTCAACCTGATGTTCAAGACCTTCCAGGGCGTTACCGAGGACGCAAAGAACACCGTTTACCTCCGTCCCGAGACCGCACAGGGCATTTTTGTCAACTTCCAGAATATCCAGCGTTCCACCCGCCGCAAGCTCCCCTTCGGCGTCTGCCAGATCGGTAAGAGCTTCCGCAACGAGATCACTCCCGGCAACTTCACCTTCCGCACCCGTGAGTTCGAGCAGATGGAACTGGAGTTCTTCTGCAAGCCCGGCACCGAACTGGAGTGGTTCAAGTACTGGAAGGATTACTGCGACCAGTGGTTGCTGGATCTGGGCATCTCCGACGAACATCTGCGTCTGCGTGACCACGATCCCGAGGAGCTGAGCCACTATTCCAACGCCACCACCGACTTTGAGTTCGCCTTCCCCTTCACCGATTGGGGTGAGCTGTGGGGCGTGGCTTCCCGTACCAATTTTGACCTGACCGCACACCAGACCACCTCTGGTAAGGACATGACCTACTTTGATCAGGAGGACAACACCCGTTACGTGCCTTACGTCATCGAGCCTTCTCTGGGCGCTGACCGCGTGACCCTGGCCTTCCTGTGCGAGGCTTATGACGAGGAACTGGTGGATGAGGCCAAGAACGACGTTCGTGTGGTGCTGCGTCTCCATCCCGCACTGGCTCCCTATAAGTGCGCCGTGCTGCCCCTGTCCAAGAAGCTGGCCCCCAAGGCGCAGGAGATCTACGCTCAGCTGTCCAAGAAGTTCATGGTGGACTATGACGATGCCGGCTCCATCGGCAAGCGTTACCGCCGTCAGGACGAAGTGGGCACTCCTCTGTGCATCACCGTCGACTTTGAGACCGTGGGCGATGACAACACCCCCGCTGACAACTGCGTCACCGTCCGTGACCGCGATACCATGGAGCAGGTGCGCCTGCCCATCGATCAGCTGGAAGCTTATATCCAGAGCAAGATCGAGTATTAATTGACAACATTCGAAACACCACGGCAGTCTTTGCCGTGCTGTTTCTTGTAAGAAGGGAAGAGGTGATAGCGTGAAGGGTTCTCTGTTTGGTCAGGCGATCGCCAAGTTTGCGCTGGGCGTGGTGCTGGTGGGGGTGTTGATCTTCCTCCCGGCGGGGACACTGGCCTTTTGGAACGGCTGGCTGCTGATGGGGATTTTGTTTGTTCCCATGTTCTGCGCCGGGCTGGTGATGCTGGCAAAAAGCCCCGCCCTGCTGGAAAGCCGCCTGCGGGCCAAGGAAGGCCGCGGCGCTCAGCAAAAGGTGATCCGCTACAGCGGATTGATGTTTCTTGCCGGCTTTGTGACGGCGGGTCTGGACTTCCGCTTCAGCTGGAGCCGCCTGCCAAAGGGCGTTCCGCTGGGGGCTGCCGTCGCAT
>JAZSFJ010000117.1:0-10127 GCA_045532145.1 Oscillospiraceae bacterium
GACATGGCTACGATCCGACTTCGGCACAGAGCACATTCTGCTCGGTATACTCCGCCAGAGCGACAGCGGCGGCGTGCAGGCTCTGACAAGGCTTGGTGCCGATATAAACCTTATCTATACCGACATAATGGATGCCATGGGCTCTCCCGGCAGCAGCCGGGCTCAGCCCGGTCCGGCAAGAACAGCCTTGCGCCGCACGGAGACGCGGGTGCTGGACCAGTACAGCCGGGATCTGACGGAGCTTGCCGCCGCCGGCGGCATAGACCCTGTAGTGGGCCGAAGCGATGAGATAATGCGCACCGTTCAGATCCTCTCCCGCCGCAGCAAGAATAACCCGGTGCTCATAGGCGAGCCCGGCGTGGGCAAAACCGCCGTTGCCGAGGGTCTGGCCCAGAGAGTTGCCATAGGCAATGTGCCCGAGGACCTTAGGGGTAAGCGCATAGTCAGTCTGGACCTGACGGCCATGCTGGCAGGCACCAAGTACCGGGGCGACTTTGAGGACCGCATCAAGAATGTTCTCGCCGAGGTGAAAAAGGCCGGGGACATCATCCTCTTCGTGGACGAGCTCCACACTATCATGGGCGCGGGAGTCGCCTAGGGGGCTATTGACGCCTCCAACATCCTCAAGCCCGTTCTCAGCCGTGGCGAGGTGCAGATGATAGGCGCAACCACGCTGGACGAATACCGCAAGCACATTGAAAAGGACGCCGCTCTGGAGCGAAGATTCCAGCCCGTCACCGTGGACGAGCCCACGGCGGAGGAGAGCAGCGCCATACTCCGGGGTCTCCGGGACCGCTACGAGGCCCACCACAAGCTGAGCATCAGTGACGAGGCCATAGAGGCCGCCGTAAATCTCTCCTCCCGCTATATATCCGACCGCTATCTCCCGGACAAGGCCATAGACCTGATGGACGAGGCCTGCTCCGCAGTGAGGATGCAAAGCCGCACGCCCCCCGAGGAGCTTAAAACCGTGGAGGCACGGATAGAAGCTCTGGCCCGGGAGAAGGAGGAGGCTGTTAAAAGTCAGGACTTCGAGGCCGCCGCCCGACTCCGGGATCAGGAGGCCGAGCAGAGAGAAGAGCTTCAGAAGCTCCGCAGCGACTGGGACAGCCGGGAAAACGGCTGCCGCCGCTTTGTCCGGGCCGAGGACATAGCCGCAGTCGTCAGCCTCTGGACCGGCATCCCCGTACAGAGCCTCACCAAGGACGAGAGCGAGCGTCTTCTGCACATGGAGGAAATTCTCCACAAGCGGGTCATCGGTCAGGACGAGGCCGTTTCCGCCGTGGCCCGGGCTGTGCGCCGCGGCAGAGTGGGTCTCAAGGACCCCCGCCGCCCCATTGGCTCCTTCCTCTTCCTTGGCCCCACCGGCGTGGGCAAGACGGAGCTGTGCAAAGCCCTGGCGGAGGCCGTTTTCGGGGACGAGAACGCCATGATTCGCCTTGATATGTCCGAGTTCATGGAAAAGCACACCGTGTCCAAGCTTATCGGCTCCCCTCCCGGCTATGTGGGCTACGACGAGGGCGGCCAGCTGACGGAAAAGGTGCGGAGAAAGCCCTACTCCGTCATACTTTTCGACGAGATAGAAAAGGCCAACGAGGATGTTTTCAACATCCTGCTGCAGATAATGGACGACGGCCACCTCACCGACTCCCAGGGCCGAAAGGTGAACTTCAAAAACACCATTGTGGTCATGACCAGCAACGTGGGCGCGAGACTCATCACCGAGCGCAGGCAGTCCCTTGGCTTCTCCTCCGGGGAGGAGGCTCAGGCGGACACCACCGCCCTTGTTATGGGGGAGCTGCGCCGCTCCTTCAAGCCGGAATTTCTCAACCGCATAGACGAGACCATCGTCTTCCGCCGTCTGGGCAAGGAGGATATACTCTCCATCGCCCGGAACATGGCCGCCATCTCCGCAAAGCGTATGGAGGATATGGGCATCAGCCTTGAGATAAGGGATGAGGCTCTGGAGCTTCTTGCTGACAAGGGCTTCGACAGCGTCTACGGCGCCCGGCCTCTGCGCCGCTGCATCCAGAGTATGCTGGAGGACACCGTGGCGGAAATGGTGCTCACCGGAGCCCTCAAGGAGGGGGACAGGGCCACCGCCGGGGTGAAGGAGGAAAAAATATTCGTGGAGAAAATCGATTCCCCAGAGGGGCAGATGTAAAATCCGCCCCTACGATGCAGCAAAGCCTCCCTTGTGTCGGCGCGTTAAGAAAACATGCCGGTGGCATGTTTTTAGTGTCCGACCGCAGCGGCTATGCCGCGAGGAGGGAAGTTGGGGGCTTCTGACGCAGCTTTAAAGCCTCCCTTGTGTAAAGGGAGGTGGGCCGACGCAAGGAGGCTCGGAGGGATTGTGCGGCAGAAAACTCGCCTTTGCAATGAACTATGGCGAATTGGGACAATCCCTCAGTCGCTTCGCGACAGCTCCTACGGCGGCAGCAAGCGGCCGCCCTACGACAAGGGAGCCTTTAAATCCCCGCTGGTAATCGCCCCCAGAAAGAAATTATTCTTCTTCGACAAAACTTCCCAATTTCTGACATTTTTCGCTATTTACAAATTTACCGAAAAGGTTTACTATTTAATCACAGCTTATCCAATTGATGGGCATGAACTTATCCGTTGGATACCCAGCTCATATCTTTATCCCACAACCCTTTGCGGGCCGAGAAATCGGCCCGCACTTTTTTATTTACTTTAATACAATATAAGGCTCCCTTGTGTAAAGGGAGCTGGCAAAATCGGCCTTTGGGACGATTTTGACTGAGGGATTGTCCCAATTCGCCGTAGCTGATTTACTTCACGGACCTTTCGCCGCACAATCCCTCAGTCGCCTTGCGGCGACAGCTCCCTTTACACAAGGGAGCCTTTAAAGCTGCGTCAGAAGCCACCAACTTCCCTCCTCGCGGCATAGCCGCTGCGGTCGGACGCTAAAAACATGCCACCGGCATGTTTTCTTAACGCGCCGACACAAGGGAGCCTTTAAACAGAAAAACCCCCCGCGCCTTTGGGCACGGGGGTGTGATTGCATTATCTCGCTCAGTCTTTCATAACATGAACATTCACGTGGGCATAGCTCATCTGCACGCCGTTGCGGGCGAAGGACTCGCGGACGCTCTCCATGAGGCCAAAATATACGCCCCAGTAGTCGGCATTATCGCACCACACACGGACTATGTATTCAACGCTGGAGTCCTTGTATGCGCCAACCACAACGAAGGGAGGCTCGTGGTCGGAGATGCGGCTATCCTCAGCGATGGCCTCCAAAATGGCCTTCTTAACTTCCTCGGTGGAGTTATCGTAGGAAGCATTGAAGGTGAGGTCAACACGGCGGAAGGGATTGCGGCTGTAGTTTACGATGCTGGCAGCGGTAACGTCGCCGTTGGGGATGGTGATAACACGGTTATCGAGAGTGTCGATGACGGTGTAGAAAAGGCCCACACTCTTGACGGTGCCCAGATTTCCAGCCACCTCAATGAGGTCGCCCTGAACAAAGGGGCGGGTGAGCAGCAGGGTGATGCCGGAGAAGAGATTGCTCATGACGTTCTGGACGCTGAGGCTGAGAGCCAGACCGGCTACGGAGAGCACAGCCACAAGAGAAGCGGTGTTGATGCCCACGGCCTCGGCAACAATGATGATGGCGAGAGCCCAGAGGACTATCTTCAGGGCAGTCTTTACAAAGCCCTTGAGAGTGCCGTCTATCTTGCTGCTCTTGTCAAGAAGCTTGCCTATAACGGCATTGAGCACCTTGATAACGATAAGGCAGACAAGGAAAATAACTATTGCGCTGATAATATTTGTTCCGCCTGCCACGCCTATGGCAGTCAGAAACTCTTTCATAAATTCCATTTTTGTTTCCTCCTCTTTGGTTTTGGTTTGACAAAACTCATTATATCACGCCATCCAGACAAAGTAAAATCATATTGCGAATAATTTGCTTTGTCTTATACAAATAATAGCCCTGAGGCTCAATTCAAAAACTATTTGGCCTTTGTTCATTTTTCTGTAATATATGCTTGATATATTAAAGCCACAAAGAGGTGAACGCACCATGTCATACCAAGACGATAACATCAAGCGCGATCAGGATACTCCCTTCACCGGGGAATTTGCCGCAGGCAGCGGAGAATACCACTTTGTACGCCCCGATGCAAACAGACAGGCCTGGTCCGACGCCAGCTATATATCCTCCGACCGCGCCACCGCCGTGCCCAAAACCTACCACTGCGGCGAGGCGGAGCCCGAAAAACCCAAAAAGACCCCCAAGGCCCGCAAGCCCCGCCGGGGTATGCCTGCCGCAGCGGTAATAGCCCTCTGCCTTGTCTGCGCCATTGTAGGCGGTGCAGGCGGCGGAATGCTGGCCGCGGGCATAGTGTCCGACCGCTTCGAGGAAAGCATGGAGGAGCTCTCCTCCCAGCCCCAGCCCAGCGGCAGTCTGACCATACCCCAGTCAGGCGACAGTCCCAGCGGCAGCCAGCCCGATAATGTGAGCGTGGACGGCAGCCTCCTCTCCCCGGGAGAGATATACTCCGTGGCCTGTCAGCAGGTTGTGGCGGTGACCACCGAGATAACCTATAAAAACTACTTCGGCTTCACCACCTCCTCCGCAGTTTCCGGCTCCGGCTTTATCATCAGCTCCGACGGCTACATCCTCACCAACTACCACGTTATAGAGGACGCGGCCAAGGGCGGCTATGAGATAAGCGTTTTCACCCATGAGGGCAGCGAGTATATCGCCTCCATCGTGGGCTTCGAGGCCGACAATGACGTGGCGGTTTTGAAGATAGAGGCGGAAAACCTCTCCGCCGTCAGCCTCGGCAACAGCGACTATATGTCCGTGGGCGACAGCGTTTATGCCGTTGGCAATCCCCTTGGTGAGCTTGAGTACACCATGACCGGCGGCATGGTCTCCGCCCTTGACAGAGACATCAGCACCTATGACTCCGCCACCGGCACTTATACCAGCATCAATATGTTCCAGATAGACGCAGCCGTGAACTCCGGCAACTCCGGCGGCCCTGTCTACGACCAGCGGGGACAGGTCATCGGCATCGTCACCGCCAAGTATTCCGACACCGGCGTTGAGGGTCTGGGCTTCGCAGTTCCCA
Organism: Oscillospiraceae bacterium; assembly: GCA_045532145.1. Classification (GTDB taxonomy): domain Bacteria; phylum Bacillota; class Clostridia; order Oscillospirales; family Oscillospiraceae; genus SIG459. Next base: position 5,106 of record JAZSFJ010000117.1, read on the forward strand.
TAAACGACGCCGTGGCCATAGCCGAGGACCTTATCACCAAGGGCTATGTAAGCGGCAAGGCCTACATGGGCATTCAGGCGGACACCCTCCCCGCCTCCGTCAGCCAGTACTACGGTCTCCCCGCGGGAGCTTATGTTGTCAGCGTTGAAAAAGGCTCCTGCGCCGAAAAGGCGGGCATAGAGGCCGGAGACATTATCACCGCCATTGACGACACCCCCGTGAGAAGCAGCGACGAGCTCATTTCCGTGAAAAAGAGCTACCGCGCCGGAGACGAGGCCAGTATAACCGTATCCCGCTCCAGCGGAGACGAGGTGCTCACCATAGTCTTTGACGAGGAAGTGCCCGGCGAGACCGAAGACGTTCAGCCCAGCGGAAACTTTGACTATTACGACTACAGCCAGATTCCCGGCTTCGGTGGTTTCGGCGGCTTCTTCGGCTAAATCAAATTCCTATCCAATTTTCATATCCTCTCTTTCTTATCTTTCTTATCTCTCTTTCCCCAGCGCGAAGACGCCGCAGGTGCTCCCTGCGGCGTCTTTGTTTTTACCTTTCAAGTCCTCGGTCGTAGGGCGGCCGCTTGCCCCCGCCATCCGGAATAGTTGCCATCCCTGCCGTAGGGGCGACCTGTGGTCGCCCGCCTGGTATGCACTCATACTACGAATTCGGGCCGTCGAGGACGCCGGCCCCTACAAGTGCAGCTATATACCGGGCATAGCACGCGGCGGGCTGAGGGCAGCCCGCCCTACGAAGCTCAAACCCACCGGGGCGCCACACGGGCGGACACACCGGTCCGCCCCTACATCGTAATGTAAAATTTTCCGTATAATCCGTAGGGGCCGGACACCCGGCCGGCCCATGGACAGGGGCGGAGATTTCTGCGTCGCTGTGGCGGCGCGCCGGGGCGACGCGCCCTACGAATGGTGCGCAAATTCTAGTCCCCGGTCGTAGGGCGGCCGCTTGCTCCCGCCGTGATTGTACCCACCTTGCGGCGGGGTGTGGTCACCCCGCCCTACGGGGTTTGCGTAATTTTTACGTTTACCCTTGTAGGGGCCGGACACCCGGCCGGCCCATTGACGGGCGATTCGTGAATCGCCCCTACGAAGCTCGCGCCGAAGGCGCATATCCCGTGCAAAGCACATATCGCTGGCAAAGCCAATATCGCATTGCTCAGCAATATATCACTCGCCCAGCTGCAGCTGGGCGATTATAGGCTGTGCCTGCTCCCCCTTTGCCGCTGCAAGGATGCTCCGCTCCAAAGCGGCGTAGTCCGAGGCCAGAGAGCGGGGCTTTGCAGCGGGGTCATCCTGATAAAAGGGCACAAAATACACATTTTTTCTGTTTAACAGCTCCCCTATGTTCCTGGCGGAGGCGCTGAGGCCGTCGTTTGTGCCTATGGCCAGAAGCACCGGTCTGCCGTTTCTCAGGTGGCTCTTGGCAGCCATGGTGACGGCGGTATCGGTTATCCCCGCCGCCAGCTTCGCCGCGGTATTGCCGGTGCAGGGAGCTATCACCAGCACATCGAACATTCTCTGGGGCCCCACAGGCTCCACATCCACTATGCTTTTAAGCACCCTTTTACCTGTCATGGCCTCAAGCTGCTTTATAAAATCCGCCGATGCTCCAAAGCGGCTGTCGGTTCTGGCGGCAGTCTCGCTCATGATCGCGGTTACATCATATTTTTTGCAGAGCTCCGCCGCCGCAGTCAGGGCCTTGTCATAGGTGCAGTAAGAGCCGGTGAGGGCCAGCCCGATACGCAGTTTTTCCACATTTTATTCCTCCAACATATTATATATGGTATCCCGTATGGCCTCCGCCGCGGAGCTCACCGCCCACTTGCCGGGGAGGCCGGGGGCCTTAACTATGTTCTTCCCAAGCCTCTCAGCCGCCTTTTCGTCGAATCCTCCGGGGGCGGAGGCAAGCTCCACCAGGAGGGCATCTCCCAATTTTCTCAGCTCCTCTTCCCCGAAAACCACGGCCGGGACGGTGCTGAGCACAAAGTCAAAGCCCCCCTCAGGCTCTCCCATTTTAAGGGCCTCACAGCCCATGGCCCCGGCCCACGCTCTCTGGGTGGCAGAGCGGGCCATGACGCTGACCGATGCCCCCAAAGCCTGCAGCCGGGGAGCAAGGAGCTTTCCTATGCGCCCGAAGCCCACTATAAGCACCCGCCGATGCATAAGGCAGCGCCCGTCCAGTCCCAATAGCAGGCCCAGAGCCCCTTCGGCAGTGAGGAGGGCATTTTTTATCTGCAGCTCCTCCCTCTGAAAATAGTCATGGAGCACAAGCCCCCGCTCCCCGCAGTATTCCCGAAGACTCTCTCCCACCATGCCCCCAAAGACCTTTGTCCCGGGCCTGAGATGCTCCAGAAGCTCCCGCAGCTTATATGCCCCCGGCGAAAGAGGGCTATTGAGCAGCCCCGCCTTTTCCGCCGGCAGGGGAAGTATCACCGCCTCCGTTCCGGCATAGTCCGGAGGGCCGGCCACAGGCAAAAGCTTATCAAGAGCCAGGGGAAACACCCCATGGCCGTCCTTTTCCAGCAATCGGCAGAGGATTGCAAAGCGCTCATCGCCGCCCATCACAAGAATTTTCAAAACTCCTCACCCCTTAAAAAATCCTCTGTGCCCCATACTATGAGCCCGCCCCGGAGAGGGTGCAGGTGGGAAAAGATGGGGGCTGACTCTCCCATATTCACAAAAATGAGCCGGGAATTTTGGCAAGAATACGGACTGTGAAAGAGGGCGTTTTTATTGTATGCTGTAGGTGTGAAAGTGCCCTTTTCACAAAAGGGAAAATTTTGATACGGAGGTATACTATGAGAAACACCCGCAAGCTTCTGGCTGTCGTTCTGGCTTTTGTCATGGCACTCAGCCTGTGTCCCACGGCCTTTGCCGCCGAAGACGCAGCTGTAACCGTGCTCTATACCAACGACATCCACACCTACATCGACAACACTTATGAGCTTGACGATGAGACCGAAGCCCCTGCATTGCGCTACTCCACAGTGGCAGCACTGAAGGACAGCTACGAAAACGTCCTTCTCGTGGACGCAGGCGACCACATTCAGGGTACTGCCTACGGCTCCATGGACAAGGGCAAGACCATCATCGACCTGATGAACGCAGCAGGCTATGACCTGGCAACTCTGGGCAACCACGAGTTTGACTACGGCATGGACGGCCGCATCAAGGTTACCGATGAGTGGGCCAAGTTCCCCTATGTCTCCGCAAACTTCTACCATGAAAAAGACGGCGTTCCCCACGAGAGCGTCCTCCCCTCCTACAAGATTTTTGAAGTTGGCGGACTGAAGATTGCCTTCATCGGCATCACCACTCCCGAATCCTTCACCAAGTCCACCCCCGCATACTTCCAGGACGAAAACGGCAACTACATCTACGGCATCGCAGGCGGCGAGGACGGCAAGGCCCTCTATCAGGCAGTGCAGACCGCCATTGACGGCGCTTCCGCCAAGGCCGATGTAGTCATCGCTCTGGGCCCTCTGGGCGACGATCCCGCATCCAAGCCCTGGACCAGCGAGGAAGTTATCGCCAACACCAAGGGCCTCGACGCTTTCATCGACGGCCACAGCCACTCCACCGTTGCCGGCAAGGCAGTTAAGGACGCTGCCGGAAACGACGTATGGCTCACCCAGACCGGCGAATATCTGAACGCCATCGGCGAGATGAGCATCTCCGCTGACGGCAAGATCACCACCAAGCTCCTCACCGTGGAGGACATTAAGGTCAGCCCCGACGCCGAGGTCAAGGCCATTGAGGACGCATGGATCACCGAGATCGACACCAAGCTTGGCGAGGTTATCGGCTCCATCGACGACACTCTGGACAACTACGACGCAGAGGGCAAGCGCCTTGTCCGCAAGCAGGAGACCAACACCGGCGACTTCTGCGCAGACGCTCTCTACTACCTCTTCGACAACATGGGTCTCGATGTTGACGTTGCCATCATGAACGGCGGCGGCGTCCGCAACAAGGCCATCACCGGCGACATCAGCTACAAGACCTGCAAGGAAATCCACACCTTCGGCAACGTGGCCTGCCTGCAGACCATCACCGGTCAGCAGCTCCTTGACGCTCTTGAGTGGGGCGCACGCGGCACTCCCGACGAGGAGATCGGCGGCTTCCTCCACGTAAGCGGCATCACCTACACCGTTGACACCTCCATCCCCTCCACCGTTCAGATGGATGACAAGGGCGTTTGGGTAGGCGGTCCTGAAAGCCTTTACAGAGTTCGTGACGTTATGATACTTCAGGACGGCGAATACGTTCCCCTTGATCTCGAAGCTGAATACAATCTGGCCGGCTACAACTACACCCTCCGCGACCTTGGCGACGGCTTCGCCATGTTCGACGGCGCTGTGAACGTTCTCGACTACGTCATGGAAGACTACATGGTTCTGGCAAACTATGTTAAGTCCTTCGAAGGCGGCAAGGTAACCGGTTATGCTGAGCCTCAGGGCCGCATCACCATCCTTGAAGCCAAGGAAACCACCGCTACCATTTTCTACACCAACGATATCCACACCTACATTGACGGCGACCTTCGTTACAGCGACATCGCCGGTCTGAGAGGCTCCTTCGCAAACTCCCTCCTCGTTGACGCAGGCGACCACATTCAGGGTACCGCTTACGGCAGCATGGACAAGGGCAAGACCATCATCGACCTGATGAACGCAGCAGGCTATGACCTGGCAACTCTGGGTAACCACGAGTTTGACTACGGCATGGACGGCCGCATCAAGGTCACCGATGAATGGGCCAAGTTCCCCTATGTCTCCGCAAACTTCTATCACGAAAAAGACGGCGTCCCCGGCGAAACCGTCCTCGACGCATACAAGGTATTCGAAGTTGGCGGCAAGAAGATAGCCTTCATCGGCATCACCACCCCCGAATCCTTCACCAAGTCCACTCCTGCTTACTTCCAGGATGGAAACGGCAACTACATTTACGGCATCGCCGGCGGTGAGGATGGCACTGCACTGTACGAATCCGTGCAGAAGGCCATTGATCT
>JAZSFJ010000040.1:0-16773 GCA_045532145.1 Oscillospiraceae bacterium
CGCATGTGCCCTCAGAAACGGGTTCGGATTATATTGCTCAGGCTAGGTTTTTGAGCAGCGGGGGCGTGTGTAGGGGGGAAGGCCCACTACACTTTTCGATAGGAATATGTGATGTGGGTTATCACATCACATATTCTCCAATCTTCCTCTTGCGTCGGAAAGGCTGGCGTTGCGCAGTCTTTCAACCTCGCCGTCGGCGGTGGATTTGGTCTTTTCGGTCTTAACGGCCACAAGGCGGTTTATCTTTATGCCTTCGGCGTGGAACTTGGCTTCATAGTCGGTCATAATGCCCTTGATACCCTCGGCATGGAGGTCGTTGGTGACCTCATGAAGCTCCCAACCCTCAAGCTCAAACTGCTCCACGCTCCACTGGAAGAGGGGGAGATTATCGGTCTTGAAGTGTATCTCGCCGCCTATGGAGAGAACGTCGGCATAAAGACGCTGGAAGCCGGGAGCGGTGAGACGGTGCTTGGCGTCGCGGCTCTTGGGCCAGGGGTCGCAGAAGTTGATGTATACCCTGTCCACCTCGCCGGGAGCGAATATCTCGGGGAGCAGGATAACGTCGCGGTCCATGAAGCGGACGTTTTTAAGGCCTCTGTCAAGGCAGCGCTCCATGCCAACAACCATGGCATCGGGAACTTTTTCAACAGCCACAAGGAATACATCGGGATTGGCCTCGGCGGTGTCCGCGGTGAAGCGGCCCTTGCCGCAGCCAAGCTCCAGATGGAGCTGACTGTAGCCGGGGAAGGACTCTCTCCACTTTCCGGGCATGGTCTCAGGTTCTTTTATAAGTGTTGCCCCGGCCTTCTCCATTCTGGGGAGCAGATTGGGCTTTTTTCTCATTCTCATAAGGCTTTTCTCCTTAGTTTTGTACTAACTTTCAGAATAGCATAATATAAGTGAAACTTCAATCATTTTAAAGGCTTCTCCTTGAGGAGAAGCTGACTCCAGACCACACTGCTGCGGCGTAGGGCGGGTGCTTGCCCCCGCCGTAATGACTGCGGTGGTAAACGACGATGGCGGGAGCAAGCACTCGCCCTACGGACAATGCCCCCGATGGGCAGAGGGAAAATTTACAGTTCAGGGCCACCATGTAGGGGCGGACCGATGTGTCCGCCCGCGGGCGATTCGTGAATCGTCCTTACGGGTGCGGAGGATATCATGGGTGTAGGGGCGCTTCAAGAAGCGTCCGAAATCCGGCTATCAAGACCGTTCCCTACATAGTCATTGCGTAATTTAGGCGGGCTGTGTTCAGCCCGCCTTGTGTTTTATATTCCAAATACCTTCAAGTGTACCATGCCGAAGGCCTCGCGGATGAAATAGTTTATCATCAGCACCGGGTAGCTGGTGCGGCCGGGAATGCCGTAGACCTCCACCCCAAGCATTTTTGCCATGGTCTTGGCCCGGTGGAGATGGTATTCGCTGCTCACCACTGCTATGGTGGAGCTTTCTAGCTGGGAGCCTATTATCTCGAAGGAAAATTTCAGATTTTCCTCGGTGGAGGTGGCCTTATCCTCCATGATAAGCTGCCCCGGGTCTATGCCACGGGCGGTGAGGTAGTCAAACATTGCCTGAGCCTCGCTGATGTCTTCACCCTGCCCCTGACCGCCGGTGAGTATGGCTTTGCAGTCCGGGTGGCTCTCCAGATACTCAATGGTAGGAGTCATGCGGTTTACCATGGAAAGGGAGGGCACGCTGCCGTTCACTCCCGCGCCCAGAACTATGATATAGTCTGCATCCACATCCTTGTCACCCTGAGCGTCAATAATGACAGGTATCTCCATTACAAGGAAAAGGGCAAAACCCAGTATTAGCAGAGCGGTTAGGAAAATAATAAGGGCCTTTAGCTTTCTTTTTATGAGAAAACCGTAGATGAGCACCACAGCCGCCGCGCACATAAGGCAGTAGGCGAGGAAGGAATAGCCCACAAGGGCGAAGCGGAGAAAGAGAGCTGCGGCGAAGATTATGGCCGCAGATATTACAAAGCCTTTTTTCATGAACTGAGCTCCTCCCATATTTCAAAAAGCTCCTCAAGCTGAGCTTCAAGGGCTTCCTTTTCAGCACCAATCTCCATCAGCTTCTGATAGTCGCTGGAAAACTCCTCGCAAAGGGCGTCCTTCTCGGCTATCTGCTCTTCAAGCTTGGCTATGTCCTTCTCAATTCGGGCAATGCGCTTTTCAGTGTTCTGGCTGTTTTTCTTTTTGGGGGCGGCCTCTTTCTTGGGCGGCTCCTTTCTGGCAGCGGCCTGCTGTATGGACTGCTGGCGGGCCTTGAACTCACGAAACTCGGAGAAAGTGCCACGATAGTCCGTTATCTTTCCGTCCCGCAGTTCCCAGATACGGGTGGCGAATTTCTCAATAAACCAGCGGTCGTGGCTTACGAACAGCAGTGCTTCCTCATAGTCCATAATGGCGGACTCTATCCACTCCCTGGAAGCTATGTCCAGATGGTTTGTGGGCTCGTCCAGGATGAGGAAGTTTATATCCCCGCGCATGAGCATACATAGACGCAGACGGCTCTGCTCGCCGCCGGAGAGAGTGCCAACGGTTTTGAAAACATCCTCTCCGGAGAAAAGGAAGTGGCCGAGACGGTCGCGGGCCTCCTGAGGGGAGCAGCCGCAGTCATATATCATGGTGTCATAGAGTGTGCGCTCGGGGAAGTCGAAGTGGATTATCTGGGGAAGGTAGGCGCTTTTCACAGTGGGGCCCTTGCGTATAAAGCCGCTGTCCGCAAACTCCTCGCCCATGACCAGCTTAATAAAGGTGGACTTGCCGGTGCCGTTGTCGCCTATGAGGGCTATGCGCTCCTTGCCCTCAATGAGAAGCTCAAGGTCGCTGAATAGCTTTTTTTCTCCAAAGGCCTTGCTGACACCGTCGATGAGCAGCACCTCGTCTCCGTAAAATTCCTTGGAAGAAAACTTGGCGTTCAGCTTCTTGGCGGTTTTGGGCTTGGGTGAGCTCTGGAGCTTTTCAATGCGTTTTTCCATGGAAAAGGCCCGCTTGTGGAGCTTGTCCATGCCCATGAAGGCCCAGAGGTGCATCTGCTCGGCAGCCTTGGTAAGCTGCTTTATCTTGGCCTGGTCCTTCTCGTATTTCTTCATCATCTCGTCGAAACGGCGCTGCTTTTCCTCCACGAAAAAGCTGTAGTTGCCGGAGTAAAACTCCGCCTTGCCGTCCACTATCTCTATGCAGCGCTGGGCCACGGTGTCCAGAAACCAGCGGTCATGGCTGATAGCCAGCACGGTGCCTCTAAAATGGTTTACATAATTTTCGAGCCATTCCGTTGCATGGAGGTCCAGATGGTTGGTGGGCTCGTCAAGCAGGAGAATATCGGTGTCCTCAAGAATGAGACGGGCAAGGTTGACTCTGGTTTCCCCGCCGCCGGAAAGCTGGCTGAAAAGACGCTCCCGCATGGCGGGGGGAATGTCCAGACCGTTGGCCACACGGCTTCTTTCAAACTCCGTGTCGTAGCCGCCAAGACGCTCAAAATCAGCGGTAAGACGGTCATATTCCCGCATAACCTCATCGGAGGCATCCTGTTCCATGAGTCGGGTGAGCTCATCAAGTCGTCTGCCAATGGCGTAGACCCGCTCATGGGCGGTTTTCAGTACATCCTCGGTGGTGTAGTGGGCGGGGTAGACGGGTATCTGGGAGATAAGACCCATCCGCTTTCCACCGGCCAGAAACACATCGCCGTCATCATGGTGAATCTCACCGGAGAGTATGCGGAAAAGGGTGGTCTTACCGCAGCCATTGCGGCCAAGAATGCCAACGTGCTCTCCGGCCTGAATATCAAAGGAAAGGCCGTCCAGAATATTCACGCCGTCATCGTATGCTTTTTTCAGTTCCTTTATGGAAATGTCTATCATTATAGTTTCACTCCGTATAGCCAGTCATTTTATGGCTCGCTTCGGGCGACCGCAGGTCGCCCCTACAACAAATATTTCGAATTCTTATGCAAATTTCGTAGGGGCGACCTGTGGTCGCCCGCCGTTGATTGTTATTGGCAGGGCGCACCTTTTCTCAGCCTGCTACCATGGCCTGCAGCACTGTATTTGCAACGCTGCCTGCGTTGGCCAGACCGCCGCCGCCTCCCTCTATCACAACGGTGAAGGCGTAGGGGCAGCCCTCGTTTCTTATGAAGCCTGTGAACCAGGAATGGCTGCTGCCGTCGCCAATTTCGGCGGTGCCTGACTTGGCGCAGATGTCAAGGCCGGGGAAAAGCCAGGTGCCGTAGGAGGCATAGACGTTGTAGCTCATCATGTCCCCAAGAGCCTCGGCGGTATCCGGGCGGAGGAGGGTGCTCATTTTGCCTGTCTCACCAAGGAGGAGGCTGCCTTCAACGGCAGTGCCGCCGTTGGCGATTGCAGCGGTGAAGCGGAGCATGCTGTAGGGGCAGACAAGGTCCGTGGCCTGTCCTATGCCGGACCAGGCGAGACCGGCGCTGCCACGGGTAAAGGCCTCAAACTTACCCTTCTTGGTGTCTATACCGTTGAGGGAGTGGGAGGAGGTGAAGCCGAAGCCATCGGCGTAGGAAGCGAGAGTATCTCCACCAAGGGCCAGACTCAGCTCCGCAAAGGCGCAGTTGCAGGAGTTGGCCAGAGCCTCTTCAATGGTCTGCTCCCCGTGGGTGCCGGTGCAGTTTATCTCGGCTCCGTTTACATAAGTCTTGCCCTCGCAGTTAAAGCGGCGGGAATAAATATCGTCCAGCTGCTCAAGAGCCGCAGCTACAGTCACCAGCTTGAAAACAGAGCCGGGGGTGTAGGCGGAGGAGATGCAGCGGTTTAAGTAAGCTCCGGAATACATGGGGTCACTCTCGTCGAAGCCCTCTGTGGGGTCATAGGAGGGGGTAGACACCATACAGATTATTTCCCCGGTCTCGTAGTTGCTCACAAGCACGGCTCCGGGGCGGCCTGCCATTGCCTCATAGGCCACGGCGTTTATGTCCGCGTCTATGCTCAGCCGCAGAGTGCCTCCCTCGCCGGTGATGCCGGTGACAGGGTTATAGCCGGATAGAATGTCGGAAAAGGCGGTGAGTGCTCCCGTGCCTATGTTTCCCGGGAAATCGCCCACGGCGTGAAGGGTGGCTTTGCGGATGAGAGGGTCATCGCTGTACAGCTGCTCGCTGTTTTCTGCCTTGGCAAGAAATGTGCCGTTCCTGTCCAGTACGGTGCCGGAGATGAGCTTGCCCTCATTGGTTACCACCTGACTTGATGCGGTGAAGGTGGCCCACATCTCACCCTGGGTGGCGTAGCGGTAGACATAGAGCCCCATGCCGATGATAACGGCGAAGGCTATGATAAGGGCGGAGAAGGCCCGGTTTTTAACCTTTTTCATTCGTCCTCGGCCTCCTCTTCATAGTCCTCTTCGTAGTCCTCTTCGTAGTCCACGGCCTCCTCATAGTCCATTTCGGGCTGGCTGCAGCTTTCAGCTGCTCTCTCTCGTCCCATGGCCTCATAGCGGGCTACAACGGGGGCAAACCTGCGGCTGTAGGAGCGTTTAACGGAAAAGCTGGCATTCATGCGGGTGTCCGAGGCTTTTATAAAAGCAAGCATACCCCAGCAGGCAATAAGGCTGGAGCCGCCCTTGCTTACAAAGGGGAAGGTGACGCCGGTGAAGGGGAGAATATCCACGCAGCCGAAGCAGTTGAGAGCCAGCTGCACCAGCATCATGCTGGCGGCTGCACAGGCGGCGATGACATAAAAGCTGCTGCGTCCGTTGCTGGCGCTTTTTACTGCGAAAAACGCGATAATAACAATTGCCAGCATGGCCAGCAGGGTCATTATCAGGCCCAGCTCCTCGCTCAAAAGGCAGAATATCATGTCCGTATCGGCGGCAAAGAGGTTCTTGCACCAGCCCTTGCCTGCGCCCACGCCGAAAAGGCCGCCCTCGGCGGCGGCGGAGAGACCCTGAGTCTGCTGCCAGCCTGCACCGTAGGGGTCATCCCAGATATGTCCCCAGGTGGAAAAACGCTGGGCCACATAGGGTTTCACGGTGAGCACCAGCATCACTGCGAGGGCAGCACCTGCCAGAGCCAGAAAGATGGTGGCGAAGTTGCCGCTTCGAAGGAAGGAAATAACAAGGAAGGTGCAGAAAAAGATGAGGGCGGTGCCGAAGTCGCCCATGAGGGCAAGAGCGCCCACGCATATGGCAGAAAAGGCGATGAAGAGGAAGAGGTTTCTTCCCCGGAAAAGCCTGTCCAGGGTGGCTGTGCCGGTGTAGATATAGGCCACCTTAACAAACTCCGAGGGCTGCAATGTGAAGCCGCCGAAGCTGAGCCAGTTGGTGGCGCCGTAACTGGTCTCGCCGGCTACAAGGTTAACAGCCAGAAAGCTCAGAGCCAGTGCAGCCACAGGCCAGCGCATTATCTTTGCCCTGCGTATGTCGCGGAGCCAGAAGCCCAGAATTATAAAAAATACCATGCCTGCCAGAAGGAGAATAAGCTGCTTGAGCATATCTTCCGGAGCGGAGGTGGCCACAACGGCTATGCCAAGGGTGGAGAGGAAAAGGGCCAGAGTTTCAAGCTCAAAACCAACGCGGTCGAAAGCACGCATGATGAGATAGTAAAACCAGCCCACGACCATAATGGCGGCAAAGCCCAGAACCGTCTCCGCCATATATTCCGGATCTCCGGAGAAGGAAAACTGCAGGGCAAGCAGAGCCTGAAACACGGTGAGAATAAGCATGCTCACCGCAGGGCTTATGCGGCCGGGAGCGTTGCGCTGGGACTCAACAGCCGCCAGCTGAGCCTCGGTGAGGTCGTGAAATGTCATGGAAACATCTCCGAAGCGGAGGGTGTCCCCGTCGTGTACGGAAACACCGTTGCCAAGGTCTGTGGCCTCGCCGGCAAAGCTGCCGCTTTTGGAATCGAGGTCGTAGAGTCTCCATTTTCCGGTGCCGGAGCGGATGAGGGTGGCGTGGGTGCGGGAAATGGCGGGGGAATCCACCACAACGTCGCAGCTGCGGCTGCGGCCTATAATGCACTCCCAGTGGTAAATGGGCTGCACCTCGCCGCGGCCTCCCTCGATATAGGCCCAGATCTCCGGGCGGTATCTCTGGCTGAGCATGCTCCGCACGCAGCGCAGCAGCAGCCACGCTGCCAGAAAAGGCAGAGCCCAGCGGGATATATTAAGCATGAAAAGGGAAAGAGCCTCCATTTCCGGCGCTTCCTTTCTTTTGTCAATATTACTTCAACTATATATAATAACAAAATTGTATCCAAATTACAATATACGTCAAGCACAAGGGGCAAATGTTAAGAGGTTTTTATATAAAAGGTGTGACTAAGCATTGTAATCGTAGAAAAATAGGTGTAAAATAAAATGATTTTTTATACCCGGAGGGAAGTAAAATGAAAATCGTTCTCATAGGCGGCGGAAAGGTTGGCTATGCCATAGTGCGCCAGCTCACCCGCGAGGGCCACGATATAATCGTTATAGACAGCGACAGAGCCGTTGTGGAAGAGGTCAACAACAGTCTGGATCTTATGGCCATCTGCGGCAACGGAGCCAACCTGGATGTTCTCAAAGCAGCGGATGCCGGAAGCGCAGACCTGCTAATTGCCTGCACTGCTCAGGACGAGCTGAACATACTCTGTTGCATCTTTGCCCGCAAGCTGGGCTGCGGCAACACCATTGCCCGTGTACGTGTTCCCGAGTATGCGGACCAGATGTATTATCTTAAGGATGAGCTGGGCCTCTCCATGACCATTAATCCCGAGCTCAATGCCGCAAGAGAAATATTTTCCCTTCTTGAAATACCGGGAGTTCTCCGCCGTGACAGCTTCCCCAAGAGCCGTGTGGAGATAGTGGAGATCATCCCCCAGCCCGGCAGCATTCTGGACGGAATACAGCTTTTTGAGTTTCCCAAGCGTTTGCGGTGCAAGGCTCTTGTCTGCGCGGTAAAGCGGGAGGGAAAGGTAATAATTCCTGACGGAAGCTTTGTTCTTAAGGCTGGTGACAAGGTGTCGATCTGCGCCACTGTGACTGAAATAGTCAAGATTTTGGGTTCCTCCGGTCTGAAGCTGAAAAAGGCCAAGGACATTATGATAATAGGTGGCAGCAAAGTTGCCGATTACCTCACTTTTCTGCTTTTGAAGGCGGGAGCCAGAGTGAAGGTGCTTGAGAGCAATCCCACAAAGGCGGCCCAGTTTGCTGCCCGCTATCCCGATGCGGAGGTAGTCTGTGCCGACGGCTCCAGCGAAGAGGTGCTCAAAAGCGAGCACGCCGAGAAGATGGACGCCGTTGCCACTCTCACCAACATAGATGAGGAAAACCTCATCCTTTCCATGTATCTCAGCCATATAGGTGTGCCTCAGGTTATTACCAAGGTAAACAGAAGTGAGTATGGAGCCCTGATGGCCGATAAGGGCGTCAGCCGCCTTGTAAGCCCCAAAAAGCTTTGTGCCGATGCCATTGTGGGTTACGTCCGTGCTATGCAGAACACCGGTGACAGCTCTGTTCTTACCCTCCACCATCTGGTGGACGGACAGGTGGACGCTCTGGAGTTTGACGTTACCGCCTCCTGCCGCCATCTTGGTCGTATGCTCAAGGACATAAAGTTCAAGCCCAATATCCTTATTGCCTGCATAAACCGCATGGGCAAGGCCATAGTTCCCGGTGGCTTCGACAGCTTTCAGGAGGGTGATACTATTATCGTAATCAACTCCGCGAACAGAGTTATTCTGGATATGAACGACATCTTTGTTGCTGAGGCATAAGCTATGAACTACAAAATGATAAGAAATATCATAGCAAAGATCACCTTGGTGGAAGCGGTATTTATGCTTCCAGCTCTTGTGATCTCCCTTGCCAATGGGGAGGCGGCCTCCGCTAATGCCTTTGGCAGCGTTATGCTGCTTATGGCGGTGCTGAGCATTCCCTTTGCGGTAAAAAAACCCCGGAAGGCTGATTTCCATGCCCGCGAAGGTCTTGTCACCGTTGGCCTTGCCTGGATAGTGGTTTCCATCTTTGGCGCTCTGCCTTTCTTTGTAAGCAGAGCTATACCCAACTTCATTGACTGCATTTTTGAGACTGTGTCCGGCTTCACTACTACGGGAGCCACCATACTGGGAGAAATAGAATCCCTGCCCATGGGCATACTTTATTGGAGAAGCTTCACACACTGGTTGGGCGGCATGGGTGTGCTGGTGTTTGTACTTGCCCTAAGCCCTCTTACAGAGAAGGACGGCGGCGAAGGTATGCACCTTCTCCGCGCTGAAAGCCCCGGCATAAAGATAAGCAAGCTGGTGCCCCGCATGAGGCGCAGCGCCGGTATACTCTACGCCATCTATATTATCCTTACGATTATTGAGGTGATATTCCTTCTGCTGGGAGATGTGCCTCTTTTTGATTCCGTTACCATAGCTTTCGGAACTGCCGGCACCGGAGGCTTTGCCATCAAGAATGACTCCATTGCCTCTTACAGTGCCTACGCACAGTGGATAATAACTGTGTTCATGCTGCTCTTCTCGGTGAACTTCAACATCTATTTCCTGCTGCTTCTGCGCCAGTTCAGAAAGGTATTCCGGGATGAAGAGCTTCGCGCCTTTATTATTATCGTCATAGCTGCAACTGCCATAATCACCTTGAACACCCTTGGCTACTTTGTCTCCGTTGGAGAGAACATTCGCCACGCGGCCTTCCAGGTGGCCTCTATCATAAGTACCACAGGCTTCTGCACTGTGGACTTCGACCAGTGGCCCCAGATATCAAGAACAGTGCTGGTTCTTTTGATGTTTGTGGGCGCCTGCGCAGGCAGCACCGGCGGCGGCAGCAAGGTGGTTCGCGTTGTGGTTCTTCTCAGAAATGCCTGCCGTGCCATATACAAGGCCTTCCACCCCAGAGCCGTGAAGATGGTGTATCTGGACGGAGAGATATTGGAAGAAGACACCGTCAGTGCCGTCAGCAATTATTATCTGCTCTATTTCCTCACTCTTGCTGCGGCAACGCTGCTTATCACTGTGGACGGCTTTTCCATGGAAACAAACTTCACCGCCGTGGTTGCCTGCCTCAACAATGTGGGCCCCGGTATGGACGGGGTTGGTGCTGTTATGAACTACGGCGCCTTTTCATGGTTTTCAAAGATTATTCTCAGCATCGCCATGCTTATTGGACGACTTGAGATATATCCAATTCTTGTTCTGGCTGTTCCTCAAGTCTGGAAAAAGTAATGATTGGTTGACATAATATGAAAAAACTAAAGCTCAGACTGAGCCATGTGCAGATAATCGCACTGGGCTTTCTGATACTTATTGCCATAGGAACGGTGCTGTTGAGCCTTCCCTTTGCCTCGGCTTCGGGGGAAAGTGCGGATTTCACCACCGCCTTTTTCACCGCTGTGTCCGCATCCACGGTAACCGGCTTTACCCTTGTGAATACCGCTGTATATTGGTCTGACTTTGGTCATGTGGTAATTTTGCTGCTTTTCCAAATCGGCGGTCTTGGAGTAATGACCATTGCCACCCTGTTTTTCATGCTTATGCGGCGGCGCGTGGGCCTGAGACAGCGGGAGGTTATGGTAGAAAGTCTGAACAGCACTCAAGTGGGCGGCATAATGCGGCTCATAAATCTGCTATTCAAAATTACTGCCCTTGCTGAGATAGGTGGCGCGGCGCTGCTTGCTCTGCGCTTTGTGCCCGAGTTCGGCTTTGGCAGGGGAATATGGTATAGCCTTTTTCACTCCGTTTCCGCATTCTGCAATGCGGGCTTCGACCTTATGGGCTCATCGGGAGACTGCGGCAGTATGAGCCTCTTTGCAGGGGATTGGTATGTTAACATAATATTGGTGGCTCTGATAATCCTTGGCGGTCTTGGCTTTCTTGTGCTGGCGGATATTTTTCAAAAGGGCCTGCGATTCAAGAAGTACAGCCTTCAGACAAAGCTTGTACTTACAAGCAGCGCAATATTCATTGTTGGGGGAGCGTTGCTCTTTTTCCTGTTTGAAAACAACGGTGTGCAGTCAGGTATGAGTTGGGGAGAGAAATTGCTCACAGCCCTCTTTGCCTCGGTCACAAGCCGCAATGCAGGCTTTGTCACCACAGACGCTGCCTCCCTCAGCAGCGGGGGAAGACTTCTTATATTGCTGCTCATGTTTGTGGGTGGCTCTCCGGGCTCTACCTCCGGCGGCGTAAAGACAACCACAATTGCGGTCATTATGCTTCATGCCTTCAGCGGCGTGCGCCATGAGCGCAACGTGAATATTTTCGGACGCCGCATTCAGAGCGATGCGGTTAACAAGGCTGTGGCCATTGTTAGCTGCAATATTGTGCTGATTTTGCTGGGCAGCTTTTTTATCTGTGCCCTTCAACCGGATCTGGAGCTTTCCAGAGTTCTGTTCGAGGTGGTTTCTGGCATAGGCACTGCTGGTATAAGCACCGGTCTTGTAAGAGAGCTTTGCCCTCTGGCTCTATACTTTATGATGGCTTTGATGTTTCTTGGGCGTCTGGGCAGTGTATCCTTTGGAATTGCGCTTCTTGAAAAAAGGGCTCCTGCCCCTGTACAGTACCCTGTTGAAAAGATAACCATCGGCTGAGAAAGGAACTAATCAACATGAAATCTTTCCTTATAATAGGCCTCAATTCCTTCGGTCATCACCTTTGCCGTGAGCTCTATGAGCAGGGCGGAGAGGTCATGATAGCTGATAAAAATGAGCCAAAGCTTGAGGATGCTCTCAAGTATTCCATAAGTGCAAAGGTGGGCGACTGCAGCGACGAGGATGTTTTGCGCTCTTTCGGCGTTGGCAATTTTGATGTATGCTTTGTGTGTATAAGCGACAGCTTTCAGGACAGCCTCCAGGTAACCAGTCTTCTCAAAGAGCTGGGAGCAAAAAAGGTTATCAGCAAAGCCTCTAATGATATTCACACAAAGTTCCTTCTCCGCAACGGGGCTGACGCCGTTATCTATCCTGACCGGGACATGGCGCGAACCCTTGCAATAAGCGAGAGTAGCGACAGTATTTTCGATTGCATACCCCTTGCTGATAACATCTATATTTACGAGATCCTTCCTCACCCCAAATGGCTGGGCAAGAGCTTTCGTGAGCTTAATCTGCGCGTCAGTTACCATCTTAATGTTCTTGCTGTAAAAAAAGACGGCAGCATGGATCCAATGCCCTCTGCTGACCATATTATAAGAGGCGACGAGCACCTTGTTGTGATGGGGAGGGCCGAGGATATAAAGAAGCTCTCTTTGAAGTAAATATCTGAAAATAAAAAAGGGATGGAGTTTTGCACTCCATCCCTTAATAATTTGTATGGTAATTTATTTGCCCAGATAGCTGAGCAGCAGCTCCTGCAGCAGCTCGTCACGGTCGATGCGGGTGATGAGTGCGCGGGCCTTGTTGTAGTTTGTGATGTAGGTGGGGTCCTCGGAGAGGATGTAGCCCACAAGCTGGTTGATGGGATTGTAGCCCTTGACAAGAAGAGAGTTATAAACAGACGCCAGTATCTCTTTTATCTCGGTCTTGTTGTCAATAGCTGTGAATTTTCTGGTGATGTCTTCCATGTTTATTCCTCCTTCTCACAATATTCAGGCAGACATGAGCTGGGTCAAATTCAGTTCAGATTTATTATAGCAAAAATTTCTTTCATGTAAAGTGTTTATTTAGGTAATTAAGACATTTTAGGCAAGAAAGTCAAGGAAAAAATGTTATGTAAAATAAATTCATAATTTTTCGACAAATTCCAATCTTTTCCATGCTTGAGTGTTTTCAGCGCTCCAGCCTGCTCAGATAGTCCTCCACGTCGAAGGCCTCAAGAGGGCTGTCCTTGCGGAGATAGAGGGGGTGATGGGGATGTCCCTTTTTGCTGCGCTTACCTGCGGAAAACCATAGTGCGCCATGTTTTTCCCCAAGGGCAATCATATCCCGGACGCATGCAGGAAGATAATCCCGCTTTTCTATAATAGTACCCCATGCAGCCCAAACAGCGGGGCTGTGCTCCGAGTCCAGAGAGAGGGCATAGTCAAAGGCTCGCATGTTTTCACGGTGGAGGGCGGCGTTGAGCTCTGACTCCATGTGGTCCGGGTCTGTGGCTCTCTGGGCGTACACATTGAACATTATGAAACTGTCGTAGCCATTATGCAGGGCTACACGCTCCACGCTTTTCAGGGTGTTGTCCAGATCATCCGGCGCTGCGGTGGAGGGATTGATGCCCACGCAGATAAGGGGCTTTTGGCCTCTTGTGCCCAGTATGTAACGGTATTCGGAGTAGTGATTGGGCACATAGAGCCACTTGGAAACGTCGTACTCCTCCGAGGGAGACAAAGCCTCCCTGAGAGCATCTTCAAAGGACAGAACTTCAATATCGGCGGTGAGTGCAGAGGGAATGTGTCCCATAGGCATTATCTCCTTTTTAGGTGAACATTTATTAGCTCCCTCTGATGAGGGAGCTGTCGCCGTAAGGCGACTGAGGGAGAGATTAGTATATACTTCAATCTCCAGCTTGGGACAAATGCCTCGATCTCTCCCTCCGAGCCCTCCGGGCCCACCTCCCTCGTCAGAGGGAGGTATAATTTTGTGTCCCTCGGAGATTTCTTATTAATTTTTAAAGGGCGTGTGCTGGCACACGCCCTTTGGTGGTTTTAGCGGATAACTGCGCCCTGTTCCTTTTCAAGTGCGGACAGGATGCTCTTCATGGTCTCTTCGGCATGCTCGGCGGTGAGGGTCTCGTCGTCGGCACGGAGAGTGAGAGCGAAGGTAACGGACTTCTTGCCCTCGGGTACAGAGCCGCCGCGATAGATGTCCACAAAGTCGCAGCCCTTGAGATACTTGCCGCCGGAGGCGAGAATGGTATCGCTGAGCTCGGCTACGGTCTTTTCCTCGTCGCAGACAACGCTGAGGTCGCGGGTGGTGGCGGGGAAGCGGGGCAGGGGAACATAGACGGGAGTTTCGCCCTGGCTCTCATAGAGAGCGTCGAACATGAGTTCGGCGCAGTAGAGCTCTGCGTCAACGCCGTAGTTTGCGGCAACGGCGGGGTGAATCTGGCCCAGAACGCCTATGCGCTTATCTCCGACATACAGACCGGCGCAGCGTCCGGGGTGATAGGAAGGATCATCCTTGCAGGGGACGAAGCGTGCGCCCTTGATGCGAAGGGAGTCCAGAATCTCTTCCACAGCGCCCTTGAGGCCGTAGAAATCCATACCGCCGCCGTAAGCGCCCAGAGCAAGAACCTTGGGCTCGTCGGCCAGACCGTCAGCGCGCTTGAAGTAGATTTTGCCAAGCTCATAGAGACGGACGGACTTGTTGCGGTAGTTATAGTTGCGGGTGAGAATCTCCAGCATGGAGGGGAGAATGGTGGTGCGCATGATGGAGGTGTCTTCGCCCAGAGGATTCAGGATGCGGAGGCTGTCGCGTCTCATGTCGTCGGCAGGCCAGCCAATCTTATCGTAGTAGGTGGGGCTGATGAAGGAATAGGTGATTATCTCGTCATAGCCCATGCTGCGGCAGCACTGACCCAGAGCGTTTTCGCACTTCTGCACATCGGACCAACCGCCGCAGGTGGTGTCGCCGCGGAGGAGAGTGATGGGAATGTTGTTGTAGCCGTAGAAGCGGGCAACTTCCTCGGCAAGGTCTGCCATGCGGAGCACGTCGCCGCGCCAGGAGGGAACGGTAACCATGTTGCCTTCAACGGTGAAATTAAGCTTGCGGAGAATGGCGACCATGTCCTCTTCGGAAACATCGGTGCCAAGAAGAGCGTTTATCTTGTCAGCTTCCAGCTTCAGCACGGTGGGCTCGGGCATGGAGTTGACTATATCAATAACGCCGTCAACAACCTCACCGGCGCCCAGCATTTCCACAAGCTCGCAGGCGCGCTCAACGGCGGGGAGGGTGTTGCAGATGTCGAGACCCTTCTCGAACTTTGCGGAAGCCTCGGTGCGCATACCAAGAGCCAGAGCGCCCTTGCGGATGCAGGTGCCGTTGAAGTTGGCGGACTCGAAGACTACGTCCACGGTGTCCTCAACTATTTCGCTGTTCTCGCCGCCCATGATGCCTGCAAGACCCACGGCGCGGGTGTCGTCAGCAATGACAAGATGGTCGGCGGTCAGCTTGCGGACAATGCCGTCCAGAGTGGTGAGCTCTTCGTCCTCAGCGGCTCTGCGGACGATAATCTTGCCGCCCTTTACGTAGCGGTAATCAAATGCGTGCATGGGCTGGCCATACTCAAGCATAACGTAGTTAGTGATATCAACGATGTTGTTGATGGGACGAACGCCCATGCTGCGAAGTCTCTCGCGCATCCACAGGGGGGAGGGAGCAATCTTCACGTTGCGGACCATGCGTGCGGTGTAGCGGGGGCACAGGTCGCTTGCGGGGGTTTCAACCTTCAGAAGAGCGTTCAGGTCGCCCTCTGCGCCGCCCTTTACCACGGGAGTGTGGAGGCTGAGGGGGGCATCGAAGGTGGCAGCGGCCTCTCTTGCAAGACCGATGACGGAGAGACAGTCGGGGCGGTTGGGGGTTATCTCGAACTCTACCACATGGTCATCAAGACCAACGGCCTCGCGGATATCCTGCCCCACATAGAGCTCGCCCAGCTCAGCGTCCTCGGAGAGAATCCAGATGCCGTCGGCGCAGGCATTGGGGAAATCGCGCTGGTCAAGACCCAGCTCTGCAAAGGAGCAAAGCATGCCGTAGCTGACTTCGCCGCGAAGCTTGCCCTTTTCTATCTTCTTGCCGCCGGGGAGGAGGCTCTTGTGCTTTGCAACGGGAACCAGGTCGCCCTCTTTCACGTTCTGAGCGCCGGTGACGATCTGCACGGGCTCTTCGCCGCCCAGATCCATCTGGCAGACCCACATGTGGTCGGAATTGGTGTGGCGGGTGATGGAGAGAACCTTACCCACAACAACGTTTATTATCTCTTCGCCGACGAACTCGGTGCCCTCAACCTTGGAGCCGGAGAGGGTCATAGCCTCGGCGAAATCCTTGTCGTTTGCGTCAACGGTAACAAACTCGTTGAGCCATTTTCTGCTTAAATTCATCTATAAAACTCCTTAATTATCGGAATGTAGGGGCGCATCAGGATGCGCCCGCGGGCGATTCGTGAATCGCCCCTACGGGAAGGGAAAATCAGAACTGTTCGAGGAAACGAACATCGTTTTCGAATATGAGACGAAGGTCGGCAATCTTGAAGCGGCGCATAGCGGTGCGCTCAAGGCCGATACCGAAGGCCCAGCCGGAGTAGACATTGGGGTCAATGCCTGCCATCTCCAGAACGCGGGGGTGAATCATACCTGCGCCCAGAAGCTCAATCCAGCCTTCGCCCTTGCAGGTGGGGCAGCCTACGCCGCCGCACTTGTGGCACTGAACGTCCATCTCGCAGGAAGGCTCGGTGAAGGGGAAGTGGTGGGGGCGGAAACGGGTCTTGGTGCCCTTGCCGTAGAGCTGCTCAACAACGGTGTTGAGAGTGCCCTTGAGGTCGGCCATGGTGATGCCCTTGTCGATGACCATGCCCTCAATCTGATGGAACATGGGGGAGTGGGTGGCGT
This sequence comes from Oscillospiraceae bacterium, assembly GCA_045532145.1. Taxonomy (GTDB): domain Bacteria; phylum Bacillota; class Clostridia; order Oscillospirales; family Oscillospiraceae; genus SIG459. The sequence goes on from JAZSFJ010000040.1 coordinate 16,481, forward strand.
CCACCCCGTCCTTGCGGTAAACGCGGCCGGGGGCGATGATGCGGATGGGCAGCTCCATGGTATCCATGGCGCGGACCTGCATGGGAGAGGTCTGGCTGCGCAGCATCACGCGGGAGTCCTCGTCAAAATAGAAGGTATCGGACCAGTCGCGGGAGGGATGGCCCCCCTCGGCGTTCAGACGGTCAAAGTTGTACACAGCCAGCTCCACCTCGAGGCCGTCCAGTACAGTAAAGCCCATGCCCACGAAGATATCCTTGATCTCATCCAGCGCGATATACATGGGGTGCTTGTGG
>JAZSFJ010000167.1:0-32426 GCA_045532145.1 Oscillospiraceae bacterium
GTCCGAAATATTCGTCCTCGTCCCACCTCTGAAAATACTCCCCCAGTGGGCCTTCCTTTTCAAGCTTGCCCACGAAGGCGTCAAAGGCGGTGATATATACGGGAGATGCGGGCTTATAGGTGTAGCGACCTGTTTTTTTCATAGTCCCATCACCCCGCAAAGCCAATATATCAGCCCGAAAAGAGCCGAGGCGAGGGTGCCGTAAACTATTACCGGCCCCGCTATGATGAACATCTTCGGCGCCAGACCCAGTATAAGCCCCTCGGCCTTGAATTCCATAGCGGGAGAGACCACGGCGTTGGCAAATCCCGTTATGGGCACCAGCGTTCCCGCGCCGCCATACTTGGCAAGCTCGTCATAAAAGCCCAGACCTGTGCTGAGAGAGCCCAGAAACACCATGCAGATGGTGGCGGCGGTGGCGGCGTCCTCCTCGCTGAGACCGAAGCTGAGCCAGGTGTTTGTGATAAGCTGGCCTATGCAGCATATAGCCCCGCCGAAAAGGAAGGCCAGCAGACAGTCCTTCACAATGGGCGAGGGCGGCATCCTCTCTGCCACATAGCGCTGGTATTCCTCTTTGCTCATTTTCATATAAATAACCCCCTTTTCCGCTTAGTATGGGAAAGGGGGTTATGCTTTATTCCTCAGCTCTCAGATTGTCTATGCCGTTTCTCTCGAATTCGTCCATATAGTCGTCCATGCGGGAGGCCAGCTCACCCAAATCGTCCTGACTGAGGTTTTCCTCCAGCATATCCCGGCGGGCCAGCTCCTCGGCCAGAATATCGAAGAATACGGCGTCTTCATAGTCGGCTATGGCCTCGTGTATTCCGCCCTCCTCATATGCACGGGAGGGGAAATAATGGCCCATGTAGCCGTCCACCAGCTGCCGCATTCCGTTTTTTGCGCACATGGCGAAAAATTTCTCCTGCAGAAGGTCGTAGTCCTCGAAGCGGTCCTCGCCCCGGGTGGAATTGAGTATCCAGTTTCCGATGTATACAAGGTCCAGAAGCCTGCGAAACTCCTTGTCTGTCAGCTCGATATTCATATTCTTTCGCTGCCTCCTTCCGGGTCATGTGCTTTGCTATTATATTATATCAGAGCAGATAGCTAAATTCCACAGAAAAATTTGGACCCTTGGCCTCCGGAAGGGCGAAAGGTACTTGTAATTGGAACAAAAATAGAATACAATATATTGTTAGAATTAATGTGGAGAAGTATGCCAATGGACCAGAGAGCTATAGGCGTCTTCGATTCGGGCCTTGGTGGGCTTACTGCCGCCGGGGTGCTGGAGGAGACGCTGCCCTATGAAAATCTGATATATTTCGGCGATACCGCCAATATGCCCTATGGCCCCAGAAGCCGGGAGGATATAGTCCGCCTTGCTGTGCGCAACACTGAGTTTTTGCTGGAAAAGGACGTGAAGGCCATAGTTGTGGCTTGCGGCACCGTGTCCAGCAACGCGCTGGAGCTGCTGCGGGAAAAATTCGACCTGCCCTTTTTTGGGGTGATAGATGCCGCTGCCATCGCAGCCGCCGAGGCCACGGAGACGGGCCGGGTGGGTGTTATAGCCACCGAGGCCAGCATCCGCAGCGGAGCCTACCGCCGGGCTCTTGAGGCCACAGGCCGGGGGATACGGGTTTTTGACACCGCCTGCCCCTCCTTTGTGCCTTTGGTGGAGTCGGGCCACAGCTCCCCCGCAGACAGCCTTGTGAGAGCGGCCGTGGAGCGGGAGCTCAGCGAGCTTCGCCGCTTTGAGCCGGATACTCTCATTCTGGGCTGTACCCATTATCCCCTCCTTGAGGAGGCCATAGCCGCCTTTATGGGCCGGGATGTGCGCCTTGTTTCCTGCGGAGCTGAGGCCGCCCTCTCTCTGGCAGACTGGCTTCGCCGCGAGGATAAGCTCAATTCCTCCCGGATAAGAGGCCAGCGCCGCTATTTCACCAGCGGGGACACGGCTTCCTTCGCCCGTCAGGCTGCGGCCTTTCTTGGCCACGGCGTAGAGGCGGAAAAAGCCCTTATCTGAGGTAGAAATCATGGAAAGAGAAGTTATTATAAGCATAAAGAGCATTCAGAGCGTGGGAGGCGAAGAGGCCGAACCCACGGAGCTCATCACCCGGGGCAGCTACGCCTGCCGTGGCGGTCTGAAGAAATTCAGCTATATGGAAAGTGAGCTTACGGGCCTTGAGGGCACAAAGACGGAGTTTCTCATCCGCCCGGACGAGGTGGTCATGAACCGCACCGGTAAGGTTACAAGCCGCATGGTGTTTCGCCTTGGCCAAAAGCACAGCTTTCTCTACGGCACGCCCTACGGCACACTGGCCATGGGCATCAGCACCGGCTATATAGACTCCTCCCTTGATGAGCACGGGGGAGAGCTGGAGCTTGCCTACGATCTGGACTTTGAAAATGCCCTTTTAAGCCGCAACCGCATAAGCATCAACATAAAAGAAAAATCCGAAAAGGAGCTTGCATAAATGAACCTTATCGAAAAAGCAAAAGAACAGATACACCTTTTGGTCCTCTCTGCCTACAACAAGGCCGCAGAGACTGGAGCCCTGCCCGCAGGCGCGGAGCTGAAGGGCATTGTTGAGATACCCAAGGACACCGCAAACGGCGACTATGCCGCAAACCATGCCATGGCTGCTGCCAAGGCTCTGAGAAGCGCTCCCCGCAAGATAGCCGAGACCCTTGTGGCCAACATGGAGCTTGAGGGCAGCTATTTCGACAGCGTGGAGATAGCCGGACCCGGCTTTATGAACTTCCGTCTGGGCAAGAAGTGGTATGCCGACGTTCTGGCCAACATAGCTCAGGAGGGCGAAAACTACGGCCGCACCGACGCTCTCGCCGGTCAGAAGATAATGGTGGAGTTCGTTTCCGCCAACCCCACCGGCCCCATGCACATGGGCAATGCCCGCGGCGGCGTTCTGGGCGATGCTCTGGCCGAGGTGCTCTCTTACGCAGGCGCTCAGGTTAGCCGCGAGTTCTATGTCAACGACGCCGGCAACCAGATTGAGAAGTTCGCTACTTCCATTGATGCCCGCTATCGCCAGATAATTCTGGGCGAGGATGCCGTGGAGTTCCCCGAGGACGGCTACCATGGCGACGATATCAAGGCTCTTGCCCAGGGCTTCTATGAGGCCAATGGTGAAGCTTATATGGACAAGTGCGTGGAAGAGCGCCACGCCGCCATGGCAGCTTTCGGCCTTGAGCGCAATCTGCCCAAGATGAAGGCGGACCTTGCCCGCTACCAGATAAACTACGATGAGTGGTTCTATGAGTCCACCCTCCATAACAGCGGCTATGTGGCCGAGTCCGTGGCCGAGCTTACCAAGGCCGGCTACACCTACGAAAAGGACGGCGCACTTTGGCTTCACACCTCTAAGATTCTTGGGGACAAGCTCCTTGCCGCCGGCAAGAAGCCCGAGGCCATTGAAAAGCTGGGCCTGAAGGACGATGTTCTCCGCCGTGCCAACGGCTTCTACACCTACTTTGCCGCCGACATCGCCTACCACCGCAATAAGCTGGCTGTCCGCGGCTTCGACAAGGTCATCAATATCTGGGGCGCCGACCACCACGGCCACATTGCCCGTCTCAAGGGCGCTATGGACGCTCTGGGTCTCGATGGCGAGAACAGACTGGACGTTGTCCTTATGCAGCTTGTCCGCCTTATGCGCGACGGCGAGGTTGTCCGCATGAGCAAGCGCACCGGCAAGGCCATCTCCCTCAGCGACCTGCTGGACGAGATTCCCGTGGATGCCGCCCGCTACTTCTTCAACTCCAAGCCCGACAGCCAGATGGACTTCGACCTGGGTCTGGCCCTCCGTCAGGACAGCGAAAACCCCGTCTACTATGTCCAGTACGCCCACGCCCGCATCTGCTCCCTCATTGCAGGCCTTGCCGCAGAGGGTCTTTGCGCTGCTTCTGCAGCCGATGTGGACATGAGCCTTCTCAGCGACGTACATGAGACAGAGCTTATCAAGCAGCTTTCCGCTCTCCCCGAGGAGATACGCATTGCCGCCCGCGACTATAACCCCAGCCGCATCAACGGCTATGTAACCGAGCTTGCCGCAAGATTCCACCGCTTCTACTCCGCCTGCCGTATCAAGGGCGCGGACACCGAGACCGCAAAGGCCCGCCTGCTGCTGGCTAATAGCGTGAAGCAGGTAATCGCCAACTCTCTCAGCATCATCGGCGTTACCGCCCCTGAGAAGATGTAAGAGTATTCCTTGCAAAATCGTAGGGCGGGGGCTTGCTCCCGCCGCACATAAAGGGCGATTTGCGAATCCCATCCGGCGCGCTGAGGGCAGCGCGCCCTACGAACTAAGCTTCGGGTTCTTGCAAATCCGTAGGACGGGATGCCTTCATCCCGCCGGGCACAAATGAAAAGAGATGAAAAATAAATGACTGTTCTTGAACTTGCTCTGAAGCTGATGCTCTTCATCGTGGTGGGTTACGTTGCCCGGAAGCTGAAGATAATGCAGGACGGCTTCGACAAGATGCTCACCAAATTCGTCATGGCAATACCCCTGCCGTGCATGATAATAAACTCCTTCAACATAGAGTTTGATATTGAAAAGCTCATAAGCACTCCCATTATCCTCCTTATGAGCGTGGGAAGCCTGGCCTTTGTGTTCATTGCCGTCCGCTTCCTCACCCCGAGGATGAAAAGCTATGATATGTGGCGCACCGTGCGCTTCTCCCTCATGTTCACAAACTTCACCTTCATGGGGCTGCCCATAGTTTCCGAGCTCTATGGCCCCGAGGCGGTTTTCAACTATGTCATCTTCACCTTGCCTGTCCGTATAATTTTCTACGGCGGTGCCCCCCTTATGCTGGGCAAGGGCCAGAAGCTGAATGTGAAGGAGACCCTGAAAAAGTTCATCTGCGAGCCTGTAGTGGCGGTGTTCATAGGCTTTGTGCTCTATGCCACCCAGATTCAGCTGCCCCAGGTGCTCACCGGCGTCATTCAGGGCCTTGGCAACATGGCCTCCCCTCTGGGACTCATTCTCTGCGGCAGCATCATTGCCGATGCAAACTGGAAGGGCATTACCAAGTATCCCTGCGTTTTCCTTGTGGTCATAGCAAGACTCATACTTGTCCCTGCCGCCGTGCTGGGCGTATTCCTGCTCATTGGCATAGACAAGCAGACCATTCAGAGTGTTATTTTCTACTACGCCATGCCCGTTGCTTCTTTCCTGCCTTCCTTCCTCCTGCGCTATAACAGCGAGGCTGTGGAGGCCCGTGTGGCCGGAGGCTATATGGTGGTACTGTCCACTCTGGCCTGCATAGCCACCATACCGCTTTGGACATTGCTCCTTGAGCACATCTAAGAAAGTCAGAAAGGGGAAAATGACCATGTTTGAGAAAAGACCTGTTGTGATGGACGGCGCCACCGGCACCGAATTGCAGCGTCTGGGCATGCCTGCCGGCAGCTGCACCGAAAAATGGGTTCTTCAGAACCCCGACAAGATGCTGCTGCTCCAGAAGGCCTATGTGGCTGCGGGAAGCCGCCTTATCTATGCTCCCACCTTCGGGGCTAACGAGATAAATCTCGCAAAGCACGGTATTAAGGACGACCTGAACATCATGTGCCGTGACCTTGTGGCCCTGAGCCGCGAGGCTGCCGACGGTCTTGCCATGGTCATCGGCGACATAAGCTCCACGGGTGAGCTTGTAGAGCCCTACGGCGACATGGAAGAAGATGAGCTTTTCGCCGTCTTCGCCCGTCAGGCTGAGGCCATAGAGCGGGCAGGTGTTGACCTCTTCGGCGTTGAGACCCAGATGTATCTGGATGAGGCCCGTCTGGCTGTGAAGGCCGTGAAGGAGGTCAGCAAAAAGCCCATTATAGTCAGCTTCTCCTGCGGCCCCACCGGCAAGACTCTTTGGGGCGAGGATCTCTGCGACGTGTGCTCTGAGCTTGAGGAAGAGGGCATCGCCGCCTTCGGCGTCAACTGCTGCGGCGACCTTGAAGTGCTCTGCTCTGTGCTGGAGAAGCTCCATGAGTCCACTTCTCTGCCCCTTATCGCCAAGCCCAATGCTGGAGTGCCTGTGGTGAAAAACGGCGTCTCCGTCTACGATTTCCCCACAGAGCGTATGGCTGAGTACGCAGTAAAGTTCTATGAGCGGGGTGCACGTCTCATAGGCGGCTGCTGCGGCACCACGCCCCTGCATATCGAGGCTATAGCAAAAGCCCTCAGGGAAATATAAGACGCACGCTTATAGCCGCAATAATAAAGCCTACAAGATCCGCCAGCAGTGCCGCAGGCACAGCATGGCGGGTCTTTTTTATGCCCGCAGCGGCGAAATAAACGGCGATAACGTAGAAGGTGGTCTCGGTGCTGCCCAGCATTACCGCAGCGCAGCGACCTGGGAAGCTGTCCACCCCGCAGCGCTCCATTATCTCCGCTCCTATAGCCAAAGCTCCGCTGCCGCTTACAGGCCGCAAAAGCATCAGGGGTGCGCATTCGGGAGGCAGACCGAGCCACCCCCAAAGGGGAGAAAGCAGCTGAGAGAGCGCCTCCAATGCCCCGGAGGCCCGAAGCATATATACGGCGGTGAGCAGCACGGCCAGAGCGGGGAGAATGCCAACTGCCACCCCAAGACCATCCTTTGCCCCCTTTATCATGGCGGAAAAAATATCCACCTTTTTGTATATTCCCCATAATCCCACTGTCACAAGAAGCAGGGGGACCATCAGGGCGCTCAGCTTTGTCTCCTTTCCATCAGCCGGGCGGAAATCAGGCCAACGGCCAATGCTGCAATGCTGGTGAGCCAGACGCAGGGGAGGATATCGAAGGGGTTCTCTGACCCAAGGGAGGCCCTGATAGCCGCCAGTGTTGCAGGGATAAGCTGCAGGGAGGAGCTGTTCATCACTACAAGACGGCAGAGCTCATTTTCGCAGCCCGGCATAGCCCTCATGCGCTGGGCTGCCCTAAGTCCCGCGGGAGTTGCGGCGTTGCCGAGACCCAGCAGATTGGCGGTAAAATTTGCGGAAATTGCCCCCGCGCAGTCGCTGTCAGAAAAGGCCCGGGGAAAAAGCCGCCTTAAAAAAGGGCTCAGGACATGGCTCAGGCTCTCTGCCAGTCCGCTTTGGTTCATGACCTCCATAAGAGCGGACCAGAGGCAAAGAGCCCCTGCAATGGATATGCACAGCTCCACCGCCGCCTGCGCCCCGTCGAACACGGCCTCAGACACCCCCGCTATATTCCCTGTGGCTGCTCCCCAAAGCAGGCTCACTGCCACCATACCAAGCCATATATAGCTCATCAGCATGTCCATTCCCCCTTTTTGAAAGTCTATGTTTGGGAGAAGTCAGATAGAACACTGCAGGCGCAGCCCGTACTGCCGTAGGGGCGATTCGTGAATCGCCCCTACGGCATAAACAGTAAATGTAGGAAAAAACTGTAGGGGCGAGCTGTGGTCGCCGCGGACCAGCAATGATCACTCCTATGATATTGGAAGAAAACTCCCGGACAAAAAGTCCGGTAGTTTTGACACCGCAATAAAAAGGCACCTGTCATCTGACAGGTGCCTTTTTATTACAAAGCTATAAAATAGATCAATGCGATGATAGCGCCGAGGCCTACTATATAGGCTCCAGCTATAAGCAGAGCGGCTTTCAGCGCGCCATGTATAGCAGCGCTGCGCTCAGAGCGGTTCCAGCCATTGTCCTCCCAGGGGCGCTCGGGCTTGGCCTCTTCCGGCTTCTGAAAGGCCCGGTTTTCTTTGCCAGTGGGCAAATGGCCGAACATTGAGGGGCGTTCAACGCCGCTCATGTCAACTATAGTGCGGCCGTCATCGTCATCGTAGGTTCTTTTGCTGCGTGCCATTTAGTTCTCTTCGTCGTAAAGATGGCAGACAACGAAGTGGCCGGGCTCGATCTCACGCTGTACAGGTGCCTCCACCTTGCAGCGCTCCATGCAGTTGGCGCAGCGGGTGTGGAACTTGCAGCCCTTGGGGGGATTGGCGGGAGAGGGAATGGAGCCTTCCAGAACTATGCGGTCCATCTTTGCCTTGGGGTCGGGGATGGGAATGGCAGAGAAGAGAGCCTTGGTGTAGGGGTGCAGGGGGTTGCGGAAGATGTCTTCGGTCTCGCCGTACTCAACAAGGTTGCCCAGATACATAACGCCGACGGTGTCGGAGATATGCTCAACGACGCTAAGGTCGTGGGAGATGAAGAGATAGGTGAGGTTGCGCTCTTCCTGCAGCTCCTTCAGCAGGTTGATGATCTGTGCCTGGATGGAAACGTCCAGAGCGGAAACGGGCTCGTCGCAGACGATGAACTCGGGGTTCAGAGCCAGAGCGCGGGCAATGCAGATACGCTGGCGCTGGCCGCCGGAGAACTCGTGGGGATAGCGGTCCTTGTGGAAGGGCTGCAGTCCGCACTCGTCCATGACTTTGTCAATATAATCATCAAACTCCTCTTTGGGAACCAGATTGTGCTCGCGGACGGCTTCGCCGATGATCTCGCCGACAGGGAGGCGGGGAGAAAGGCTGGAGAAGGGGTCCTGATAGATTATCTGCATCTTGGGACGCAGAGCACGCATCTCTTTGGGAGAGAGGTCGTAGACCTCCTGACCGTTGAAGAGAACCTCGCCTTCGGTCTTCTCACCGGAGAGACGGAGGATCACACGGCCGGTGGTGGTCTTACCGCAGCCGGACTCGCCAACGAGGCCCATGGTGGTGCCGCGCTTGAGCTTGAAGGTAACGCCGTCAACGGCCTTTACGTGGCCAACGGTGCGGGAGAAGAAGCCGCCCTTGATGGGGAAGTGCTTCTTCAGGTTGTTTACCTCAAGGATATACTCGGACTGCTCCTCGGGGGTGATGTTTTCATTGAGGTTCATGTTTTCGGACATTATCATTCACCCTCCTTTTCATAGTAGCGGTAGCAGCTGACCTTGTGGGTGTCGCTGAGGCTGATTTCGCAGGGATACTCGCCGGAGCAGCCTTCTACGCACATTTCGCAGCGATCCTTGAAGTAGCAATAGTTGGGCATATTGATGGGGTTGGGAACCTTGCCGGGGATGGAGTAGAGCTTGTCCACCTTCTTGCCAACAACGGGCTTACTTGCCATCAGACCAATGGTGTAGGGGTGTGCGGGATGATAGAAAATATCATCGGCAGTGCCCTTTTCCACGATGCGGCCTGCGTACATGACCACAACATAGTCTGCCATCTCGGCAATAACGCCAAGGTCATGGGTGATGAGCATGATGGAGGAGTTGATCTTATCCTTCAGCTGACGGAGAAGGTCCAGAATCTGAGCCTGGATAGTAACGTCCAGAGCGGTGGTGGGCTCGTCGGCAATGATAACCTTGGGGTTGCAGGCCAGAGCCATGGCGATCATAACACGCGGGCGCATACCGCCGGAGAGCTCATGGGGATACATCTTGTAAACGCCCTCGCTGTTGGCGATGCCAACCATCTCGAGAAGCTCGATGCAGCGGGCCTTGACATCATCTGCGGTTCTGCCTTCGCCGTCATGGAGCTCGATAACTTCGCTGAGCTGAGCGCCGATGCGGAAAACAGGGTTGAGAGCGGTCATAGGCTCCTGGAATATCATGGAGATATAGTTGCCGCGGAGATTCTGCATCTTCTCATTGGGGACTTTGGTGACATCGTAGCACTTGTCGCCCAGATTGACACGAATCTCGCCTTCAACCACCTGACCCTGAGGACGCTGGAGAAGCTGCATCAGGCTCAGGCTGGTGACGGATTTGCCGCAGCCGGATTCACCCACGACACCAACAGTGGCGCCCAGGGGAACCTCAAAGGTGACGCCGTCAACGCTCTTGACGGTACCGGCGTCGGTGAAGAAGTAGGTGTGGAGGTTATCAAACTCAACGGCGTTGCCAGGGTCACGCATGGTGGTAAGATATTCGCTCTCGGGAACGTTCTTACGCTTGCGCTGCTTCTCCATCTGATTGGTGATGCGGCGGTTTGCCTTGGAAATTTTTCTTGCCTCGCGGCCGGAGAGGTAACCTTCGGGTTTCTTTTTAGCCATAGTTTTTCCTCCCTCCTTATCGTTTCATCTTGGGGTCGAAGGCGTCGCGGAGGCCGTCGCCAACGAAGTTGAAGCCAAGAACGGTGAGAACAAGGAGCACGCCTGCAGGTATCCAGATGAACCAGTAGTTGGTGAGGACGTGGACATTGTTAACGTCGTTCATGATGTTACCCCAGGAGGCGAAGGGGAACTTAACGCCGAGACCCAGGAAGGAAAGGGTGGACTCGGTGATAATGGTGGAACCGAGGCTCATGGTGCAGGTGACGATGAGCTGGGGGATAACGTTGGGGATGAGGTGCTTGAAGATACGGCGGCTTACACGCAGGCCGGAAGACTCGGTGGCGGTCATGAACTCCTGCTCACGGAGGGAGAGGATCTGGCCGCGGACCAGACGGGCAATGCCGGGCCAGCCAAGGAAGCCCAGGATCAGCATGAGGTAAAGCATTCGTATCTGGGGGTCAACGCGCATACCGTCCATGGCCGCGCCCAGAATTATGAGCAGGGGAGTGGAGGGGATGCAGTAGAAAATATCAACGATACGCATGATGAGCTGGTCAACCCACTTGCCGAAGTAGCCGGAGAGACCGCCCAGGATAACGCCCAGAAGTGCGGAGATGAAAACAACGATGAAGCCGATAACCAGAGATACACGGCCACCGTACATAAGGCGGGTCAGCATGTCCATACCGTTTTTATCGGTGCCCAGGAGATGGTCAGCGCTGGGGGCAGCGTAAGCGTGGAATACGCGGGTGGCGGTGGATTCCTTGATGGACCAGATCTTATCCGCAGCGTTGTACTCCATGAGATATTCATGCTCGGTACCGTCAGCACCGGTGTAGTTAAAGGCGGTGATACCGTCTTCAATGTTGGCGGAAACAAGCTCCTTCAGCTCGCGGCTGATGTTGGTGCCTGCAACCTTGGACTGAACGATAACACGGCTGATGTATGCGATTTCACCCTCGGCTCCTGCGATGGTGCCGGTTTCGTCAAGGGTATAGCTCTCGCCCTCGGCCTTGAAGGAGCTCTCGCCGTTTACATAGGCCTCAAGAGCATTGATGGAGAACTCGAAGGAGAACTTGCGGTCCAACTCGAAGGGATTGATGATGTCCTTGTAGGCGGCGCCCAGAACGGTGTCGCCCTGAGAAACGGTGTAAAGCTCGGGACCAAGCTCGGTGACGGTGTAGACGACGTCCTTGTTTTCAAAGGTCTCGTCGCCCTTGGTCTGGGCCAGAGTGAACTTTGCCTGCAGAACTGCGCCGAAGTCCTGTCCCTCGGCGGAAATGTAGCGGTACTCGTTGTTGACAGTAGCACCGGCATATTCCTTCATCTGCATCTCGTCGGTATAGAAGACTTCTTCCTGACCGTAGGGGATTATCCATCCACCGATGAAGGAGAACACGAACATAACTGCGAGGATTACAAGACCCACAACTGCAAGGCGGTTGCGGAAGAAACGCTTGGCAACCAGTGCGCCGGGAGAAAGACTCTTGACACGGCGGTCGTCGTTAAGGGAAAACTGCTCTTCTTCGGGAGAGACAGCGGAGGTATTGATTTCTTTTTCGCTCATTGCTTTGCTCTCCTTTCTTAAGAGTAGCGTACGCGGGGATCAACCACGCCGTACAGAAGGTCGGTTATCAGGTTTCCGGCCAGAGTGAGTACGGCCAGGAAGCTGAGATAGAACATGGAGAAGGGAATATCACCGGCAATCATTGCATAGTAAGAGGTAAAGCCGATGCCGGGGATGGCGAAGAGGGTCTCAGTAATGAGAGCGCCGGAGAAAAGTCCGGGCAGAGAGCCGCCGACGATGGTGACCAGGGGAATAAGGGTGTTGCGGAAAGCGTGGTTATAAATAACCTTGTTCTCGCTGAGACCCTTGGCACGGGCGGTACGGATATAGTCGGCGTTCAGCACTTCCAGCATATTGGTGCGGGTATAGCGCATGAGACCACCGATGGAGATTATGGTCAGGGTGACGATGGGCAGAACCAGATGGTTGGCCTTGTCCAGGAACTGGCCCATAGCCGTCAGATTCTGATAGTCTCGTCCCACCAGACCAAAAAGGTCAAACCAGCCCAGCTTAACGGAGAATATAAGCTTCAGGAAGGTTGCAAGGAAGAAGGTGGGCAAAGATATACCGGTCAGAGCGATGGCCGTGATGGCATAGTCTGTCTTGCTGTACTGCTTGGTGGCAGCGATAACGCCCAGGGGAATGGCAATCAGAAGCTCAAACACCAGAGCGATAGCACCCATGATGAAGGACACCCAGATAACGTCGGTGAACTTCTCAAGAACGGGAACAGTGTACTTCCAGCTGTCGCCGAAGTTGAAGGTGACAAGGTTCTTCAGCTGAATGAAGAAACCGGGCACGATGCCTACGTCAAGACCGTACTGGGCGTTGAGCTGGTCCAACCATTCCTGATAGGACTTGGAGCCGGGAGCCTGAGAAAGCTGCTGAGCCATAGTCTCAACATAGCTGGCGGGCAGGCAGCGCAGAACGGCGTAGATTATGAAAATAACGAAGAAAAGTATTACTACTGAGAGTATAAGTCTTTTTATTATATATTTATGCATTTATGGATCCCTCCGTTTGTTATAGCGGTTCAAGGGATTCTTCACCGCTTCAGGCATTTCGCCTTTTCGTTTTTATTTTATGTGTGTGTGGTAAGCGCTTTATTTTGACAACCTCTGCATATCAGGCAGCCGCTCCGACTTTGGGAGCAAACCCGAAACAGCCGGACTGGCCGTCTCATATGCAGATAAAAGTTGCGATTTTTCGTTTTTTTATGTTTCCGTTAAGGTGCGTGGATTGCCATGGGGCCTAAAGACCCCATGGCAATCGGATTTATGTGCTATTTAAGCTTTAATAAGCTCTCTTGAAACAAAGTCCGGAGGACTTAGTTCATCTCCAGAAGCTCGATGTCGTTGGCCCAGCCCCAGAAGGTGGTGATGTCGGGGGTAACGGTGTCCATGTTGACACGCTCGGTGGAGAAGATGATGCAGTTCTGGCGCTGATATACGGGGATCTCAACTGCCCAGTCAGCAACGATGTCAAGGCACTCCTTGTAGAGGGTCTTGCGGTAGGTCTGGTCGGTGGACTGACGTGCAAGCATGATCAGCTCGTCGAGCTCAGCATCCTTGATCCAGTAGCTGGTCTCGTTGGAGCCGCCTTCGCTGTGGTAGATCTGATACATGTCGGGGTCGACGGTAGCGGACCATGCCATAGCAACCAGTTCGGAGGTACCGGCCTGGGTAGCAGCAGTCATCTCAGCGAAGTTAGCCATATCGGTAACGATCAGGTTGAAGCCGATCTCGGCAAGAGCCTCGGAAGCGAGGGTCAGAGCCATGAAGGTGGGGTGGTCACCGGTACCGCCGCCGCCGACCATGACTTCGTAAGCCATAGCAGCGCCTTCGGGAGCAGCAGTGACAACGCCGTTCTCAACGGTGTAGCCGGCAGCCTCGAAGTAACCGAGAGCGGCAACCTTGGCAGCCTCGTACTTCTCGTCAGCGGTCATGCCCTCGGTGTAGATGGGCTCGCCGTTAACGTCAACGGAGAAAGCAATCTCGTAGCCCTCGTCGGTCACGCGGGGAGCAGCCCAGGAGGTGTCGGAGATGGGATAGTTGATAACGTTTGCGAACTCGCCGTAGTAGGAGTCAACAGCGACGTCACGGTAAACGGAGATAACGGTAGCGATAGCCTTACGCAGGTTCTTGGAAGCCTCGGAGCCCCAGTCAGCCTGGCCGGCGCCGGTGTCGACGCAGACGTTCTTGGCAGCGAAACCAACGTAGCCGTAACCGAGGTTAGCGACCATGGAGGTGGTGATCACGTCGCCGCTGACGGTGCCGCCGTTGGCTTCCATGATCTGGTTTGCGGTCTCGGTGGAGTAGGAAGGATCGGTGATATCAACAGTGCCAGCTACAACGCCGGGAACCTTATCAGCATCCTGGCCTTCCTTGTAGAGGATGTACTCGATCTTGGGGCAGCCCTTGTAGTAGTTGGGGTTAGCTGCCAGGGTAACAGTGCCGTTCTCGAAGCTCTCGAAGGTGTAGGGACCTGCGCCGAGAGGCATGGAGGTGACGGACTTAACATCGCTCAGGTCGCCCTTGGGGAAACCGAACATGTTGTTCTCATAGTCATAGAGAGAGGTCTCGCCGTAGTAGTGGAGGGGGCAGATGGTCAGGCCCATCTGATAGATGGCGTTTGCGTTGACCTCGGTGAGAACGACGCGCATGGAGTAGTCGTCGATCTTCTGGATACCGGTAACGTTGGGAGCAGACTCACCGGTCTGAACACCAGCCTGGTACTCGCCAGCCTTGTCGCCCAGCTCGTTGGCGATGAAGGTGGAGATGGAGGTGCCTGCAGACTCGTAGTTGATGCCGGCGTCGGAGAGATCATAGCCGAAGTTGCCAATGATGGCAGCCCAGAACTCTTCAACGGTGGTAACACCGTCATAGCCCCAAGCGGGAGCGGCGGTGGCGCAGTCGGTGCCGTAGCCGGCAGCGATGCAGTAGTCAACGATCTCCTGGCAGAACTTGGCGCCAGCAGCGTCAAATGCAGCCCAGAAGGTGTTGTACTGTTCCTCGGTGTAGTACTCGGTGGCTTCGTAGCCCTCGGGACCTGCAGCGAGGATGAGGTTCATGCGGCTGTCCATGCCGGAGCGATAAGCCTCGAGGCCTTCGATGGGCAGGGAGTAGAAGGTGGAGATACCGTCAAAGGTGGGGTCGAGGAGGACATACATGGTGAAGATAACGTCGTCAATGGTAACGGGGGTGCCGTCGGAGTTGACGATGTCGTCACGCATGGTGATGTCATAGTACACGGTGCCGTCTTCGTTCTCGGTCATGACCAGGTTGGCAATGCCGGTGTAGGTGTAGTCGGTGCCGTTGTAGGGACGAACTTCGCCTTCGATACCGTTCATGACGATGGCGCCTTCACGGTCGGTGCCCAGAAGACCCAGGTGGGTCAGGCCGAGGACCTGAGACTCATAGTCAGAGGTGTAGAAGAAGGGAGAGAACTTACCGTCGAAGTTCTGGGTCTGGATAACGAGAGTGTCGGGCTCAGCGTCATCGGGCTCTGCGGGAGCTTCGGGAGTTGCAGGTGCCTCGGGAGTTGCGGGAGCTTCGGGCTCAGCGGGAGCTTCGGGGGTCTCGCCGCAAGCTGCGAAGAGGCAAACTACCATGCAAACAGCAAGAAGCATAGCGAGCAGTTTCTTTGCGTTTTTCATGTGTGGATTTCCTCCTTATATATTTTGAACTATAATGGGCGTTTGAATGTATTTAAACCCAACGTTCACTATGTATAGAGGGAGAGCATTTTCTCCCAATGCCCTTTCGCTGCCCCTGAGGGCCGCAAGGAAGGCCTTCCTTATGCCATGTCCCTGTGCTGCGGACAGTAAGTACGACTCGTACGGACAAGTGGCTACAAGAGTATATACTAATATAATTAAGATGTCAATAAAGCATTAAATGCCATTTGGAATTTTTCCTTACTGTTCCTCCATCTCCCAGCGCAGGCTCTTCATAAGCCTTCTCAGAAGCAGGGGGGCTGCTATGGAAACGGCCTTGGCGGCAAGCAGAAGCAGCATTTCGCCGGCGCTGCCGTCCACGCCGTTGAGAAGAGTAAAAACAATAATGCAGAGGAGGCCCAGACCGGCAAAGGCGGCGCAGCATACAGCAGCGGTGGGTATCCTCGCAACGCTGGAGCCGTAGACATACTCCCGGAGCTTTTCGCCCTTGATGAGGAGCTTGCTTACACTCCAGAGGAGAACGAAGAGGGAAATTGCTTCGCCCATGTAGGGGATTATCACATAGAAGCAGTTGCCCATGCCCCCGGCGTTCACAAAGCCTGCGGCAACGAGGCCTATAAAGCCCAGAAGTGCCAGAAAGACTATTTCACAAAGAGCCCGGCGAAAGCTTTTGCCCTTGGAAACAAAGGTATAATACTTGCCCACATAGACGTACTCTCCGGCCAGATTGGGCTGGATGTCATTGAGGTATGAGCGTCTTCCTTTTTTCTTTTTGCTGGTGTTTGCCATGTGTTTTCTCCGTGAATGGGCCGGTCAGCTTCAATGCAATTTGTTAGCAATTTAACTTGCGAAAGTACCAACCTGTAGAAATACAGATACAGTATAGCATAAAGATTCAGAATTCTCAAGGCATAAATGCAGCAATTGCGTTAATTTGTTAATAAATATTTTGAATTTATGTAATAACTTTCCTTGTTCTCTACGGGGATTCGGAGATTTTAATGAGTGGCGTAAAAAAGTAAACAGGGTAAAGTCTGCAGGAGTAAAAATCATCCGCGCCGAGCCGGCAATAGCGCAAGCCGCAGCCGGCGACTACTTCCCGCCGCAAGGCGGGCTGACACAGAGCGCCAGCGGAACATTTAAAACCCCTGGAGTCCAGAGGGTCGCAACCCTCTGGTGCGTTTTTCCCTACTTTTGTCGCATAACAAAAGTAGGCCCCCGGAGGGACCTATACCAATACTTTGCTGCAAGGTGGATTGCCACTTGCGTGTAGCGGCGGGAGCAAGCCCCCGCCCTACGGTCTCTATCTTCTCTCTTATCTGAAAAATTACTCTCCACAAGGAGAGTGATTTTTCATCTAAATTCTCTGTATATTGCCCGGACGGCCTCTTCGTAGTCGGCCTCCTCCACGGCAACTATGATGTTGAGCTCGCCGGAGCCCTGGTCTATCATGCGGATATTTATTCCCGCGTCGGCAAGGGTGCGGAAAATGCGGGCGGCGGAGCCTCTGGCGGCAACCATGCCCCGGCCAACAACGGCTATCATGGCCAGCTTATCCTCCACCTCCACATGGTCGGGCTGGAGCTTTTCGGCGATGTCGGCCATAACTGCTTCCTCAACCCCGTGGAAGGCTGCGGAGGAGACAACGGCGGACATGGTGTCTATGCCGGTGGGGCAGTGCTCAAAGGGAATGCCGTGGTCGGCGAATATCTGGAGAAGCTTCACGCCGAAGCCCACCTCGCCGTTCATCATGCTCTTTTCCACGTGGACGCTGGTGAAGCCCCGCTTTCCGGCGATGCCGGTGACGGTGCGGGTGCGGCCACCCTCGGGAGCGGCGGGGACTATCATGGTGCCAGCGTCGCCGGGGCGGTTGGTGTTGCGGATATTGATGGGGATGCCTGCCTTTCTCACAGGGAACACGGCATCCTCGTGGAGCACGGAGGCACCCATGTAGCTGAGCTCACGGAGCTCACGGTAGGTGAGCAGCTCTATGGTCTGGGGTTCGGGAACTATCCGGGGATCGGTGAAGAGCATACCGCTTACGTCGGTCCAGTTCTCGTAAATATCCGCGCCCACGGCCTGAGCCACCAGAGAGCCGGTGACGTCGGAGCCGCCCCGGGAGAAGGTGTGGATGTTGCCCTTGCTGTCCGCGCCGTAGAAGCCGGGAACAACGGCACGCTCTATGCCGCTAAGGGCTGCGGAGAGCTTTTCGTAGGTCTCATCGGCCAGGAAGCGTCCGTCCAGAGTGAAGCAGATGGCTTCTGCGGCGTCATAGAACTCATAGCCCAGATAGGCGGCCAGAATCTTGCTGCCCAGGTACTCGCCGCGGCTTGCCATATAGTCACGGGAGAGCTTGCCGTGGAGGTGGCTGCGGATTTTGGCAATCTCACGCTTCAGGGGCAGCTTCACGCCAAGCTCCTCCATTATTCCGGCGAATCTGGCCTCGATGGCAGATAGCTGCTCCTCGAAGTCCTCTCCGGCCGCTGCCAGATCGTAGCAGCGGTAGAGCATATCCGTAACCTTGGTGTCATCGCTGCAGCGCTTACCGGGAGCGGAGGCCACAACGTAGCGGCGGGAAGGCTCGGTCTTTATAATGTCCGCAACCTTGCGGAACTGTGCGGCGTCGGCAAGGGAGCTGCCGCCGAATTTGCATACTTTCTTATCCATAGTTATTGTTCCTGTTCTGTTAAGTTAGGTATTGTAGGGCTGGATATTATCCGCACGCAGCGGGAGGCTGATAGCCTCCCCTACAAGCGCGGTATAGGGAATAGGCTTACATATCGTATACCAGAAGGTCCTCCAGAGTCTCACGTCGGACAGCGGTGTAGCTTTTGCCATCTCTGAGCATTACGATGGGGGGACGGGGGATGCGGTTATAGTTGGAGGCCATGGAATAGTTATAGGCGCCCGTGGTGCATACTGCAACAATGTCGCCCCTGCCAACTGTGGAAGGGAGAGAGATGCCGGGCTGGATGATGTCGCCGCTTTCGCAGCAGCGGCCCACAAGGTCACAGGTGAAATCATAAGCCTCGTCCATGCGGTTTGCGCAGAGGCAGGTGTAGGCTGAGCCATAGAGAGCGTAGCGGGGGTTATCCGTCATGCCGCCATCGATGGACACATAGTTCTTGTAGCCGGGAATGGTTTTCACTGTACCAACGGTGTATACCGTCATGCCGGCATCAGCGGCTATGCCTCTGCCGGGCTCAAGGAGTATGGTGGGAAGGGCTATGCCTTCTTCGGCGCAGCAGCTTTTAACAGCCTCGGCCACATCTGCAATCTTGGCGGCTATGTCCAGATAGGGGGAAGTGTCCACATATCTCACTCCATAGCCTCCGCCCAGGTCCAGCTCCCGGCACACGAAGCCGTGGCGGCGCTGCATTTCGGCGATGAAGCGGAGCATAACTATGGCGCTGCGCTCGAAAACATCCTCGGCAAAGACCATGGAGCCCACGTGGCAGTGGAAGCCGGCAAGGTCAATATTGGAAAGAGCCAGAGTGCGGAGCATTATTTCTTCGGCCTGTCCGGTCTCGATGGCGCTGCCGAACTTGGAGTCCACCTTGCCGGTGTTCACGGCCTCGTAGGTGTGGGTGTCGATGCCGGGGGTGAGGCGCAGGAGAATCTTCTGCTTTATACCCCGCCTTGCGGCCTCGGCGTTGATGGTCAGCACTTCCTCAATGTTGTCCGCCACGAAGCAGCCCACGCCCTTTTCCATGGCAAAGGCTATGTCCGCGTCGGTCTTGTTGTTGGAGTGGAAGTAGGCAAGGGACATATCAAAGCCCGCTGCGGAGGCGGTGAGAATCTCGCCGGAGGATACCACGTCCACGCCCAGCCCCTCCTCGGCCACGATGCGGTAGATCTGCTTGAAGGAGTTGGCCTTGCTGGCGTAGAGAATGCGGAAATTGTCTCCGAAAGCGGCCTTGAAAGCGGATATGTAGGTGCGGCAGTTGTGGCGCAGCCGGTCCTCATCCATGAGATAGAGGGGAGTGCCGTACTCTTTGGCAAGAGTGCAGACGTCCTGCCCGGCGAAAAGGAGACGGCCATTTTCAGAGGATATATTGGAGCAGATGAAATTCATAATATCATTCCTGTATCAAAGCATTTTTGCCCGAAGCTCCTCGGGAGAGAGGGGAGAGAGCAGAGCGGGGGGAATATCGAATATGGTAACGCAGCCGGTTTGGCCCGCTTTCTGCATACGCAGCACAGCCCGGGCGCAGGCCACAAGGACGCTGGCGGTGAATTCAGGGTTGGAGTCCAGAGTGAGGCTGTACTCTATGGTGTGCTTGTGCTCACCCATGAGCCCTGTGGAGCCGCTTCTGATGACGCAGCCACCGTGGGGAAGAGCGGAGTGCTTTTCGGCCATCTCTTCGGCGGAAATGAACTCCACCGTGGTGTCGTAGTCGGCAAAGTAGTTGGGCATGGTGACTATGGCCTCCCGGATGGCTTCTTTGTCCGCATCCTCAGCTGCCACAACATAGCATTCTCTCAGATGCTTCTCCCGGGTGGTGAGCTCTGGGCAGTCGCCACGGCGCACAGCCTCAAGGGCGGCGGGAACGGGAACGGTGTACTGCCTTGCGTCCACAACTCCGGGGATATGACGGATGGCGTCGGAGTGGCCCTGACTTACGCCCCGGCCCCAGAAGGTGTAGTCTGTGCCCTGGGGCAAAGTGGCGGAGGCATAGAGTCTTGCCACGGAGAACATACCGGGGTCCCAGCCGCCGGAGATAAGGGCCACCTTGCCGCCACTGGCGGCGGCAGCATCCACATTGGCGAAGTGCTCCGGAATCCGGGCGTGGGTGTCGAAGGAGTCCACAACGTTGAATTTCTCAGCCAGCGCGGGAGTCATGCCGGGCAGGTCCGTGGCGGAGCCTGCGCAGATGATAACAACATCTATTGTATCCGCGTATTTTTCAATATCGGCAGCGGGGTAGACCTTTGCCCCGGTGAGAGTTTTCAGGGAGGAAGGCTCCCGGCGGGTGAACACGCCGAAAAGCTCCGCATCGGGATTTTGGGCAATGGCGCACTCAACGCCCTTGCCTATATTTCCGTAGCCGTAAATTGCGATTTTCATTGGAGAAACCTCCTTAAATACCGGGTTTTGTCGGATTATTAATTAGGGAAAACCATGATGTAAATTGTAGGGGCGAGCATCGCTCGTCCGGCGGTAAGCACTGCAGGTTTTTCCCACTCTGAGGCAAATCCGCACAGACACTGCTTTCTTTGTAGGTGGCTCCGCATTCGCCGCAGGTGGGTGCAAAACGAAGCGGATGCTGCTGGACGACCAATGGTCGCCCCTACGGCCCTTGAACAAGGCCGGCAATACTCTTAAAACGCCACCATGTCCTTCATATCGTAAAGGCCGGGGGCCTTGCCCATGAGCCAGCTTGCGGCTGCCAGAGCGCCCTCGGCAAATAGGGCACGGGAGTGGGCCTCGTGCTTGAGGGTGATGGTCTGATTGGCGGTGCCTACCATAACCTCATGCTCGCCTACGATGTTGCCCATGCGTATGGCGTGGATGCCGATTTCGGTGGGCGTGCGCTTTGCCATACCGCTGCGGCCCAGATTCAGCTCAGCTTCCGGGCGGACGGACTGAATAGCTCTGGCTATGGCAAGGGCTGTGCCGCTGGGGGCGTCCAGCTTTCGGTCATGGTGCTTTTCTATTATCTCTATCTCCGCGTCGGGCATGGCCTCGGCGGTCTTTTTTGCAAGCTCAATGAGCAGTGCTATGCCAAGAGAGTAGTTGGCGGCGAAGAAAAGGGGTATCTTCTCCGAAGCGGCTGCAATAGCGGCACGCTCCTCCTCGGTCTGGCCGGTGGTGGCAAGCACAAGGGGAATGGAGTTGGCGGTGCAGAAGTCAAGAAGCGCACCGGTGCAGCTGTGGTGGGAAAAGTCCACAACGCAGTCTATGTCCGTGGGAGCGGCGGCGAAGCCTGCGTGGCACACAATGCCCTCAGGCTCCGCAGAGCTCTGGTCAACGCCGCATACGAGCTCCGCGCCCCGGTAGCCTGCCCTGGCGAGAGTCATGACTTCCCGGCCCATGTGGCCCAGAAGTCCGTTTATAAGAATCTTCATATCTTTATCCCCTTATTTCAGATAAGACCCTGTGCCTTCATAAGCCGGAGGAGCTTTGCCTCGTTGGCTTCCTCCATGGGGGTGAGGGGCAGGCGGAGATTGTTGCCGCCGAAGCCCATGGCTGCCATGGCGGCCTTCACGGGAATGGGGTTCACCTCGCAGAAGAGGGCCTTGATAAGCTCTGTATACTCGCACTGGAGCTTTGCGCTGCCTGCGATGTCGCCTTCAAAGAAAAGATGGCAGAGGCGAGAAGTCTCGGCGGGCATGATGTTGCTCAGAACGGAGATAACGCCGCTGCCGCCCATGGCCAGAATGGGAACTATCTGGTCGTCGTTGCCGGAGTATATGTCCAGCTTGTCGCCCACCAGAGCGGCTGTCTCAACTATCTTGCTGATGTTGCCGTTGGCCTCCTTGATGGCCTTGATGTTGGGGTGCTTGGCGAGCTCCACATAGGTGGCGGGCTCAATGCCCACGCCGGTGCGGGAGGGTACATTATATACGATGATGGGCTTGTCAGATGCATCTGCCACGGCGTTGTAGGATGCAATGAGGCCCTTCTGGGTTGCCTTATTGTAATAAGGTGTCACCACCAGCATGGCGTCGGCCCCGATGGAGCAGGCAAACCTGGTGAGATCCACGGCGTAGGCGATGTCGTTACTTCCTGTGCCCACGATGCAGGGAACACGGCCATTGATACGCTCTGTGGCGTAGGCCAGGACCTCTCTGTGCTCGGCGTCGCTGAGGGTGGAGCCCTCTCCGGTGGTTCCGGCTATGACAAGGGCGTCAATACCCTTTTCTATCTGCCAGTCTATAAGGCGGCCGAAGGACTCATAGTCCACGGCTCCGTCTGCGTGCATGGGGGTGACAAGGGCGGTGGCAGCGCCACGGAAAATGGGGTTAGCGGTCATGGTTTTGGTCTCCTTAAAATGTGTTTTTACTGCTTATTGCAAGACCGGGAAAATAAAAATCAGCCAAGGCAGAATAGTCCTGCATTGGCTGAGAAAAATCCAGAAACTCCGGGAAAATCCGGGGCAATCAATACATAGCTCTCCGCACAATGCGACAGTCAGGCAGATGTTATCTGCGCAACCAGATGGAAGGGCGCTTATCCTCCACCTTCGGCAGCAGCCCCTTTCTCCCCGGCAACGCGACAGCGCATCGCTTTCCCACCGGAGATACTTTTGACAACCGCACCTCTATCCTTTCATTGCAATATTCAGTTGAGGGCATTGTACTATTATAAACAGAGTATGTCAAGAAAAAAATTTAATTTAGTAAAGTAATGAAGTCAGCCGAGATTTCTGGTTATCTCCTTGAATTCCCCGGTGGCGGCCTCGCGGATGATGCCGGAGAGGGCCTCCGCCTTTTCCATGGCTATGCTGGGCTGGCCGGGGGCTATTATGTCCTCCAGAAGCAGAGCCTTCTCACCGTCGGTGACGATGACCTTGTCCTCCACCCGGGCCAGAACTATGCCGGCGTCGAAATTTAGAGATTGGGAAAAACGAAGTTCCTCAAGGGCTGGGCCATAGGAACGGGCAAGGGCGCAGCTGTAGCTCCCGTCTGTGTCCTCGCTGAGGTTTATGAGACCCACAATTGCATCCTTGTAGAGCACCGGGCAGATGTGATTGCCTTCCCCGGTGGACTGACCTTTCCCGTCAAAGCAGTAAAGGGTGCAGGGAGTGCCAAGCTTCAAAGAGCCATACTCCTCCGCGCCGAGCCCCAGAATCTGCTCCCCCTCCTCTGCGGTTATGCGCAGACGGTCCAGATGGCTTCTGGCCTGAAAAACCACGTTTGCGTCAGCTTCGGATGCAACCCAAAGCTCGTGACCCGTGCCGTGGATGAGCTTTCTAAGCTCCTTTTCGCCGGCCTTGCTCAGGTCGCAGCCGGGAAATACCTCTTCGTAAGCTGCGGCAAGGACTTTGCCGGAGTCCGTATCGAAGTCTGTGCAGAACTCTTCAAAGTGCCAGAGACTCAGTTCACCCTCGCTGTCCTCCTTGATAAGGTAGCGTTGGTTCACTTCGCCCACTACCCGGTAAAGGCGGCAGGGCTGGGCTTCAATGGGCTCAACGGAGACAATGACATTTGTGTCCTTGGCGTAAACCTCGCCTAGGTAGTCATCCAGCTTCAGCCCGTAGGACTTCACAAGGGCATACTGGGCCACACGCTTTTTTATTTTGAAGTGTTCAATTTCCTTTGCTGCCGGGACTTCCTCGTCCACGGCTTCGGCCTCTATGTCGCTGAGAAGCCGCCCGAGACTGAGCTCGCCATCGTCCTTGCCGCAGCCTGTGAAAGCTGCCAGAATTGCCAGCAAAAGCAAAAGCCAGCATATCTTCTTCATTTTCCCATCCTCCAGAAATTTGTCCTTATAATACATGACGAGAAAAAATGTAAAAAGTTTCAATAGAAAATAAAAAATACATTTTTGGCTCCCTTGTGTAAAGGGGCCGACGCGTCAAGCAAACATGCCGGTGGCATGTTTGTAGCCAAAGGCGGGAGCAATCTATGATTGCGACCCGGCCCGAAGGGTGTCGCGAAGCGACTGAGGGATTGTAAGTTTTGCACCCAGCCCCAAGCCGACTGATGAGGGTATTGCCGATATCGTTTTTTTTGCGGCGGGCTGAGGGCAGCCCGCCCTACGAATAGCGTGGATAGCAGACATCACCGTAGGGGCGAGCATTGCTCGTCCGCGCCGTGTGCACCCACGTTTCGCATCAAATGCGGGCGAATACGCACCCGGGCCGTCGGGGACGCCGGCCCCTACGAAAAACTTCAAATCCACCACCCGTAGGGCGCGACGGCCCCGGCGCGCCGCATACCTCGCTGCCCACGGGCCGGCCGGGTGTCCGGCCCCTACGAAAAACTTCAAATCCTCCACACGTAGGGCGCGATGCCCACATCGCGCCGTTGCAGGGGTCTATGTCTGGTGCTTTGATTCAATAAACGGTGAATACATCATAAGTGCGGCGTTCTTAAAAAGAAATTCCTCGGTAAGCAACTGACCGGATTTGTCGAACACCTTCCTGAATATTTCATTATGTCTGCTGTATCCGCCCCAGTATTCGCCGCGCATGAAGTGATTCCGTTCAATTATCTCGTATTCAAATTCGCTTTCTCCGCTGCATCTGAACTCTCCCTGGAGAAACTCATCCCCAACCCGGACTCTCAGCTGATATGTATCCTGAGTGTTGTTTTGAATCATTAAATCGCCATGAGGATAATAGCAGGTAGCCCCCGTGCCAAAAGGCTGTGTCCTGTGGGCATCCGGGAAAACATCATATCCGTGTCTGTGCCTTTCCACAACTGTAAGGGGTGTATGCAGCGCCATCCAGAATATAAGATTGGATAGCTGGCAGAGCCCTCCGCCCACACCGCTGCAAACCTTTCCGCCATTGAGAATCATACCCTCCATATAGCCTTTTTTACGATTGGGGTTTCCGATAAGCTTCCAGTAGGAAAACACCTCTCCCGGCTTAATCAAAATGCCGTCCATACATTTTACAGCAATTTTAAGGTTATTTATTTTGTTATACTGCAGTTGCATGTCTACGTCTTTCAAATGCCTTAAAAGTGGTGTTCTATGAGAAAAACACTTAAACTCAAGGTCGTTTGCAGCCTTTTCCTTGGTGAAATATCTGTTCATTTCAAGCCATAGAAGTTTTCGTCTTAGGGAATAATACTTCAAGCCGGCGAAAGCACGGAGTTTTGGGCGGGTAATCGGCTCTTTAGTTGCCTGTTCGGCCTCTTTGTTGCTATTCATGCTTATCCTCCTTTGCTTTTCGCATGGCCCTTTTTCCGCTTTGGTCATGCGGGCTCTTCGCTGCCATCCCCCTCGAATACGAGATAGAAGCCCTCCGCATCCATGAGATAGAGGTTGCAGCCGAAAATCCAAAGAGGCTGGTTCAGATACTGTTCCTCCACGTTCACGCCCTTGTATATCATTTCAGGCATCTCGGAGGGGTCATCCAGTATGTACTCAAGCTTACCAAGCGTCCGGGAATTTTCCGGAAGCTCTGTGACGGTGTTTCCATTGTAGGTATAAACATGTCTGCCCCAGAATATCTGAGGCTCGGAGCTCTTTCCGCAGCCAACTAGGGCAAGGCAGAGGGACAGCATAAGCAAAAACCAGTATGCCTTTTTCATTTTTTCATCCTCCGGAGGTTTGTTTTTTCTGTCAGGCTTTCCTTATATGATGAACAACTGCCTTTGCTGCACCGCCTAAAGCAACACCCGGCGTCAGCCCAAAGCTTATGTAGCCAAGGAACATAAACAGCATATCGGCAGGCATCAGGCGTAAGGGCGCTACAAAATGGCACATTAACTCGCAAAGCAAATACCCGGCAATACATGAGACCAAAAGAATTACGCATCCTTTTTTTCGCAGTCTATATCCGGCAACGCACCCTGCAAGCATACTCAAATAGAGTATACCGACGAAGCTGCCTGCAAATATGCTTTCCAGTATCATATTTTCTGCCTCCCATCTCACGAAAATTTGTCTCTATGTTAGATGACGAGAAAAAATGTAAAAAGTTTCAATAGAAAATAAAAAATACCTTTTTTGGCCCCTTGTGTAAAGGGGCCGACGTGAAGTGACTGGTGAGGTTATTGGTGGTGTTGTTTTTTCGTCGGGCTGAGGTCAGCCCGACGCACAGCACTCCGTACACGGGCCGTCGGGGACGCCGGTCCCTACGAAGTATGCGGAAAAATAAAGCTTAATCGTAGGGCGGGGGCTTGCTCCCGCCGCGCGGCACACCTCACGTACTTGGGCCGGCCGGGTGTCCGGCCTCCACGAGGGGATGGGGAATATACCAACTATCCATCAGCCCTCCGCAAATTCGAAATGCACCCCGTAGGGGCGGATTCAATATCCGCCCGCGGAAATATGCAATCAAATCAGCCGTAATAGTGGAGACCGTTTAGAACTTTTTGTGCTTCAAGATAATTTCCTCCGGCTGCTTGTATTGTGGGACCATTGATATGCAGGTAATACTCCCGGCTGCCGTCGCTTATGAGCAGCCATTCTATGTTATCCGTGCCAAGAATACTTATCTCTGTACCTATGGGAAGGCGGCCTTTTTCGGAGCTTAAGTCCATCTCCTCATACACCCTTACCTCCCGGAGCAGGGGGCTGGTGTCAGAGCCGGGAAAATACTCGTCGCCAATAGTGTAATCCCTGAAGCGGAAGTCCACATAGTAGAAATCTCTGGGCTCGCTCTGAACTGTGCCGCCGAGGCCGAATATGCTCCATGTGTGCTCGGCAAACCAAGTCTGGAACACCGCAAGCCTTGCCGGGGAGGTGAAATAGCCGTCGCCGCCGTAGCTTATGCAATCGGAATAATAGGGGACATTACCAAGATATTTCAGCTCTCCCTTATCGTAGTCAAAGAAGAAGGTCACCGGGTCGGCGCTGGGGCCGCCGTCGTAAAAGGTGATTTCCTTTTTGCCGTCGCCGCTGAGGATGTCTGTAATGTACCAGCAGGGGATCGAGTCTGCCTCCGCGTTATTGGGATAGGGAAGGCATAATTCAAGCACCTTATCAAGATACTCCACCCCATTTACGGTGATGCTCTCAATGCGGTAGCCGCTCTCATTGACCTTCTGGCAGATGGTCTCCGTCACGCCGTCGCCGTCAAGGTCAGTCACCACGCTGACACCATAGGGTACAGCAAGGGGATAGCTGCTGCCGTCGTCGATGATGGTGTCTTCGGATTGGGCAATGCCTGTCTCCACATTGTCGAAGCCGCTGATTTGAGCTTCGGCCATGATTGTTTCATATGCCTCCTTTATCGTATCCCGGCACATGGGTTCGCTGACCTTGGGGAAGGCAATCACAATGCACTGGCGGTGCCTGGTCACCTGACCGTTTTCGTCGGTGTGGGGAATATCGGACTCAAACCGCGCCTCGGAAAGGCGCATCCGCTGATCAAACATATAACTTATTCGGGCATTATTGGGATTTCCCTCATCCGCAAACACTTCAAAAACCAGCTCCGTGGTCTTATCGGTCTCGGTTTTGGATACAAAGCTCATTTCATATCCCAGCCAGCTGTCCAGCGCTCTGCGTCCATAGCCTCCGAATTCGCCGCTGTCGGAGGAAAGTATCTGCTGCCCATTGGGATTGCAGCTCCAGAGATACTGCACCCCGTCCTTTTCAAGAGTTGTCTGAATGTATGTTCCGTCCTCGGTCACCATTTCGCTGCGGTGGAGCCAGTCATCGCCGTAAAACCACGCCTCGTTACGGGGTGTACCGCTGCCCATAACTCCATCCACATACATCTCCCATGTGTAGTGGGCAATGTTCTCCTGCATCATAGCGCTGAAATGGGCCTTGCAGAAGTCCTCCCATGCCTTACCCTCGGCCTCCAAACCGAAGCTGACGGGCAGCAGTCCCGCCGCGTCACCGCGTATGGGGCCTATCTGCAGTTCAAAATTCAGAGTGCTGAGAAGCACATAGCTGCGGCCCAGCAGCGCCTCCATTGCGGTGGCAAATTCCTTCATCTCCGCCGTCTCCCCGGTGGCGTCCTTAAACTCCAGCAACCACTCCTGGTGCACGACTTCCGTGTAATTTCGAATATTGCTGTTGTCAATATAGAACTGCTGGCAGCGGTAGCTGGCGATGCCCTGATTCATATAGGGGTTATAGCGGACGAGGTAGTCAAGGCCGTCGGCATCCTCATAAGCAAGGATGCAGTTGTGCCCCGCGTGGGCGGTGGCGAAGCCTTCCTCGCTCCATGCAATGGAGCCGTCCGGGTTCATAAGGTAGAGGTTCCAAAGCTGGCCGCCGTGCATGGGGTCGGGCATTACTACAGCAACCTCGTCCTCCCCGTCGTGGTCAAAGTCGCCGCTGAAAACCTCGATGGACTCAGGTGCGGGCCGCTCCGGCGACTTCAGCGGTCCCAGAATCGTCCGTCCGCCAAGGGTGCTGAGCATCACAATGCTGTTTTTCGGCAGGGAGCTGCTCATATAAAGGGCGAATTCCTCGTCGCTCTCTGCCTGCGGAAGCTTCAGCTCTCCCTCTCTTCTTTCCACGACTTTTTCCCGGCCATCGTTTATGTAGATTGTGCGGCTATAATACCATTCCTCCGCCGGGTCATAGCTGTCGATAATTATATAGTCAAGGCCGTCTTCCCCGATGCGGTGGATAAAAGCCTTCTGCTCATCCT
This sequence comes from Oscillospiraceae bacterium, assembly GCA_045532145.1. GTDB lineage: Bacteria > Bacillota > Clostridia > Oscillospirales > Oscillospiraceae > SIG459. Next base: position 28,476 of record JAZSFJ010000167.1, read on the forward strand.
CCGCTACTGACGTGCTTTCCGTCCATAGGACCATGTCCGTCTCCGCGTCCACGAGGCGTATGCGAAGAGCTTCGGAATATGGATCGGCTTTGGATACCTCAATGTAATCCTCCCGTCCGTCCCGATCGAAATCGCCCCTGGCCACCTCAGTGCGGGGACTCTCCGGTATTTTCGGCCTCTCGCTGTCCTTATCCAGCTCAAACACCAGATAAAATCCCTCTTCGTCATAGAGATACAGGCTGCGGATATCCGGCAGCAGCATATCCTGCCCGGCATACTTTGGGTCGAGGTTTGTGCCATGCAAGGTATCTGTGGGCGGCTCAGAGCTATTGTGGGTAACGCCCTCCAGTATGCCGAGGTAGATAAGCCCCGGCTCTGCGGGCAGCTTCTTCTCTTTCCCGGAATAAGTATAAATACTGCCGTAGACATTTATCTGCGCCTTGGGGCTCACCGGGTCGGTGAGCAGGCACACAGCGGCCACGATGCAGACCAGCACGGCGGCGATTATCATGGCAAGGGTGGGCTTTCTCCACTTCGCCAGATTCCGTATACGTCCCTTGGGGTCGCCCTCGCCAAAGGCAAGGGGCATACCGGAGAGTATGGGGCGGCCTGTGGCAAGGCTCAGGAGGGAAGTGGAATAGGCCTTTCGCACCTGAGGGCCCAGAGAGCGGAGCACGGATTCGTCGCAGCTCATCTCCATATCCCTGCCGCTGAGGATAAAGGCAAGCCACACAAGGGGATTGAACCAGTGGATAGCCAGAGCGGCAAAGGCCAGAACTCTGGTGATGTGGTCTCCCCGGCGGATATGGCAGCGCTCGTGCAAAACAATATAGTCCCATTCCTCGCCGGAAATGTTGGCGGGCAGATAGATTTTCGGGCGGAAAATACCCAGAACGAAGGGTGTGCCCACCTTATAGCTGAGGTAAACGTTGTTCTCACAGGCCATGGCTCCCCGCAGCCGCCGCTTGAGCTTTATATAGCCTGCTATGCTCCATGCCGCCATAACTCCCACACCGCAGAGCCAGATGATAGACAGAATGTGCAGCGAATCTGTTTTCGCGGCGGGAGCAGGAGGGGTGCTTCCTGCGGGCACATTCTCATGGCTGTCACCGCTGTTAGGCCGGTACATTTCGCCCAGCTCATTATTCGTGCTCTCGCCGGTATGATTTATTGCGGGCTCAGTAAAGGAGGGGTAAGCGTGGGTATCTGAGAGCTCTTCTACGGCGCTGTCGAAAGGCAGCTCCCCGGGGATGGTGCTCAGTGGGCTTTCCACCGTAAAGGGGCAGAGAAGCCGCAGCAGCACAATTGCCCAGAGAAGATAGGAGTAGAATTTAGGTGCGTTTTTGAGGAAAAAGCGAACTATGACCACCGTGAATATGACGATGCTGCCCACGGCGCTCATGTGGAGTATGCTTTCAAATACTGCGGCCATAGTCTCACCCCCTCATGCCGTCAATAAGCCTTTGGAGCTCGTCTATCTCCTTGTCCGTCAGCTTTTTGCGGCCGGTGAAGGCTGCCACGAAGGCGGGCAGGGAGCCGCGAAAGCTCTCCTCCACCACCTTTTCGCTCTGCATGGCGTAAAAATCCTCTTTTGAGATAAGGGAGCGGACGCTGCCTCCCTGATTTTCAAAAATGCCTCTCTCGCATAGGCGCCTCAGCACCGTGTAGGAGGTGGTGCGCTTCCAGCCCAGAGCTTTTTCGGCCCTTTTGGCCAGCTCACCGGAGGCTATGGGCTCTGCGTCCCAGATTATCTCCGCGAAACGGCTCTCCGCCGCACCCAGATGTATTTCCTTCATGTAAATCTCCTCCTTTCAGAAGTTGTCTACATACTGTAGTCTATCTATAGTCTACAGTATGTAGACGCGATTGTCAAGAGGCATGCGGGTGTTGTTTTTTTGCGGCGGGCTGAGGGCAGCCCGCCCTACGGAAAGTGTGGATAGCAGACATCACCGTAGGGCGTGGGCTTGCTGCCGCCCTGCAATTTCGCCATATGTTTTGCGGGCGGACACGACGGTCCGCCCCTACGATTTTTGCGGCAGATTTTCCCGCAACAATGTAGGGAACGGTCTTGACCGTTCCGCTGATGACGGGGGGCTGAGGTCAGCCCGCCCTACGAATAGCGTGGATAGCAGACATCACCGTAGGGGCGAGCATTGCTCGTCCGCGCCGCATGCACCTCCGTTACGCATCGACATCCGGCGAATTCGCACAGACTTCATCTACCACTCGTAGGGCGCGTCGCCCCTGTACAGCCCACATAGTATACAAAATGTTCGTGGACATAGTATACACATTGACTATTCTATCTGCGGTAGATTTTTTTAGAAACGAACACCCTGTCGTTCAAATCAAGTTTGGCTATGATGAAGTTTCCGTAACAAATGGACAGCTGGTCATCATCGCATGGAACAAGCTCTATATACTTGCCGACGAGACTGTCGCCGAGAAAGTATCGATGCCTGTCAATGCTTATATAGCCCTTAAAATTCACCTTTCTGAGACTTGCACCACAGTCGTATTCTGGTTCTTTAATTTCGGATGGAGGTCGTCTGATGCTTTCACGATAGTGTTTTGCAGGTACATCGAGATTAAGTGCTCCGTGAGGCCTTTCGTGATTGAATTCATACCTGTACGCATCGAACACCTCTTGGGCGTGCACCAGGTCTCTGAGCGCCGTACGCTTGATCACGTCCTGGTTCAATGTTCTGTGAAAACGTTCCTCCTTGCCCTGGGTTTGCGGGTGCATTGGGCGTCCGTGAATAGGAAGTACATCCATTTGCATCATCCAGACTTCAAAGAGTGTATAGCCTCCATGGCTGTCTCCCCACGGAGGGCCATTGTCGCAGAGAATGGCCTTTGGAAGTCCATATTTCTCAAAAACTCGGTTCAAACTGAGTTTTACGCTGAGCCAACGCTCATTTTCATATGCGTCAAGGCACAAAAGCATACGAGAATGGTCATCCTTCATGGTCAATGGATGGCAGCGTGTACCGCATAGCATAGCGAAATGGCCTTTGAAATCCATCTGCCAAAGGTCGTTTGGCTGGTCTCTCTCAAAGCGCTTAAAAGCTGTGTGAGCAACGCTCTCTTCCGGCAGCACGAAACCATTACGCTTGAGAATTTCGGTTGTTGTGGATGGAGCTGGAAGCTCTTTGCAGCCTCGGTCACTTAGATGCCTTAGAATTTTTCTCGCGCCCCAGCTCGGGTGCGCGATACGAACAGAGAGAATGAGATCCTCAGTTTTGGCCGGTGTCTTACGTGGACGGAAATGAGGCGCTGTGCTTTGATTTGTGAGACCTGAGCCACTCATGTAGCGCTCCACCCACTTGTAGCCAGTCTTTCTTGTAATTCCGTATTGGCGACACAACTCGCTGAAGTTGCAGCCTTCACGGATTGCTTCGGATACAAAATTCTTTCTCTGGTTTTCCACAGTTTCCTCTTTCCAAGGCATCCCATCATCTCCTTGATGTTTTGCCTTTATTTTAGCATAAAACTGTATACCATCTGTCCGAACATTCTGTATACTATCTTACCAGTCTATACAGCCCCGGCGCGCCGCGGGGAGGGGCAAAATACCGGATTTGCAATAATATATGCGGCGTACGGCAAGCCCCGCCCTACGGGTTTGCGGTTATTTGCGCCGATTTGTAGGGGACGATGCCCACATCGTCCCGTCCACGGGCGGACGAAGGCGGCTGGGTGTTCGCCGATATGGTCACATCAAAAATCTGAGCAGCAGTCCCGAAGAACTGCTGCTCAGATTTTCGCTTATTTATAGATGAAATCTCTGTAGAGGAAGGTTACGATCTGGCCGCGGTTGCAGGCGGAGGAGGGGGAGAAGTAGCCGGGTGCGGTACCCTGGGTTATGCCCTTGCCCACAGCCCAAAGAACGGCGTCCAGATAATAGGCATTGATATCCACATCGTAAAACTCGTAGAAGCCATCGGGGGG
>JAZSFJ010000023.1:0-20694 GCA_045532145.1 Oscillospiraceae bacterium
AAATGGGCGGCGTTCCATGTAAGTCCGCAGCCTATGCGCACAACGCCGTAGGGAGTGCTGCGGTCAAGGGATCGTATACGCTCCATCATATTCTCGAACTCGCGCTGGTACTCCATAAGAAAGCTGTGGAATATCTCTCCCGCCGTGGTGAGCACGACATACTTGCCCTGACGATTGAAAAGTGGAGTGCCAAGCTCAGCCTCAAGGGTGCTGATATTCTTGCTGACTGCGGGCTGGGATACGTAAAGGGCGCTGGCCGCTCTCGAAAAGCTTTGGTATTCCGCGACTGCCAGAAAACAGTTTCGCTGACTGTCGGTCATCTTTACACCTTCTTTATCTATAATTAATTAGGGACATATAGAGATTTGTTAATAAAATTACAATAGCAACGAAGCTTTTTGTAAAATATGCAACAAGGTTATAGAAAAAATAGGAATATAACCCAGGGGTTATAATATAAATTACCATATATGTATTAGAAAATCAAGTGTGTTTGTTGTATGATAATCGCAGCATCGTTATTTTGGAAACATGTGCGGAGTTTTCAAAAAAAGGTGTGTTTACCAGAGATGGAGGTCGATTTTTTGGATTACTTTACTATCGCAATAATCGGCGTCATCGCTCTGCTGATACTCCTTGTTATGGGTATGAACATCGGTATCTGCATGATGGCTGTCGGTTTCTTTGGCGTCTGGTACGTCAAGGGCAATCTGAACACCGCTCTGAGTCTGTTTAAGAACATTCCTTACACTCAGGCAACAAACTATTCCTTCACGGTCATACCGCTATTCGTCCTGATGGGTAACCTCTGTTACTACTCAGGAATGAGTTCTGACCTGTACTCCTGCGCCAGAAAGCTTCTCGGTGGCATCCGCGGCGGTCTCGCCTGCGCCACTGTTGCTGCCTGCGCATGCTTCTCCGCTATCTGCGGTTCCACCGCTGCTACCGCCGCCACCATGGGCGTTGTCGCTCTCCCCGAGATGCGCAAGGCCGGTTATGACGACGGTCTGGCCTGCGGCTCCATCGCAGCCGGCGGTACCCTCGGTATCCTTATCCCCCCCAGCACCGGCTTCATCATTTACGGTATTGTTGCCGGCGAATCCATCGGAGGTCTGTTCGCAGCCGGTATCGTTCCCGGACTTATTCTGGCTATCTGCTACATAATCTCCATCATGATCGTCGTCCGCATCAGACCCAATGCCGCACCCGGTAAGCTGAAGTTCACCCTGAAGGAGAAGCTCATCTCCCTGAAGGGCGCTGCCGCAATGATCGTTCTGTTCCTTATCGCCATCGGCGGTATCTTCCTTGGCTGGTTCACCGCCAACGAGGCTGCTGCTGTCGGCGCTACCGCAGCTCTGATTTACCTCATTGCCCGCCGCCGCTTCACCTGGAAGATCTTCTTCGACTGCCTCCGTGACACTGTTAAGACCAGTGGTATGATCTTCCTGATCCTCATTGGCGCTTACGTGTTCGGCAACTTCCTGACCATTACCAAGCTGCCCATCACTCTGGCAAACCTTGTTAACGGTCTCGACGTAAACCGTTACGTCATCCTTGCGGTCATCATCGTTATCTACGCCGTTATGGGCTGCCTTATGGACTCCCTGGCAATGGTTATGCTGACCGTTCCCATCTTCCTTCCCATCATGACTGACGCTCTGGGCTTCGGCTCCATCTGGTACGGCGTTCTCATGATCATGGTTATGGAAATGGGCCTCATCACTCCTCCCGTCGGCATGAACGTTTACATCGTTGCCGGTGTGGCTAAGGACGTTCCCCTGCAGAAGATTTTCGCCGGTGTTGCACCCATGGTTGTGGGTATGCTTGTCGCCGTCATTATCGTCTGCGCATTCCCCATCGTGGCAGAATTCCTGCCCAGCCTGCTCGGTTATAGCGTAGGCTAAAAAATTCCATCCGTACAATCAGGCGAAGACCTTTTTGTAAAACAAATTTTTGGAGGAAGAAAAATGAAAAAAGTTATAGCACTTCTCCTCGTCGCCGTTCTCTGCTGCGGTCTGTTCGCAGCTTGCGGCAATGAGCCCGCAGCTCCCGCTGATCCCTCTGCTCCCGAAGCTCCCGCAGCTCCCGAAGCTCCTGTTGCTGACGGCAAGACCTACACCCTCGTTGTTGTTAACCACGACGCTGCTACCTCCATGTGCGAAGAGTACATCGAGACCCTCTTCAACATGATGAGCGAAGAGTCCGGCGGCCGCCTCGTTTTCGAGTACAACCCCGGCGGTTCTCTCCTGGGCGCAACTGAGACCATCGACGGCGTTAAGGACGGCATGGCTGACATCGCTTGGTCCTGCACCTCTTTCTTCTCTCAGCGCTTCCCCGTTTCCGAGTTCATCAACCTCTGCGCTAACGGCATCACCTCCGCTCGTATGGCTACCGACGTATATCAGCAGATGTACGAAGAGATCCCCGAGCTCCAGGCTGAGTTCGCTGACTGGAAGATCGTTGGCCTCCACTCCTGCTCTTATGGTCCCATCTCTACCGTAGGTAAGAAGATCGAGACTCCTGCTGACTTCAAGGGCCTGCAGATCCGTACCGCTGGTACCATCGCTGCTCAGTACATCGAGGCTCTCGGTGCTACTCCCGTTTCCATCCCCACCGGCGAAGTTTACGAAGGCGTTTCCAAGGGCGTTTTCGATGGCTTCACCAACGACTGGCATAACATCGACTGCTTCAAGCTCTTCGAGCCCATTGACTACTGCCTCGATATGCCCGTTTCCTACACCTCCTGCTTCGTCCTCATGAACAAGGACACCTATGCAGGTCTCCCCGCTGACCTCCAGGCTATCATCGACAAGTACTGCGGCAACTACGCAGGCGACATGGCCGGTTACTGGTGGGATAGCTGCAACTACTGGGTTGCAGACAAGATGCGCGAGAACGGCGTTGAAGTTTACAAGCCCTCCGAGGAGCTCTATGCTTTCGCTACCTCTGACGAGATCGTTACCGGCATCCACGCATGGTACGTCCAGTACCTGAACGACCTCGGTCTCGACGGCCAGGCCATCTATGACAAGTGCATGGACATCGTTGCTCAGAACGCTGAAGCTCACGCTGGCGACTGGGATGCTGAGTTCCACTACACTGACTGGACCTACACCCCCGACAACTATTAATCAATAACTGCTTATTCAGCAAAAGCTATTTAAGCTACGCCTAAAAGCAGCAAAGGAAGGCATGAAAGAATGAAAAAAGTAATGAAGGGCTATACCCTCGTGACCAGCAAACTCTGCTATTATATCTGCTACATCGGCATGGTACTGATCGCAGCTATGATGCTCATCATGTTTGTTGACTCCATGCTGGGTCTCTTTGCCAACTACCGCATCACCGGTATCTACGAGCTGGTGCAGTGCCTGCTGCTGGTTGTCGTATTTACTTCCTGGGCATACACTCAGACTGTTCATGGTCACATCCATGTTACCATGTTCATCAACATGATGCCCCAGAAGCTTCGTTTCCTCTGCTTCTCCCTGACCTCCCTTATTTCCGTTGCCACCATGGTCTTCGCTACCTGGGGCGTCGGCAAGGGCATTGGCGAGAAACTTGCAAGCCATGAGATTACCGCAACTCTCATGATCCCCATCTGGCCCCTCTTTGTCGTTGAGTGCGTCGTATTCGGCCTCTTCACCCTGGTTCTTCTGGGCGACGCCATCAAGGCTATCATTGCTATGTTTGATAAAGAGACTGCCGATGAGATCCAGTCCAGCTGGGCATAAGCGATCATCAGCATCAAAACAAAAAGAAAGAAGGTACCTTCGGGTACCTTCTTTTTTATTTCATTATTTCAATAAATAATAGTGAATAGTTGTGGTGTCGCTTCGGGACGGATTTAATTTCCGTATGGGCGGCTTACTCCCGCCGCAAGCCCGCTCATTTAAGGGCCCCCTTGTGTAAAGGGGGCTGTCGCGAAGCGACTGAGGGAGTGTCCTAAGCGATGTTGCCCACATACCGCTACCCTCGTAGGGGCGGACCGTCGTGTCCGCCCGCAACCGGGACGTCGAGGACGCCGTCCCCTACGGCTGCGAAACGTCAACCCTCCCAACGTAGGGCGGGCGCTTGCTCCCGCCGCCATCATGGGGAACGGTTCAAGACCGTTCACTACATGGACTTGAATATATAGTTTTAATCCTTAACAGTGCTGTAGGGGCGGACCGTCGTGTCCGCCCGCGGATGGGTCGATTGGGCATCGCCCCCTACGAACAGATGCAAATTTCCCCATTCTTAGGGACCGGCCTCCCGGACGGTCCGGCGGTGTGCGCCAATATCGCGAATACAGCCCCGGCGAATGCGCAGCGAATGGAATCGTTGCAGTAGGGGCGGACCGGCGTGTCCGCCCGTGCCGTGCTTGTTCAGCCAATTATCCCCCACTCGTATTTCAGCTCCAATATCCGCCCCACACTTTCGTCAATGCGCCCTGCAGGGACATTTTCCATAATAGCCGCAACCACGGTGTCCGGGTCGGAGGGGGCCAGTATCATATCGCATCCGGCCATTATAGCGGCCACGGCGGCCTCTTCCTCGGGCAAGTCACCAAGCCCTGCCATTGTGAAGGCGTCGGTTATCACCAAACCCTCAAAGCCCAGCTCAGAGCGAAGTATGCCTATGACCTTTTCGCTGAGTGTGGCCGGTTTTTCGGGGTCTATTTCCTCTGCCACTATGTGGCCCACCATCACCACCTCTGCCCCGGCGGCAATGCCGGAGACAAAGGGCAAAAATTCGCACTCCCTCATCTCCTCCAGGCTCTTGTCCGTGTGGGCTGTGAAATAGTGGCTGTCCTCGTTGGTGTCCCCGTGGCCGGGAAAGTGCTTCAGCACGCTTATCACGCCACCTGACTGAAAACCGCCAACTGCGGCGGCCACAAGGGAGGCGGCCTCCATCGGGTCGTTGCTGTAGGCCCGGCGGCCTATCACTGTGTTGTTCCAATTGGTCCAGACATCCGCCACCGGGGCGAAGTCCATGTTGAAGCCAAAAGAGGCTATGTCTTCTGCAATGGTCCGGGCGTTGAGATAGGCCCCGCTGCGGCCCTGACTGCGGTATTCGTACATGGGCTCAAAGTCAGTGGTGACACCAAGAGCGTAGCTCAGCCGGGCCACCTTGCCGCCCTCCTCGTCAAGACCCAGAAAAAGTTCTCCCTCCGCGGAAGCTATTGCCTCCATCATGGCTCTGGTCTCTTCCTCGGATGGGAAGTTTTCAGAAACAAAAACTATGCCTCCGGCGGGGCGCTCCTGAAGGCCCGATGCCCATGCTGCTTTCTCCGTGCAGCACTTTTCGCCGCTTATATGCTCGGGGTAAACATATAGCATTTGCCATACCTTTTCCTCAAGGCTCATGGTCTGCAGCCTTTCATCCACCATGGAAAGGGGCGCAGGGGAGGGGCTGAGCTCAGCTGCAGAACTTTGTTCCGGGTTTTGCTCCGGGGTGAAATCGGCTTCGGAACAGCCCGGAAGAAGCAGAGAGAGGGCCAATATAATAAATATAAAGGTTTTTTTCATTTTTTCTCTCCTATGGCGTTTACCTGTGTGATGCATTTATAGTATAATCTAACCTATAATGTATGAATACAAACTTTTTGCATCAAAGAGGTTTTTGCTCCATGGAAAAGCTGCATCTTCTGTTTCCCATAGCCCTTCTGGCTTTCATCGTTCTCTTTTTCTATGATTGGGCCTACTGCCGCAAGGACCCGGCCTTGAGCTTCGGCGGGGACGATGGGCGGAAACTAAAGCGCTGGGACGGCGCTGCCATCATAATAATAAGCGCGGCATACGCTCTTACCAGCCTTTTAAACCTGGGCGGTCTTTCCAACCCGGAGAGCTTCTGCCGCTTTGGAGGGCGGGGAGAATACGCTCAGGCAGAGCTTGCAGAGCCCCGGGCCATAGGCTCTGTGGTCTGCTACACGGGCATTCACACCGGAAACTATTTTATCCAGCTCTCCTCCGACGGAGAGGAGTGGGAGGATGCGGGCATTATTGAGCAAAATTATGCCGAGCTCCTCCGCTGGAAGAGCATAGACCTCTATGAATATGCGGACCCCGAAACCCGCTACTTCCGCCTTATAGCCGACGATGAGCTATGGCTGGGAGAGCTGATGCTCTACGATACCGATGGCCTGCCTATAGACGGCCTCAGCTATTCTCAGGGCAGCTCCACCCTCTTCGATGAGCCGGAGACCGTGCCCCAGAGCTTCAGCTACCTCAACAGCAGCTATTTTGACGAGATTTACCATGTGCGCACCGCCTATGAGCACATGGAAGCTCAGGAGCCCTATGAGATAAGCCATCCCCCTCTGGGCAAGCTCATTATCTCCATAGGCATAAGCATTTTCGGCCTGAATCCCTTCGGCTGGCGCTTCATGGGCACTCTTGTGGGCATACTGATGCTGCCTCTTATTTACCTTCTCACAAAGCGTATGTTCGGCGGTGTGGCGGTGCCCACAGCGGTGAGCTTTCTCATGGCCACGGACTTCATGCACTTTGCCCAGACCCGCATAGCCACCATAGACTCCTACTCCGTTTTCTTTATCCTGCTCATGTACCTTTTCATGTATATATATCTCCAAAGCGACAGAAGGGGAGGCGGCTGGATGCTGCCTTTGGGTCTCAGCGGCCTTTTCTTCGGCATGGGCGCAGCCAGCAAGTGGACCTGCATTTACGCGGGGGCGGGATTGGGCCTTCTCTGGCTCATAGACCGCATAGAGCGCTGCTTTGAGGCCAAAAAGGCTGAGAGGCTGCCGGAATACTGGGCGGAGACCCGGAAAAATGTCCTTTTCTGCCTTGGGGCCTTTGTCCTTGTGCCCTGCATCATCTATTATCTCAGCTACTGGTGCTACGGAACTGCCCGGGGTATGAGCGGCATCTCCATGCTTTTCAGCCGTGAGTATCTGGACATAGTGCTGGATAACCAAAAATATATGCTCTCCTACCACTCCGGCGTCAATGCCACCCACCCCTATTCCTCCCGCTGGTGGCAGTGGATGGCCAATCTCAGACCTATTTTGTATTATCTGGACTATGGCTATGACGGCACAAAGTCCACCATCGGGGCCATGATGAATCCCCTTGTGTGCTGGGCGGGTCTGGGAGCCATGATAGTCATGCTGTGGCGCTGGATAAAGGATAAGGACAAAACCGCCCGCTTCATCTTCCTTGGCTACATGGCCCAGCTTCTCCCCTGGGTCTTCGTAAGCCGCATAACCTTTGCCTACCATTATTTCCCCGCTTCTGCGTTCCTTCTTCTGGCTCTGGGCTATATTCTCAACGATATTCGTCGGAGAAATCCCGCATGGAAACGGAGCATGGTCTCCCTTTGCACCGTGAGCGCTGTACTGTTTATAGCCTTCTACCCTGTGCTCAGCGGCGCAGATGTATCAAGAGAGTTTGCTGATAAATTCCTGGGCTGGTTTGAGTCCTGGCCTTTCTGAGAGGTGTAAATATGTTCTTAGCTGATTATCACGTCCACTCGGACGTTTCACAGGATTCCAGGGCCACCATGTATGAAATGGTGGAGGCGGAGGCAAAAATGGGCATGGAGCAGATTTGCTTCACAAACCACTGCGATATGTGCGACTGGCGTACCTATGAATTCAACCCCCGCTGCCTCACAAGAGTGTCGGAGACCATGGAGAAGTACGCTGCCATGGTGGAGGAGCATCCCGCGCTGCCTATAGATGTGCGTCTGGGCCTTGAGCTTGGGGAGCCCCTGTTTGACACTGAGACCGCCAAGCGCATTGCCGCTTCTCCCGAGCTTGACATGGTCATGGGTTCGCTCCATATTCTTCAGGACTACGGTGACCTGTGGAATGTGAAGTTTACGTCCCCGGAGCACTGCCGGCAAATTTTCAACGACTATATGGACGAGCTCATCAAAATGGCGGAGCTGGATTTCTTTGACATCATGGCCCACATAGGCTATGGCCGCCGCTATATGTGGCAGCAGGGACTGGACGAAAAGCTCTCCATGGAGCGCTATGGCGACAAAATTGAGCATCTTTTGCGGCTTTTGATTGACAATGGACGGGGAATAGAGATAAACTGTTCAGGGATACGGGATGGCTGCGGCCCATTCCCGGATCCGGAGATACTCAGGCTCTATAAAGCAATGGGCGGCGAGATCATCACCGTAGGCAGCGACGCTCACAGACCGGAAGATGCGGCAAAATGCATCCGTCAGGGCTATGAGATAATAAAAAGCTGCGGCTTTGAATATGTGAGCACTTTCAGAAAACGCAAATGTGAATTTATTAAGATTTAACGGAGGATATGAAAATGATTGCTATTGCTTCCGACCACGGCGGATTTGAACTCAAGCAGGAAATAATGAAGCATCTTGAGGCCAGAGGCCTTGAGTACACCGATTACGGCACCTACACCACCGACAGCTGCGACTATCCCGTTTATGCGGAGAAGGCTGCAAGAGCTGTGGCTAAGGGAGAGTGCGAGAGAGCTATCCTTGTCTGCGGCACCGGCATAGGCGTCTCCATGTGCGCCAACAAGGTGAAGGGCATCCGTGCCGCCCTTTGCGGCGACTGCTACAGCGCCGAGTTCACCCGCCTGCATAACGATGCCAACGTCCTCTGCATGGGCGCCCGTGTCACCGGCAGCGGCCTTGCTCTGAAGATAGTTGACACCTTCCTTGACACCGGTTTCGAGGGCGGACGCCACGCCCGCCGTGTGGCCCTCATCCACGAGATAGAAGGCAGAGAATAATTATGGCAAGACCAAGACCTGTTTACCGCGGCAGGCGCAAATACGGCTGGATAATAACCCTTGTGCTTTTTGTCCTAATATTTGCACTTATGGCGGGCATCTGGGTTTTCTATGATCGTCAGAAGTATATAAGATATGAAAAGGACGGTCTGAGTATGGTGGTGGAAGAGGCGGAGGAGCAGAGCGAGAGCCCTCAGGACTCCGAGAGCAACATCCTGGCCCCACCTGTCACCAATGCTCAGGTGGTCATAGAGCTTCCGGACTTTTCCGATATGGCCAGCATGGTGCGTTCCAGACTGGACACTATTCAGGCCCTCTATGTATCCGCCGACAAGATGACCGCCCAGAACATAGCCTATTATCCCGCAATTCTGGCGGAGAGCCCCACGAAATATAACTGTCTTGTGCTCAACATCAAGGGTATGGACGGCACGCTGCGCTATTTCAGCAAGATACCCCTTGTGGACAGCTATTCTGTCAACGGCACCGAGAGCCTGAAGGAGACCCTTGGAGCTCTGAAGGACACGGGCCTTTGGCTGGTGGCCGAGGTCAGCTGTCTGGGTGACAGCGCCATGGCTGTGCGCAACAGCCCCATAAGTCTGAAAAACTCCACAGGCGGCGTGCTCACCGATGAAAACTGCAGCTGGCTTGATCCCTATAACATAGAGACCAGAGGCTACATAGTGGCCCTTATGCAGGAGCTGAAGGACATGGGCTTTGACGAGGTGCTGCTCACCAATGTCTGCCTCCCCTCCGGCCAGACCATACAGTATTCCCAGCCCATGACCGCCATGCCTGACGCCGTCAGCGCCATATCCTCTATGAGCCGCTATCTTCGTGAGCAGGCCGACGAGATAGGTATATACCTCTCCGCTGAGCTCAATGGCAAGGCCCTCCGGGAAGGCAAGAGCGCAGAGATAGGCCAGGATGCTGAGTTTTTCTATAAGGTGTTTGACCGTGTGTATGTGAAAACAGACATGGACTACTATGTCACCGATATCGGCATAGCCAACGAAATCTCCGGCAGCAGCGAGTCGCGCACCGTGGTCACTGTGGAGAGCTTCACTCTTCCCAACGGTTCCTTTTTAATGAGATAAAAAGCGCCGCGCACCCTCGACAATTTAATAAGCATGTAATATAATGGACGATGGATGATAATATATATCCACCGTCCATTTTGTCTTACAAAACGAATATGTCCATGAGCATCCTGATGTAGCGTTTAATAGGCTCCCTTGTGTAAAGGGAGCTGTCGCCGCAGGCGACTGAGGGATTGTGCACGCTGTGTTATGTATCCCTGGGAAACTGGGCGAATTGGGCCACAATCCCTCAGTCATTTTCCCCTCGCCTTGCTCGATGAAAATGCCAGCTCCCTTTACACAAGGGAGCCTTTGGGTGCGCTTGTTTTAGTTCCGTGTAAGGAATTTGACTATAATTCGGAGGTATGAAAAATGCCCATATTTGAAGAAAATGGCCTTTTCCGGCTTGATACGGCCAATAGCTCCTACTGGCTGAGAGTAAGCCCCTTTGGCCACCTTGAGCATCTCCATTTCGGCGCTCTGCTTCATGATGGCGACCCCGCAGCGCTGGAAGTGAAGCGCACTTTGCCCTACGGCAGCGCCGTGCTGTATTCGGAGAATGACCCCACATACTGCCTCGATACCATTCCCCTTGAGTGGTCCGGTGTGGGTAAGGGGGATTACCGCAACGCCGTCTGCGAGATAAAGATGCCGGACGGCAGCTTTGTCACGGACTTTGTGTATAAAAGCCACGAGATAATTCCCGGATGCGTGCACATGGAATGTCTGCCCTCTGCCTACGCCGAGGCTGACACCGAAGGTGTGGAGACTCTTCGCATAGACATGGAGGACAAGCTGTTTCCTGTGAAGCTGAGTCTCTATTATACCGTTTTCCCTGAGGTGAACGTCATAAGCCGCCGCAGTGTTATTAATAATGGCGCTGAGAAGGATATTTCCCTCAGAAAATTCATGTCCATGAGCATGGATATGAGTACCCCTCCCCTTGAGATGCACACCTTTGACGGAGGCTGGATAAGGGAAGCCCACCACAATATAAGACCTGTGGAGGCGGGAGTGTATGTGAACTCTTCTTCCATGGGAGCTTCCTCCAACCGCCATAATCCCGGCTTCCTCCTCAGCGAGAGGGGAGCGGGGGAGGACCACGGCAGGGTCTGGGGCTTCAATCTAGTGTATTCCGGAAGCCACTATGGGGCTGTTGAGAGAGCCATGACAGACACAGTTCGTGTGATGCTGGGCATAAACCCCAGCTGCTTCGACTGGACACTTCGCCCCGGCGAGAGCTTTGAAGCTCCCGAGGCTGTGATGAGCTACAGCGCTGGAGGCTTCAACGGCCTGCGGAAAAACTTCCACGGCTTTGTAAACGGCAACATAGTCCGGGGAAGCTGGAAGAATGTAGAGCGGCCCGTTTTGGCCAACAACTGGGAAGCCCATTTTTTTAGATTCACCCACGGAAAGCTCATAAGGCTGGCACGCAGAGCAAAAAAGCTGGGCGTGGAGCTTTTCGTACTGGATGACGGCTGGTTCGGCAAGAGAAACCACGATCATGCAGGTCTGGGTGACTACAACACCAACCTTAAAAAGCTCCCCCGTGGTGTGGAGGGCGTGGCAAAGGCCGTCCGATCCATGGGCATGGACTTCGGCCTCTGGTTTGAGCCGGAGATGGTGAACGAGGACTCCGATTTGTACAGAGCCCACCCCGACTGGGCGGTGAAGGTGCCGGGGAGAACTCCCGGAAAGGGCCGCAATCAGCTGGTGCTGGATTTGACGAGAGCGGAGGTAAGGGACTATATAGTGGAAAACGTGGGACGGGTAATGGACTCCACAGGGCTTAAATATGTGAAGTGGGATTATAACCGCCACATATCCGACGCTTTCTCCCTCGCCCTTGAAAATCAGGGAGAATTCCACCACCGCTATATTCTGGGCCTTTACGAAGTTCTGGGCCGCATCTTCCGCCCCAGACCCCATGTGCTTTTTGAAAGCTGCTCTTCCGGCGGCAACCGCTTTGACCTTGGAATGCTCTGCTTCTCTCCCCAGATTTGGGCCAGCGACAACACTGACCCCATAGAACGTCTGGACATTCAGGGAGGCCTCAGCTATCTCTATCCCCAGTCCACCTGGGGCAGCCACATCGCCTCCGCACCCAGTCAGCAGACCTTGAGGTCAACGCCCCTGTCCACCCGCTTCAATGTTGCGGCCTTTGGCTGCTTCGGGCTGGAGCTTGATCTGAAATATCTCTCCCGCTCTGAGCGGCAGGAGATTTGCCATCAGATAGCCTATTATAAAGCCCACCGCCGGGTTTTCCAGTATGGAGAATTTACCCGGGCAACAGGCAGCCGCCCGGGCACTGAGGTATGGCAGGTGAGCTTGGGCGACGAGAGCATCTGCGCCCACTTCCAGAGGGGCTATAATGCCTCTCCCGCCGGGGACATTATGCCAATCCGTGGCCTTGAGCCGGAGAAAAAGTATCATGTTCGCTCAAGGGAGCAAAATGTTTATCTCAAAAGCTTTGGAGAGCTTATAAAGCACATCCTGCCCTTCTCATTGAACCCCGAGGGCTTTATCTTCCGCACAGCCAACTCCCTTGTTAATCTTGTGGATGGCGTGGAGGACTATGAAGCCTCCGGCGCCATGCTCATGGAGGGGCTGCGCCTTGAAAACCAGTTTCTGGGCACAGGCTACCATCCAAACCTGAGACTACTCGGAGACTTCGGTTCTACTATGTACACTATTGAATTATCTAAGGAGACTGAATAAATGAAAGCATACGAAAGACTTATAAAATACGTTCAGGTTCACACCGCCAGCAGCGAGGAGACCACCACAACTCCCTCCACCCCCTGGCAGTTCGACCTTGCCAATATGCTGGCCGATGAGATGAAGGAAATCGGCATCAGCGAGGTTTATGTGGATGAGCACGCCTATGTCTACGGCGTCATCCCTGCCTCCGAGGGCCTTGAAAAGGCCATGAGCGTGGGCTTCATTGCCCATCTGGACACCATCCCCGACTTCCCCGGCGAGAATGTGAAGCCCCGCCTTGTTGAAAATTACGACGGCGGCGACATTGTTCTGGGCGAAAGCGGCAGAGTCCTCTCTCCCAAGGCCTTCCCCCATCTGCCCTCTCTTGTGGGCCGCAGCATAATAGTCACCGACGGCACCACCGTTCTGGGTGCAGACAACAAGGCAGGTATTGCGGAGATAATGACCATGGCAGAGACCATCATTAAGGAAGGTCTTCCCCACGGCCGCATTGCCATAGGCTTCTGCCCCGACGAGGAGATAGGCCACGGCGCCTCTCTCATGGACCTTGAGCGTTTTGGCGCTCAGATAGCCTACACTGCCGACGGTGGCCCCGAGGGCGGTATAGAGTATGAAAACTTCCACGCCTGCGGCGTGAAGGCCTCTTTCAAGGGCTTCAATGTCCACCCCGGCTCTGCCAAGGACACCATGATAAACGCCTCCCTTGTGGCTATGGAGTTCAACGCCATGCTCCCCGCCGGCGATACCCCCAGAGACACCGAGGGCTACGAGGGCTTCTTCCACATGATGGCCATGGAGGGCGATGTGGAAAAGGCCAGCCTGAGCTATATCATCCGCGACCACGATGCCGGCTCCTTTGATGCCCGCAAGGCTTGCATGGAGCACGCTGCCAAGCTTATTAACGCCAAATACGGCGAAGGTACCGTTGAGCTGGAGATAAAGGAGCAGTACCGCAATATGTGCGAAATGGTGAAGCCCCATTTCCATGTGGTTGAAAACGCCCTTGAGGCCACCAGAAAAGCCGGTATAGAGCCCAGCGTTGAGCCCATCCGCGGCGGCACCGATGGCGCCCAGCTCACCTTCCGCGGCCTGCCCTGCCCCAACCTTGGCACCGGCGGCTACGCCTACCACGGCCCCTATGAGCACATCAGCGTGGAGGGCATGGACATTGCCACTCAGATTCTTCTGAACATCGTGGAGAGGTACGCAAAGTGAAAACAGTCCTCTTCGATTTCGACGGCACATTGCTCTACACCATTCCCGACCTTGCCGACGCTGTGAACTATGGCCTTGAAAAGTATGGCTATCCCACCCATGACTACGCCACCGTGCAGTCCTTTGTGGGCAACGGGGTGAGGCTTCTGGTATCCCGTGCTCTTCCCGGCGGGGAGGAAAACCCGGATTTTGAGGCCGTGTTCGCCGCTTTCAGCGAGTATTATGATGTTCATTGTGTGGATAAGACCGGCCCTTATGAGGGTATTATGGAGCTTCTTGCTCAGCTTCATGCAAAGGGCGTGCCCATGGCCATAGTCACCAACAAGTACCAGGCAGCAGCCGAGGAGCTGCGGGCACGCTTTTTCGGAGACTACATCCCTCTCATAGAGGGTGACCGTCCCGGCAGAGAGCGCAAGCCCGACCCCGCACCTGTGATGGCCGCTCTTGAGGCTCTGGGCGCAAAGGCCGAGGATGCTGTCTACATCGGGGACACCGAGGTGGATATGCAAACTGCCATAAACTCCGGCCTGGACTTTATAGCCGTGGCCTGGGGCTACCGCACACTGGAGCAGCTAAAAGCTCTGGGTATTGAGAAAATAGCGCTTAGACCCATGGATGTATTGAATTTGATATAATATGCTTCAAATTAGCCCATAGGGCGGGCTGCCCTCAGCCCGCCGCGGCGCGATGTGGGCATCGCGCCCTACGAAATGCTTGATTATATAGATTTAATCGTTACCTGGGAGTAGGGGCGAACTGTGTTCGCCCGACAAATTCAGCAGCAGTTATTGCTGGCGAACGCAGTTCGCCCCTACGAAAATATAACAAAAAAAGGGGGCTTTGCCATGAAAGGCAAAACCGCGCAGGACAGAATCGACACACGCAACAAATATTTCTTTGGCCTTGGCACTGTGGGCCGTGATATGCTCTACAGCCTTGTGAGTATGTATTTCATCTCCTTCGCCACCGAGGCTCTGGACCTCAGCGACTCCGTTATGTGGTGGATGAGCGCAGCCTTCCTCATTCTGGGCGTGTTCGACGCCTTCAATGACCCTGTCACCGGTATCATCGTGGATAATACCCGCAGCCGCTGGGGCAAGTTCAAGCCCTGGATAGTACTGGGCGCGATTATGGGTGGCATACTGACCATACTCCTTTTCTCCGACCTTGGTCTCAGCGGCCCCGCATACATAGTTTTCTTCATCGTTGTCTATGTGCTCTGGGACATTATCTACGGCCTTAATGACATCGCCTACTGGACGCTGATGCCCTCCCTCAGCCTTGACCAGAAAAAGAGGGAGAAAATCGGCTCCTTTGCCCGTATCTGCGCCAATGTTGGTATGTATGCCGTGGTGCTCTCCGTCACCGGCCTCACCGATAACTACACCTCCAAGCGTGGCTTCTTCCTTATGGCCATCGGTGTCACCGTCCTCACCTGGCTATTCCTCTGCTTCACCGTTTTCGGCGTGAAGGAGAGCAAAATCGCCGCAAAGGACGAGGAAAAGACCACCTTCAAGGATATTGTCACCGTCCTTAAGGAAAATGACCAGCTTCGCATCACCGCTATTGCCATGGCCCTTTTCATGATAGGCTACTGCACCACCACGGGCTTCGGCACTTATTACTTCAAGTACGTTTTCAAAAACCCGGACATGTACACCGTGTTCGCCGGTGTTCTGGGTGTGAGCCAGCTTGCCGCCCTGCTCCTTTTCCCCAAGTTCTCTAAGCGCTTTAGCCGCCGTCAGCTTTACACCGCCGCCACTATAATGGTCTTCGCGGGCTACATTATCTTCTTCTTTGGCGACGGAAAGATGGGCGTTGTGGGCGTTGCAGGACTTCTCATTTTCGCAGCCCAGGCCTTTATCCAGCTTCTCATGCTTATGTTCCTTGCTGACACCATTGAGTACGGCCAGTGGAAGATAGGCCGCCGTGACGAGGCCGTAACCTTCTCCGTCCAGCCCTTCGTGAACAAAATTGGAGGAGCTATTTCTAAGGGCATAGTCTCCGTCACCCTCATAATCTCCGGCATCAACTCTGCCGTCAGTGTGGACGATGTTACGGACACGGGCATACTCATAGTGAAGCTTGCCATGCTCATCCTGCCCCTTATCAGCATCGTGGCCGGTTTCCTTGTATATCGCAGGTATTTCAAAATTGACGACAAGCTCTTCTCCAGGATTGTTTCCGATTTGAAGGAGAGAGGCCAGATAAACTAAGGAGGCAGGCAAAATGAAAAAGAAGCTTGGCGCGCGCCTTTGGTCTGTGCTTGTTCTGGTGGGCATCTCCGGCCAGTTTGCATGGACTCTGGAGAATATGTATTTCAACGTGTTCCTCTATAACACTATCTCCACAAATCCCGACCATATAGCCGCCATGGTGGCGGCCTCCGCCATCACCGCCACTCTCACCACCCTCATTATGGGTGCACTCAGCGACCGTGTGGGTAAGCGCAAGGCCTTTATTTGCGTGGGCTACATACTCTGGGGTATCACCACCGCGGCCTTCGGCTTCATCACTCCGGAAAGCGCCGGGGCTTTGTTCCCCGCTGCCAACGCAGCCGCCGCTGCCGCCGGCCTCGTCATATTCATGGATTGCCTCATGACCTTCTTCGGCTCCACCGCCAACGACGCCGCCTTCAACGCCTATATCACCGACAATGTGCCCAATGATAAGCGGGGCAAGACTGAGGGGGTTCTGGCCATACTGCCCCTTTTGAGTATGCTCATCGTCTTTGGCCTCTTTGACGGCTATACCCAGAGAGGAGAGTGGAAGACCTTCTTCGGCATCTTCGGCATTATGGTCACCGTGGTGGGCATTATCTCCCTCTTCCTCGTTAAGGATGCTCCCACACTCTCTCCCCGCCGTGACAGCTATTTCAAAAACCTGCTCTACGGTCTGCGCCCCTCTGTTATCAAGGGACTGCCCAGTCTGTATCTGGCCCTCGTGGCAAGCTGCGTATTCTCCATCGGTGTGCAGGTTTTCTTCCCCTATCTTATCATCTATATCCAGACCTATCTGGGTATCACCGATTACGCCATAGTTCTGGGCGTTGTGCTTATCTTCGCATCCATCGTATCCGTGGCCGCAGGCGGCATTGCGGACAAGGTGGGCAAGCTCCGCTTCCTTCTGCCCGCCGGGGTCGTGATGGTTGTGGGCCTTGTGGCCATGTACTTTGTCCGGGGCATGGTGCCTGTTATCATCGGCGGCTGCGTCATGATGAGCGGCTATATGCTGGTGGGCGCCACTCTCAGCGGCATAGTCCGTGACCACACTCCCGGCGGCCTTGTGGGTCATTTTCAGGGTATCCGCATGATATTCACCGTCATGCTGCCCATGATAATCGGACCTTTCATAGGCTCCGCTGTTATTAAGGGCAGCGACATGACCTATATGGACATGGGCCAGCTGAAAAGCGTGCCCACTCCCGGTATATTTCTTGCCGCTGCAGTCATCGTTGTTCTGGTCATAGTTCCCGCCCTTGCTCTTAAAAAGCGGGAAAAGTCTGATTCTTGAAAAGGAGGAGCAGTCATGCTCACACCATGGGGTGAAAAACTGGATAAAAACAATATTCTAAAGGAGTATCCCCGGCCTCAGATGGTCAGGGACAGCTATCTGAACCTGAATGGGGAGTGGGAGTTCTGTGTCTGCGAGTCAGAAACTCAGCCGGAGGAATTTCCCGAGACCATACTGGTGCCCTTTTCTCCTGAAAGCGAGCTCTCCGGAGATGTGACCAAGCCCCGGAAGAGAGATTTCCTCTGGTATCGCCTGAATACCACCCTGCCCGAGGGCTTTAACAAAGGCCGCGTGCTCCTCCACTTCGGAGCGGTGGACCAGACCGCCACGGTGTATATAAACGGCGTGGAGCTTATGAGCCATGTGGGCGGCTTCACCCCCTTTACTGTGGATATCACCGAGGCTTTGCAGGGAAATGAACTCAGCATTGTCCTCCGTGTGAAGGACGTCACCGATGCTTCGTGGCATTCAAGAGGCAAGCAGTCGAGTAAACGGGGCGGCATATGGTATAGCCCCCAGAGCGGTATCTGGCAGACTGTGTGGATGGAGTCCGTTCCTGAAAACTATATAAAGAGCCTGCGCATCATACCCCGCTTTGACGAGAAGCAGCTGGAGCTTTGGCTTGAGGGCGAGGGCGAGTTTATCGCCACCGTGGAGGGTGAGGACCATAGCTTCCTTGCAGGCACTCCCGCCCTTATCGACATAAAAGAGCTCCACCCCTGGAGCCCCGAAAGCCCCTATCTCTACGAGCTCAAGCTGAAGCTGGGCGAGGATGAGGTGGAGAGCTATTTCGCCATGCGCAAGTTCTCCGTGGAGACGGACAGCAAGGGCACTAAGCGCCTTTTCCTGAATAACGAGCCTTATTTCCATAACGGACTTCTGGACCAGGGCTACTGGTCCGACGGTATGCTCACAGCTCCCAGCGATGAAGCCCTCATCTTCGATATTCAGATGGCAAAGGATATGGGCTTCAATATGCTGAGAAAGCATATAAAGCTTGAGCCTCTGCGCTGGTATTATCACTGCGACAGACTGGGAATGCTGGTCTGGCAGGATATGCCCTCCGGCGGCGGGAAGTATAATCCTCTCACCATCTCTGCGCCTCTGATCACAAAGCGCCACTTCCGCGACAGCCACTATGGACTCTTTGCCCGCAAGAGCCGTGAGGGCCGGGAACAGTACTATGCTGAGCTTCGGGAGATGATAACTGCTCTTTATAACTGCCCCTGTATAGCCATGTGGGTGCCCTTCAACGAGGGCTGGGGCCAGTTTGACGCCAAAAAAGCCGTAAAGCTCATTCAGGGCATGGACGATAGCCGCACTATAGACCACGCCAGCGGCTGGCACGACCAGTATTTCGGCGAGGTAAAGAGCTGGCATGTCTACTTCAAGCCCTACCGCTTCGAAAAGGACTCTCTGGGCCGTGCCGTGATGCTGACCGAGTTCGGAGGCTACAACCACCGTGTTGAGGGCCACGCCTTCAATAAAAAGGACTTTGGCTACAAGCGCTATGAGAGCGTGAACAGTCTCACCCATGCCTTCCGCAACCTGTATCGCAATGAAATCGCCCCCGCTTGGGAGCAGGGTCTGGCCGCCGCGGTCTACACACAGCTCAGCGACGTTGAGGACGAGCTCAACGGCCTCGTCACCTATGACCGCAAGGTGGTGAAAATCGCACCTGCCGTGGTGAAAGGCATTGTAAGCGTGGATAAGTAAATATGGATAAAACCCCGCCTTCCGGCGGGGTTCTACCTTTTAAGGCCTCCCTTGTGTAAAGGGAGGTGGGCCGACGCAAGGAGGCTCGGAGGGATTGTGCGGCAGAAAACACGCCTTTGCAGTGAACTATGGCGAATTGGGACAATCCCTCAGTCGCTTCGCGACAGCTCCCTTTACACAAGGGAGCCTTTATACGTGATTGTTATATTTGCCCCAATATTTTGCGCGTCAAAATAATAACTATCCACCAGATGTTGCGTTTACACTCCCTCTGTGCTACAATATATCTGCTGCGGCAAAATTTGGGGAAGGGAGATAAGGGAATATGAAGATAAGCGGACTGCAAAAGCTGACCACTTTGGATTTTCCCGGGAAAATAGCCTGCACGGCGTTTACCCACGGCTGCCCCTTCCGATGTGGCTTTTGCCACAATGCCGCTCTGGTCACAGACGCTGAGCCGGAGAGCATTGAGCTCAAGGAGATTTTTGCCTACCTCCAAAAGCGCAGGGGAATCATAGACGGAGTGGCTGTCACCGGGGGAGAGCCCCTTATGCAGCCCGGTCTTTTGGACTTTCTCCGCCGTGTGAAGGACATGGGCTATCTGGTGAAACTGGATACAAACGGCGCATACCCCGGGAGACTTCGTGCCTGCCTTGAGGCGGGGGTAGTGGACTATGTGGCCATGGATATAAAGAATTCCCCTGAGAAATATGCAGCCACCTGCGGACTTCCCCATGTGGATATGGAAGCTATACGTCAGTCCATAGAGCTCATAATGCACTCCGGTGTGGATTATGAATTCCGCACCACCGCCGTAAAGGAGCTCCACTCCGACGCCGACTTTGAGGCTATGGGTGAGCTTATAAAAGGGGCAAAACGCTATTTTATCCAGCTGTTTGTGGACTCCGGCGGACTTATCGGAGATAATCTCAGCGCTCCGGAGAAAGAGGACATGGAGCGCTGGAAAATGATTTCCAGCAGATTTGTAGAAAATGTCGAAATAAGAGGCATATAATTTTGCCACAATATCTTGTGGTATGGATTGACAAAGTTAACTAAATATGCCATACTGATATGCGGACGCCCACGGCGTTCCTGAGAAGGAAAGAATAAAGGCCATAGAGCCCTTTGGAGGTATATAATGTACAGAACACTTAAACGCGACGGAAAAATAGCCGACTTCAAGCTTGAGAAAATATCTCTTGCCATTATGCTGGCCTTTGTCGCCTGCGAGCGACAGTACAACAATGATATTATCGACTTTTTGTCCCTGAAGGTCACTGCTGACTTTGAGCCCAAGATTAAAGACAAGCTCATTGCCGTTGAGGATATTCAGGACAGCGTTGAGTCCGTGCTCATCAAGGGTGGCTATGACGATGTAGCCAAGGCCTACATTCTCTACCGCAAGCAGCGCGAGAGACTCCGCAACCTGAAAACCACCATGCTGGACTATAAGGACACCGTGGACAATTACCTTAAGGTTGCCGACTGGCGCGTTAAGGAAAACTCCACCGTCACCTACTCCGTTGGCGGCCTTATCCTCTCTAACTCCGGCGCAATCACTGCCAACTACTGGCTCAGCGAGATCTACGATCAGGAGATCGCCGACGCCCACCGCAACTGCGATATCCACATCCACGACCTGAGCATGCTCACCGGCTACTGCGCAGGCTGGAGCTTGAAGCAGCTTATTCAGGAGGGTCTCGGCGGCGTTCCCGGCAAGATAACCT
>JAZSFJ010000143.1:0-4389 GCA_045532145.1 Oscillospiraceae bacterium
CTGCTCCCATTGTATCGCTGGAGGTTTATCTTTTCTACTCATAGGCATAGCCTTTTTTGAACCATGGGCACAGCCCATGGTTTTCATGTTTCACAATAAGAAAAAGAGAAGATTCTAAAATGAATCTTTTTTTCTTTTTTATTCAAAGAATTCTCTGGCTGTCCGGCAGTCCCTTTTAATTTGCTGCATCAAGGCCTCGGGGGAGTCAAATCTCCGCTCAGGGCGGATGAAAGAGTGGAACTCCACGCAGACGCTCTGTCCGTAGAGGTCGGCCTCATAGTCCAGAATATTGGTCTCCACAGTAACCCTGTCTCCCCCGAAAGTGGGGCGGACACCAATATTGGTGACTGCGGCGTGCTCCCCATCGGGCAGCACCACCCTGGTGGCATACACTCCCCTTTTGGGAGTCAAAACGCCCTCGGCGAAAACCATATTGATGGTGGGAGCCTCAAGCTTGCTGCTTCCTATGCGGTAGCCCGTTCTCACGGTGTCCGTCAGCACATGGGGATGGCCCAGATACTCATTGGCCTTTTCCATCTCTCCCTCGGCAAGGAGGGAGCGGATGAGGGTGGAGGATACAATATTACCATCCTTCATAACGGGGCTGATAATATCGCAGCCCAACCCATGCTCCTCGCAATAGTCTTTCAGCACCTCAGCCGTGCCCTGACCTTTATAGCCAAAGCAGAAATCGTGGCCCACAACGAAGTGCACGGCATCGTATGTATCGATTATATTCTCAATAAAGTCCCGCCAGTGCATGCACATGGTCTGGCGGTTGAAATGGATAAAATACACCTTTTCGATACCAAAGAATCGGCGGAGCACATAGCGGCGGTCGGCGGCGGAGTTTATGAGCTCCACCTGCTCCCCCTTCACAAAGGTATCGGGATGGTTATCAAAGGTGAGAACGGCGCATTCTGCACCCAAGCTCTCTGCCCGGGCCTTCGCCCGCTCCATAAGGGCACCGTGGCCCACATGGATGCCGTCGAAAAAGCCCAGAGCCATTACCCTTTTGGTTTTTTCCATGCTCAGTTAACCTCGAAAAATGTTTTTATGCTTACAAGAAGACCCTTTTCGATTTTTGCAAGGGCCACAAAATCTCCGGCAGCAGAATAGACCCTATAGGTCTTTTCCTCCCCTGCCATGGAAAATCGTACGCCGTTTCGGAAAAGTCTTTCCTGTTTGGCATTAAGACTCAGTGCAGGATAGGACTCAAAAAGTCTGTCTACACTCAGAAGGAGGCTTTCCCCCTCTCCCCTTTCGGCAATGGCAATTATGTCCTCAAGAGAGCGTGCCTCGTCAATGGAAAACGCCCCGGCGGCGCTGCGGCGGAGATAGGACATACAGCCTCCGCAGCCCAGGGCCTCACCTATATCGTGGCAGAGTGTGCGGATATATGTACCCTTGCTGCAGCGGACGCGCAAAACCGCGTCGCCGTCCTCCCAGCCCAGAAAGTCAAGGCTGTGGATAACTATCTCCCTTGCCTTACGCTCTACGCTCTCACCCTTGCGGGCAATCTCATAGAGTTTTTTCCCACCTATCTTGATAGCGGAGTACATGGGAGGAATCTGGCTTATAGGGCCTTTGAACATTTCAAGAGCCGCAATAAGCTCTTTTTCGCTTACATTGACCTCTTTTTCGGAGAGGATGTTTCCGCTGGTGTCCTGAGTATCGGTGCTGATACCAAGACGCAGGCGGGCAATATACTCCTTGCTGTCAGCCTCGGCAAACTCCACAGCCCGGGTGGCTCTGCCCAGAAAGACCACAAGCAGGCCCGTTGCCATGGGATCCAGAGTGCCGCTATGGCCTATGCGCTTTTCGTGGAAAACACCCCTTAGCTTGGCGCATACGTCCATGCTGGTCCAGTCAGAGGGCTTGTCTACAAGCAAAATGCCGTTCATCTATAAACCTCGTCAACAACTTTTATGAGGGCCTCAGCCAGTTCATTGGGGCCCATATCGGCGGTGCAGCCTGCGGCCATGGAGTGACCGCCTCCGCCGAAGCGGGCGCAGATGTCGCTGGCGTTCACAGTCTCATTGGTGCGGACAGAGGCCTTGCTGCGACCCGGCCCAAGCTCACGGACGGTGATGGCAACAACGCTGCCCTTCACCTTTCCGGCAAGGGAGGCAAGATCGTCGCAGTCGTCCTCCGTTGCCCCGGATTCCTTCATCATATCAAGAGTAACCACAGCTACATTCACAGCGTTATCCCTCAGTGAGCGCATGGAAGCGTATATAAGCCCCTCCAGCTTCAGCCGGGAAAAACTGAGAGAGCGGAAAAGAAGCTTATTGAGCCATCCGTTCTCGGCACCGTACTCAATAGTAACAGCAGCGGCGCGGAGGGTATCGGGATTTGTGTTTGCATAGCAGAAGCAACCTGTGTCCGTACTGATGGCGGCATACACAAGGTTTGCCTCTTCCTTTGTAAGATCGCCGCAAAGGGCAAGGATAAGCTCAAGAATTATCTCTCCGCAGGCGGCTTTTTCACCAAAGATAAGATTATTCTGAGCATAGCCGGGGTTACTGGCATGGTGGTCGATTGCCAGCTCCACTGTACCGGTAAAGCCCTTAGGGAACATTCTTACATCAGCGGTGTCCACACTGACAATATAAGCCTCGGCGGGATACTCAGTCCAAAGATAGTCCTTCACAAAGTCTGCGTAGCTCTCGGTTATCTCCGGATTATTATAAAGTCCCGCATTCTTGCCAAGTCTCCTCAAAGCAGAGCATAAAGCCGCTGCGGAGCAGAGGGTGTCCCCGTCGGGTCGGGAATGAGTAAGGAGAAGAATATCATCTTTGGCCTTTAAAAGGGCCGCGCAATCACATATCTTCATCGCTGCTGTCTCCGGGAATATTCAGGCTCTCCATAACAGAGTGGATATGAGCGCCGTATTCAATGCTCTTGTCCAGCTCGAAAATGAGCTCGGGAGTATAACGGAGATTGAGGGCCAGACCCAGCTCACGGCGGAGCCAGGGAGAAGCGCTCTTAACACCCTTTTTGAATTCCTTTTCGTCAACATTGCCAAGAATGGACACATAAACCTTGCAGTAACGCAGGTCGCCGGTGGTATCCACGCGGGTGATGGAGGTGAGGCTGCCCTGATTCACTCTGGGGTCCTTCACCTGACGGAGGAGATTACTGAGAACAAACTGTATATCGTCATTGGTTCTCTGAAGTTTATTGCTTGCCATATAGATTTACCTCCTAAAAAGGATTTATAGTTCATAACGGGCGGCAGAGGAGCCGCCCGTTATTAGTTTGATATAAAATTACTGCTTTATTTCTTCCATTACAAAGCACTCGATAACGTCGCCAACCTTGATATCGTTGAACTTTTCAACCTGCATACCGCATTCGTAGTTGGTGGGAACTTCCTTGACGTCGTCCTTGAAGCGGGGGAGAGAAGCCAGCTCGCCCTCGTGGATAACGATGTTGTCGCGGAGGACACGGACGGAGCAGCCGCGCTGGATCTTACCGTCGGAGACATAGCAGCCGCAGACGGTGCCGACCTTGCTGACCTTGTAGGTCTCGCGAACCTCGGCATGGCCGATGATGACTTGCTGGAACTTGGGAGCAAGCATGCCCTTCATAGCAGCTTCGATCTCGTTGATGCAGTCATAAATGACGCGGTACATACGAAGGTCAACTCCGCTTCTGGCGGCGCTGTCGCGGGCGGCATTGTCGGGACGGACATTGAAGCCGACGATAACTGCGCCGGAGGTGGCAGCCAGCATAACGTCAGACTCGTTGATGGCGCCGACTGCGCTGTGGATAACTCTGACGCGGACTTCCTCGTTGGTCATCTTCTCAAGGGAAGCCTTGACAGCCTCGGCAGAGCCCTGAACGTCAGCCTTGACGATGATGTTGAAGTCCTTAAGATCGCCCTGCTTGATCTGAGCAAAGAGGTCATCAAGAGTGACCTTGCGGTTGCCGCCCAGAACCTGGTTCTTCTGCTGCTCCTTGCGCTCTTCAACCAGCTCACGGGCCATGCGCTCGTCAGCAACAGCGTTGAAGATGTCGCCTGCGTTGGGAACTTCGCTCATACCGGTGATCTCAACGGGAACGGAGGGACCTGCGGAGCTAACGCGCTGACCCTTGTCGTTGGTCATGGTACGAACACGGCCTACAGCAGTACCGGCAATGATAATGTCGCCGGCATTGAGAGTGCCGTTCTGAACCAGAACAGTCATGATGGGGCCGCGGCCCTTATCAAGACGGGCCTCGATAACAGTACCCTTTGCGGCACGGTTGGGGTTGGCCTTGAGCTCCTGAACCTCGGCCAGAACGACAAGGTTTTCCAGAAGGTCCTCAATGCCTATCTTCTTCTTTGCGGAGATGGGGCAAACAATGGTGTCGCCGCCCCACTCTTCGGGAACTATATCATAC
>JAZSFJ010000062.1:0-41727 GCA_045532145.1 Oscillospiraceae bacterium
ATAAGAGCAAATAAAAGCAGCCCCACTTGGTGGGGCCGCTCGTGAACCTTATGCGGTCGGCAGACCGTTTCACCGCGCCTTAAGGCGCGGCCAACAATAGGCCCTTATAGGGCCGGAGCAGGGCACCCGTTATACGGGGGGTCCTGACTTTATTGCATAAAATATAAAGACATAAATGGAGGACTAATCATTATGGCACACAGAAATATCGGCCTTAACGAGCTTCGCGAAATGTTCCTGAAGTTCTTTGAAGGCAAAGATCACCTGAGACTCCCCAGCTTTTCTCTCATTCCTCAGAATGACCCCTCTCTGCTCCTCATCAACTCCGGTATGGCGCCCATGAAGCCCTACTTCACCGGTGAGGTTGAGCCCCCCAGACGCAGAGTCTGCACCTGCCAGAAGTGCATCCGCACCGGCGATATTGAAAATATCGGCAAGACCGCCCGCCACGGCACCTATTTCGAGATGCTTGGCAACTTCTCCTTCGGCGATTACTTCAAGAGCGAATCCCTTGCATGGAGCTGGGAATTCCTCACCTCTCCTGAATGGGTCGGTCTTGAGCCCGACAGACTTTACCCCAGCATTTATCTGGACGACGATGAGGCTTTCGATGTCTGGACCAAGGAGATTGGCGTACCTGCCGACCACATTGTCCGCATGGGTAAGGCGGATAACTTCTGGGAGCACGGCTCCGGTCCCTGCGGTCCCTGCTCTGAGATTTACTATGACCGCGGCATTGAAAACGGTTGCGGCAAGCCCGACTGCAAGCCCGGCTGCGATTGCGACCGCTTCATGGAGGTATGGAACAACGTTTTTTCTCAGTTCAATAATGACGGTGAGGGCAACTATACCGATCTGGCTCAGAAGAATATCGACACCGGCATGGGCCTTGAGCGTCTTGCCTGCGTAAGCCAGAACGTTGCCAGCCTTTTTGATGTTGACACCGTTATGAACATCACTAACCGCGTCAGCGAGATAACCGGCGCTCACTACAACGAAACTTACAAAAAGGACGTTTCCCTCCGTATCATCACTGATCACATCCGCTCTTCCACCTTCATGATTTGCGATGGCGTACTGCCCTCCAACGAAGGACGCGGCTATGTTCTCCGCCGTCTGCTCCGCCGTGCTGCCCGCCATGGAAAGCTCCTTGGTGTAAACGAGCCCTTCCTTTATGACGTTGTTGTGACCGTCATCCGCGAGAACGAGGGTCACTATCCCGACCTTCGCGAAAAAGCTGACTATATTACCCGCGTCATTAAGACCGAGGAAGAGAATTTTGCCCGTACTATCGACGCCGGTATGCGTATTTACGGCGAGATTCTTGAGCAGCACAAGGCAAAGGGCGAAACTGTGTTCTCCGGCGCCGATGCGTTCAAGCTCTACGATACCTATGGTTTCCCCATCGACCTCACTGCAGAAATGGTTGAGGAAGAGGGCATGAGCATTGATATGGATGAGTTCACCAAGCTCATGAACGAGCAGCGTCAGCGCGCAAGAGCTGCCCGCGGCGATATGTCCGACGCTTGGGCCGGTCTTGATCTTGGCCTTGACAACACTCCCACCCAGTTCCTTGGTTACACCCACGATAAGTGCAGCGCAAAGGTTCTTGCTCTTGTAGAGGGCGGAGAGACCTGCGGTGTACTCAGCGAGGGCAGAAAGGGAATTGTTGTTCTTGATTCCACCACCATGTATGCCGAAATGGGCGGCCAGGTTGCCGACCATGGCCGTATTATTTGCGGCGAGAATGTTTTTGCTGTCAGCGACGTTCAGAAGGATAAGGGCGGCAAATATCTCCACCACGGTGAAATGATCTCCGGCAGCCTCAACGTTGGCGACGAAGTTCGCGCTGACATCGACACCGAGCGCCGCCGCGCAATCATGCGTGCTCACTCCGCCACTCATCTGCTCCAGAGAGCTCTCAGAGATGTTCTGGGCGATCATGTTCACCAGGCCGGCTCTCTTGTTGAGCCTGATCATCTCCGTTTTGACTTCACTCACTTCTCCGCACTTACCACTGATGAGATTCTGGCAATCAACAAGCGTGTTGGCAACATGATTCTTGACGGACTGGATATCTCCATCTGCGAGATGGGCATTGACGAAGCCAAGAAGATGGGCGCTACCGCACTCTTCGGCGAAAAGTATGGCGACACTGTCCGCGTTGTATCTATGGGCGAGGAGTCCATTGAGCTCTGCGGCGGTACTCATCTCAGCAACACTGCTCTTGTGGGTCCCTTCCACATTGTCAGCGAGGGTTCCGTAGCTTCCGGCGTACGCCGCGTAGAAGCTGTCACCGGCAAGGCTTTCATGCAGCGTGTTGACGGCCTCAACCGCACTATTCATGAGGCAGCTTCCGTTCTCAAGACCAACCCCGGCGAGCTTATTGGCCGTCTTGAAAACACTCTTGTCGAGATGCGCGATATGCGTCAGAGCATTGATAAGCTCAAGGATAAGCTTCTCTCCGGTGATGTTGAGCGTTTCCTCTTTGCAGCAAAGAAGATAGCCGGACTCGATGTGGTTACCACCACCCGCCCTGACCTCGAAGTAGGCGACATCCGCAAGATGGGTGACTTCCTCCGCGACAAGGATCCCAAGGTTGTTGCCGTTATCGCCACCTTTAAGGAGAACAAGGTAAGCCTTGCTGCTTTCTGCGGTAAGGAAGCTATTGCAGCCGGCATCAAGGCCGGTGACATTATCAAGACCATAGCTCCCGTTGTTGGCGGCAAGGGCGGCGGTAAGCCCGACAGTGCCATGGGCGGCGGCAGCGATGTTCTGAAGATAGACGACGCTCTGGCTCTCGTTGATAATTTCGTTGCTGAAAAGCTCGGCTAAGGAGGAAAGATAAATGGAAAACTGCCTTTTCTGCAAAATTGCAGCCGGTATCATCCCTTCCACCAAGGTTTATGAGGATGAGTATGTTTTCGCTTTCCGTGACATTGCCCCCCAGGCCCCTGTTCATATCCTCGTTATTCCCAAGGAGCATATGGAGTCCATGAACGATGTTACTCCCGAAAACTCTCTCTGTGCCGCAAAATGCCTTGAGGCTATAGCACTCATTGCAAAGCAGGAGAAGCTTGATAATGGCTACCGTGTTATCTCCAACTGCGGAGAGGACGCAGGTCAGACCGTGAAGCACCTTCACTTCCATATACTCGCCGGCAAAAAGCTTGGAGAGCAGATGGTATAAGTTCAAATATACGATAAGGCAGCTGATAATAATCAGCTGCCTTGTTTATTGACTGGTAATGTCAAAAATGCTAGAATTTATTATGATAGATATGAGATAAGGGGGCTTTCACATGAGATATTTGATGCTTACAGCCATCGGATATACTTTTGCCCTTATAGTCTCTCACTATATCATTCCCAAAGGGTTATGGCTTTATTTTGCTTTTGCCTTTCTCGTTATCGCGCTCTTTGCTCTTGTTTTCAAAGGGCGGGTCAGAACGCTGATTATTATTCTGTGTCTTTCCGCAGCGGTGGGTTTCGCGTGGAATCGTGCTTACAGCGCACTATTTATACGCCCGGCAGAGGCTCTTGTTGATACAGAACGCTCTGTTGTAGCTCAGGTTATTGATATGCCCAGCGTTGGTGACGGCTATTCTACGGTGTTGCTCAGGCTGAAAGGGGAGGACTTGCCCTCATGCCGTGTGCTTGTTACGGATTATGACGGCGGGTTTGGAGATTTGGAAACCGGAGATACAATAAGGGTCGACCTGCGTTTTCGTTCTGCGCGGCTGCGGTATAATGTTGAAGATGATTATTACCTTTCCTCGGGGATATTTTTGCGCGCTGCCCTTAATGGCGAGTATGAGCTTATCGGCACGGGGGAGGGCAGAATTATATTCCTGCCAAAGATAATTGCCCATTCTCTCAAGGCTCAGATTCTCGAGATTTTTCCCGATGATGTGGCTCCGCTTATGAAGGCCTTGCTAACAGGCGACAAAAGGGAAATCTACGAAGATGACGGTCTTTATGTCGCTCTGAGGCTTTCGGGACTTAGCCATATTGTGGCCGTATCCGGAATGCACGTTTCTTTTATCATTTCCCTGATTTCTCTTGGCACAGGACGCCGACGGATAACCGCTTTTCTCGGAATCCCTCTGGTGTGGTTTTTTGCCGCTATGATGGGTTTTGGTCCCTCTGTGACCCGAGCCTCTCTTATGATAAGTTTGGCGCTCGTGGCCCCGATTTTGAGGCGTGAGAATGATCCTCCCACCAGCCTTTCATCTGCGCTTTTGATACTACTGTTAATTAACCCCCAATCTGTTTCCAGTATAAGCCTGCAGCTCAGTTTTGGGGCAATGGCCGGCATTATTCTCATATCGCCACGCATGTACCGCTCCATGCTGAAACTTTTTTCCGGACTCCGCGGTATCCCAGCACGGGTGCTCAAAAGTGCCTCAAGCCTCTTTTCGTCCAGCGTTGGGGCAATGATTTTTACCCTTCCTCTTGCTGCAATACACTTCGGATATGTACCCCTTTATTCTATAGCGGCAAATCTGCTATGCCTGTGGGCCATGTCATTGGCATTTATGATTGCCTATCCCGTGGCCATTATCGGCGCTGTTTGTCTTCCTCTGGGACAGGCTCTTGCCTGGGTAGTGGCATGGCTGCCAAGATATACGATCTGGGTCATTAAGATAATCGCCCGCCTGCCAGGCGCTGCACTTTATACCTGTAATCCTCTCATTTCGTGGTGGCTGGTTTATGCCTATGTTGTCTTCCTGATTCCATACTTTCTCAAAGGAGACAGACCGTACAGGCCTATTATTCCCATTTGCAGCTGTCTTGTAACTTTAGCTCTTGTTTACCTCGTTTCCGCCGGCCTTTCCGGCCGTGCAAACGCAGTTACCGCGGTGGATGTAGGGCAGGGACAGTGCATTGTTGCCACTGGGGAAAGGAGCACCGTGGTAATAGACTGCGGCAGCAGAGGCTCGGCCGGAAACGCGGGAGATACGGCGGCGGAATTTCTCCTCTCCGGCGGTTGCAACAAGGCAGATCTTTTGATACTTACCCATCTTCACGACGACCACGCCAATGGCGTTGTTCGGCTTATGAACTATATGGATGTTGAGCGGGTGTTACTTCCTGGGGACTGTGAACAGACGGAAATAGGTGACAGTATCATTCAAACGTGTTATGATATGGGTACGCAGCTTATCTTCATCGAAGATAATACCCGGGTGAGTATAGATAATATGAGCCTTGAGCTCCTTGCACCCATTGGAAGTGCAGACCCTAACGAGTCCGGACTTATCATATTGGGAGACTATGGGGATTTCGAGTTCCTTGTCACCGGAGATGCCGGGCATAGCACCGAGGAACAGCTGGTAAGCTTTTATAACATCGGAGAAATCGATCTTTTGGTTGCTGGTCACCATGGCAGCAAAACGTCCACCGGCGAAGCGCTTTTGGAAGAGCTCCGGCCCCGTGCTGCCTTTATCTCAGTTGGCGTAAACAGCTACGGGCATCCTACAACCGAAGTCCTTGAAAGACTCGCAGACTACGGTGTGGAAGTCTACCGCACAGATATTAACGGAAATATTACAATGACGGTTGGTAATAACTGATGGCAAAAAAGAAAGAGCAAAAACTGAATTACAGCCTTGAACTGAAACAGCTCAGGGAAAAAGGCCCCGAGAGACTTTATCTGCTCTATGGTCCGGAGGATTATCTCAGGGAGCGTTATCTGGACGAACTCAGGAAGCTTTGCGTGAGCGATGAGCTGGACTTTAACTTTAAGAGGATAGAAGGCCCGCAGGTAGATATGTCTGAGCTCTCCGAGGCGGTGGACTCTGTGCCTTTTTTCTCAGACAGAACCTTAGTTGAGCTCAGAGGTTTTGATATCAATAAATGCAGGGACTCTGAGTGCGAACGTCTCAAGGCCATAATAAGCGATATTCCCGATTATTGCACTCTGGCTATTATAATCGGCTCCGACTATGAGCTGGACGGAAGGCTGGCTGCTCTCAAGGCTGTAAAAAAATATGCCCGGAGCATAGAATTCACCGAACAGGATCAGGACGCCCTTATTAAGTGGATAGCCAACCGGTTTTCCGCCTGCGGAAAGAGCATTGCTCGCTCTGATGCGGAATATCTCACCTTTGTCAGCGGTACGCTGATGAACAGGCTAATACCGGAAATAGAAAAGGTGGCCTCCTACTGCAGCGGCAGCACCGTCAGCCGATCCGATATAGATGCTACAGCCCACCGCATACCTGAGGCCGACATATTTGAAATGACGGATATGCTTAGCCAGGGGAAAATAGATTCCGCCGCCAGACTTCTCAGCGATATTCTCTCCGATAAAAATAATTCGCCAATATTTATCCATGCTATCTTCTCCCAGCAGATACGAAGAATGTATACTTTCAAGCTGGGCCAGAGCAAGGGAAAAGGCAAAAGCGTTATAATGGAGCTTGCCGGTATCCGATATGATTTCATTTATAATAAGCTCTCCCTTTGCGCCAAGCCTTATTCCCTCAGCGCTCTTAAAAATCTTGTGGAGCTTTGTGCCGAGTATGATTACCTGATGAAAAGCTCAGGCATTGACGGGGCAATTTTGATGAAAGAGCTTCTCATAAAGGTGGCGATCATGGAAAAATGATAAGCGTCAAAGAAGTAATCATTGTTGAAGGGCGCTATGACAAAAACACCCTCAGTCAGATAGTGGACGCCACTATCGTTGAAACTGAAGGCTTTGGTATTTTCAAGGACAAGGATAAGCAGGAAATGCTGCGCTCCCTTGCCCGAAGGCGAGGTATAATCATATTTACCGACAGCGACGGCGCCGGTTTTGTTATCAGAAACTTTATTAAAGGCATTATTGAGCCCCGATTCATCAAAAATGCCTATATTCCCGATATAGAAGGGAAGGAGAAGCGAAAAAGAGAAGCCTCCAAAGAAGGAAAGCTTGGGGTTGAGGGAATGAGCCCCGAGATAATTATCTCCGCCCTCAGAAATGCAGGAGCTACCATTGATGAGGAAGCCGGGGAGAGCAGCTACTCCGGGATAACGAAAGCTGATCTTTACTCTCTGGGCCTTGTGGGAAGAGAGGGGAGCGCAGAAAAGAGAAAGATACTCCAGCGACGCCTTAGTCTTCCCGAGCATCTCAGCTCCAACAGTCTTGTACGTGTGCTGAATATCATTAGCTCTGCAGAGGAGCTTCGCACCCTTCTCAGCTGCGATCCAGAATCATAATCAGTCCAAACAAAGTAAGAAGCAGCATTCCTGCCGGTGTTTCAAGGGTGAGCCATGCAAGTTTGGTTCTCTCAAAGCTCTCCACCGCTCCCTCCGAGGAGAGAAAAAGGCAGAGGGAACAAAAAAGCATCGTATCACATAGGAGCAATGAATTTTTAAGCAATATGTATGCGGCACGAGGCATCCCATGGATGCTCCGTATTATTTTTCTCAGCATTTTCTCGCAGCCTTTCAGATATTATGTAACTTTATTGTAGTGGATGAGAAGATGACAAAGCAAGGCACAAAATATGGTATATAAAGGGGAAAATAATACTTGCTATCGTGGAAACGCTGTGCTATATTGTTATTATGTAAATTGCTTCTATAAGAAGGAGAGAGATATAAATGAAGTGTCCTTTTTGCGGATTTCACGACAGCAAGGTTATAGATTCCCGTCCCGCTGACGACGGAGCAACAATCCGCCGCCGCCGCGAATGCCTGGATTGCCAGAAGCGTTTCACCACTTATGAGATCATCGAGCGCATGCCCATAGCTGTAATTAAGCGCGATGGATCCCGCCAGTCCTTCGATAAGATCAAGATCATCAACGGTATGCTCCGCGCCTGCGAAAAACGTCCCATCACCATGGCTCAGATTGAGTCTATTGCCGATGATATTGAGCAGGAGCTTCGCGGCGCTCTTGAGAGCGAAATCAGCTCCGATCAGATTGGTGAGATGGTCATGGATCGCCTTAAAGGCATGGACGAAGTTGCCTATGTCCGTTTTGCCTCCGTTTATCGCTCCTTCAAGGATATAAACACATTCATGGACGAGCTTACCAAGCTCCTGGGTGACAAGAGATAAAACACCTAATATCAACTCAAAGCGCATCCGTGGGAACAGCCCAGGGATGCGCTTTATGTTTAGAATATTGAACCAACTTCTGGATTTTCCATGGATTTTATATTATCAAGCTCATATATCAGCTGCTTTTTGAGAGCGTTGTCTATGGGCTCTTCCAGTGTGCATATGAAAAGGCTTGTTATGGCATCGCTTTT
Source organism: Oscillospiraceae bacterium (assembly GCA_045532145.1). GTDB lineage: Bacteria > Bacillota > Clostridia > Oscillospirales > Oscillospiraceae > SIG459. The sequence continues at coordinate 8,247 of JAZSFJ010000062.1, forward strand.
GTCCTCAGGTAAAACAAGGTCTGTATATTTTTTCAAGCTTTCCCAGCGCCTATGGTTATCATATAGCGTAATGTAAGCCTCCTCCTGAGATAGGGGGAGGCTTTTCTGCACCCCGTGCTTTATTGCAGACAGTTCAATATTCAAAAAAACGGTATTGCCAAGACATATACTGAAAATCACCCCCAAGAGGAGCAATCCAAGCAGCATTTTTTTCACAGGTTTTTATCCCTCTTTTCAAAATATAGTTTTGAGTCACTATAGTAGACAAGGGCGAAAACATCTTCCGCACTTTTACATTTGTTTTTTTTCAGTACTTTTTCAAGCCATGCGGCATTTTTGCTTATGTGCTTCAGATTGTTTTCAAGCAATGTGCCATCCTCTATTAGAATTATAGGGTATTCACCACCGGAGATTGATTTGTTCATATCTTTAGGTGTGAGAGGCTGGTTTTCGGGATAAAGAATGGTACTCAGCGTACCGTCTGTTTCCAGAATCGCGTATTTCACCGTTGATACATCGAGAATTTCTTTTCCCCGAAGCTCTTCGAAAAGCTCGTCCACACTGAAGCGCGCCTTTCTCATTTCCTTTTCAAGTATCTTACCGTCAAGTATAAGAAATTCCGGTTTTCCGCAAAGAAGGGTGCGGAATTTTACACTTGCCAGCATTCCGCCGGACAAAATCAGCTCACAGGCAAACAGTGTAAGTATAGGGATCAGGCCATATACAAGGGGAATGCCTATGTCCTGCAGGGGAGTAGCGGCCATATCGGCAAGTATTACGGAGACAACAAGCTCAGACAGCTCAAGCTCTCGCAGCTGTCTTTTGCCCAGAAGACGCATCAAAATCATAATTGATGCAAATATGATGACCGTTCTTATGAAAATGATTATCATTGAATTCGCTCCAGATTCTTTTTTATGTATTCTTTCCCACACCGCTGTCAGTTATGAGGCAGCCAATTAGTTACATAAGGTTACAAAAAGATATACACCGAAATACATCCATTGACCCAATGGTGTTTTAATGTTAAAATCGGTTATGTAAATGGAGTACAATCTATATTTATATATCATAAGAAACAACAGTGCTTTTTTGATTATGGAGGAAATGATATGTCCAAATATTTCGGTACAGACGGATTTCGCGGCGAGGCCAATGTGGGGCTTACCGTTGAACACGCTTTTAAAATCGGACGCTTCCTTGGATGGTACTACGGCAGGGAGCACAAGTGCAACATTGTAATCGGCAAGGACACCCGCAGAAGCAGCTATATGTTTGAATCAGCTCTTTCTGCAGGAATTACAGCCTCCGGCGCAGACGCCTACCTTCTTCACGTTACCACTACTCCCAGCGTTTCTTATGTCACAAGAAGCGACCAGTTTGACTGCGGCATTATGATTTCCGCAAGTCACAATCCCTTTTATGATAACGGCATTAAGCTCATTAACTCCAACGGCGAGAAGATGGAGGATGCTGTTATAGACGAGGTAGAAAAATATCTTGACGGGGAAATTGGCGAGCTGCCCTACGCTGTAGGCGGCGATATTGGCCGCACAGTTGACTATTCAGCCGGCAGAAACAGATATATAGGTTATCTGATATCTCTTGCCAAAAACTCCTACAAGGGCAAAAAAGTTGGTCTGGACTGCGCCAACGGCAGCACATGGATGATAGCGAAGAGTGTTTTTGATGCTCTTGGAGCCACCACCTATGTGATCAATAACAGTCCCAACGGTACAAACATAAACGAAAATGCCGGTTCCACCCATATAGGATATCTCCAGCAGTTTGTTATCAAAAACGGTCTGGACATTGGCTTTGCTTTCGACGGCGATGCTGACCGCTGTCTTGCTGTTGACGAAAAAGGCGGCCTTGTGGACGGCGACCTCATCCTCTATATTGTGGCAAAGTATATGAAGGAGAGAGGGAAGCTTGATAATACCAAGGTCGTAACCACAGTTATGTCCAATTTTGGCCTTTATAAGGCACTGGATAAGCTGGGCATCGGCTATGAAAAAACCGCCGTCGGCGATAAATATGTCTATGAGAATATGCGTGAAAACGGACATTACATAGGCGGAGAACAGTCCGGTCATATTATTTTCTCCAAATATGCCACCACAGGAGACGGTATGCTTACCGCCATAAAGCTCATGCAGGTTGTGCTTGACAAAAAAACCTCACTTTCCGAGCTTGTCCGGGATGTAACCGTCTATCCTCAGGTGCTTAAAAATGTGCGCGTGCCGGATAAGGACGCCGTGCTGAATCATCCCGCCGTGCAGGCAAAGGTTGCCGAAGTCACTGAGGAACTGGAGGGCAACGGCAGAGTGCTTCTCCGCAAGAGCGGCACCGAGCCGGTTCTGCGTGTAATGGCCGAAGCTCCCAGTTATGAGATTTGCGAGGAAAAGGTGAACGCAATTATTGATGTTATGAACAGCATCAGCATCTGAAGGGAGGGCTTTTCATGCTGAATATTCATGAACTCCTTGATACAGAAAAAACAATCGCGTGGCAGCTTTTTGAAGGCAAAAACTATCCTTGGGAAGTGCTCGAAGAAATAAAGCCATTTATACTCGTGCTTGGCAAAAGCCTCTCAGAGGATGAATTTGACCACCCTCAGGATGATATATGGATAGCAAAGGACGCTACTGTTTTCCCCTCCGCATATATCAAGGGCCCCTGTATTATTGACAGCGGAGCCGAAGTTCGCCATTGCGCCTTTATACGAGGAAACGCCATCGTGGGTAAAAATGCCGTTGTGGGCAACTCCACTGAGCTTAAAAATGTTGTCCTTTTCGACGGTGTTCAAGTGCCTCACTACAACTACGTGGGCGACTCTGTACTTGGCTACAAGGCACATATGGGAGCCGGAAGCATCACTTCAAATGTAAAGGGCGACAAAAAGCTTGTAGTCATAAAAAACGGTGATGAGCTTATTCCCACCGGCAGAAAAAAAGTCGGGGCTATCCTTGGTGACTATGCCGAAATAGGATGCGGAACCGTTCTCAATCCCGGCACCGTTGTTGGGAGAGAGACTCAGATATATCCTCTTTGTTCCGTTAGAGGCGTTATTCCTGAAAAGAGTATGTATAAGTCTTCAGAAGATATAGTGAAAAAATACTAAGTTATACCCGAAAAGGGCTGCCGAATAACGGCAGCCCTTTTCGGTCTTATTTATTTAAGATTTCTGTAATTTTCGCAGGGTGAAAGGTGATCCGGAGGGTAGAATTCATCGGTAGGGAAGTCCACACGGCTGAAAAGGGTGCAAGGGTCATCATCGCTGGAGCAAACACAGTCCTTTGTGGGAACAAAATATTCGAAATCATCCAGAGTTATCTGAGTGTCACGCTCAAGTCTTATCATGGAAAACTGGCCCAAAGTCACAAAAAGCTTTTTCCCTGCGTCACCGAGAACAACATCCTCGCCCATACACACCCTGATATGCTCAGGAACGCATCTCAGCTCACCCTCGCAATTATCATAACCGCCTTCAATGATGCGCATATTTAGTGCTATGGGGTCCACCGCTTCTACAACAGCAACAGGCTTGCCGCTGCCGGATGATGCAGCGGAGAATCCAAGGGAGCTGAAGGTTTTTACGCTGCCCTCACTTCCGAAAAGAATTACCCGCTTATCAAATACTGCAAGACCGCTAACTCTGTTGCCACCGGGGAAGGTCTCCCCAACAATGCGGTAGAAATAGCTCACATCAACAGTGTAATATCCTCTGTTAAAATTGATCTCTTCCACGTTTACATCGGCGTATATAAGCTCGGCGCTGCAAGGGCGTATGCTGAAGGCGGAATCAAGAACTGCCTGGGAGCTGGCAGTGGGGTAGACCCTCAGATCTTCAATGCAGTCCTTATCCTTGCAGGCATCGCTTATCTTCATGGTATGTATATTCACTGTTTGACCGCGGCAAAACTCGTTGTTTTCCACCGGTCCGGGCAAAACCATGTCTGCCATAAATATACCTCCTAAGGCTTTTTGAACCTGTGTTCACTATAGTCTATGCTAATTTTTCTTCATGTGTCAAAAAAATTCTGTACTGTACCAATAATTTGTAGTATAATTATTAAATAATTATTTGTGAGGTGCTTGTTATGGGTGAAAGACTGGGCTTTATTAATGATAAGCTTGATATAAAGCTGCTCATTCTCTTTGTCCTTAGGCGTCTGCCTGCAGAAATCGATATGGAAAAACTGGCTGACCTCGTCCTTATTGATGGGGGAGTGGGGTATTTTGATTATAAAGAGTGCCTTGCTGAGCTTATGACCACCGCTCAGGTTGAAGAGAACGAGGGCTATGTTAAAATCACCGCCAAGGGAATCCGCAACGAGGAAATTCTGGAAAACGATTTGCCTTACTCTGTAAGGCATAAGGCCGAAATAACTCTTGCACCTGTGGCCGAGGAGATGCGCCGAAGCTCCATGATACTTGCAAATCACGAGGAAGCCGATGGAGGAATTATCGTTTATCTCTCTGTTTCAGATGGCATCGGCACCATTCTTGATATGAAGATTCTTGCTTCCGACGAGGAGCAGGCCAAAAGGATTGAAACCAACTTCAGAAAAAAAGCGGAGGATTACTATAACCGCTTTATTCAGGAACTTTGCGAGTAAAAATAGTTCAGGAGCAAAATAATGAAAACATTTATTCCCGATAACTACAAAAGCCTTCTGGGCGTTTATGATACACAAAAGGCCATCGGACTTCTCAAGCGCCTTTTTGAGGATAATCTTTCTGCTGCGCTGAATATCCACCGCGTATCCGCTCCCTTGTTCGTTGTTGAGAACAGTGGTCTGAACGATAACCTCACCGGCGTTGAGCGTCCTGTCAGCTTTGATATTAAAGCTACCGGCACTGAGGCCCAGGTGGTACATTCTTTGGCCAAATGGAAGCGTATGGCCCTTCACGATTATGGCTTTTATCCCGGTCATGGACTATACACCGATATGAACGCCATTCGCAGAGATGAAGACGAGCTTGATAACATTCACTCTGTCTATGTCGACCAGTGGGACTGGGAAAAGGTGATCACCGAAAAGGACAGAACCATAGACTATCTTAAGTCCACGGTTATCGACATTGTCCGCGCTGTTTACGATACCCAGGCTACTATGCAGGCGATTTATCCCAAACTCACACAGGTGCCCAGAGTAGAGCGCTGTGTTAAGTTTATCACCGCTCAGGAGCTTGAAGATATGTATCCAAACCTCAGCGGTAAAGAGCGTGAAAACGCCATCACGAAGGAATATAAGACCGTTTTCATTATCGGAATAGGTGGGAAGCTTCGCTCCGGCGAAAAGCACGACGGCAGAAGTCCCGACTATGACGACTGGGAGCTCAACGGCGACATTCTCCTCTGGAACGAGCTTCTTGGCTGCTCCTTCGAAATCAGCTCAATGGGCATCCGTGTTGATCCTGAATCTCTGGACCGACAGCTCAGGGAAGCCGGCTGCGACCACAGAAGGGAATACCTCTATCATCGTATGCTTCTCAACGGCGAACTTCCTCTGACCATAGGCGGCGGTATCGGACAGTCAAGACTTTCAATGCTTCTTCTCGGGAAGGCTCATATAGGCGAAGTGCAGGCCTCCGTATGGGATGAGAATACAAAAAGCCTCTGTGCTGAGAATGGTGTTATGCTCCTGTAAAAATAACCGTATTTTAAAAACAAAATGGGTATCTCAAAAATTGAGATACCCATTTTTTCGTCTGAGCTTGGAGGATAATAAGCTCAGAACAGCAATACAGCTTTGCCCTTATATTTTTCGACAAGGTGCTGGTTATATTCATCGCCGCCAGGCATATTGCCGGAACGGAATACAGGGGGAACATAACCCTTGGATGCAAGATATTTGCAAGTCTCGACCACAAGGCAGTTTACAGCGAAGCAATTGCAGTAGGTGGATGTGGGGCCAACATTTTGTTCGCAGCCTTCCACCTCAAGGATAGCATCGCCATAAGGCAGATGGTTGTTGATCCAGATGTCAACGCTTTCGTAGAGATTTGCGCCGCTGGGATGGCGGGACTGATGGGTCTTTGGAACATTGTCTGCAAAGGTTCTGGAGGTGATGGCTATGGAGGTAACGCCGCGGCGCTTTGCCTCAAGAGCGCAATCTATGGTCATGCTGTTGATGCCGTACGCATTAACAATGATGAGAACCTCTCCGGGAGTGTTTCCAACGCCATAGGAGTCAAGAACTGCCTTGGCATATCCGGGAATACGTTCAACCTTCATGGAACGGAATCCGCCGTGACTCAGGTTGGTACCGGGGTCCAGAATTGCATTAATGCATGCAAAACCGCCGGCGCGGGAAAATGTTTCCTCAACAGCCATGTTAGAGTGACCACCGGGGCCGATAACATGAATAACCTGACCGCGCATAATAGAATCACCGATTGCCTGAGCAGCCTTTTTAAGGGCTTCCTCTTCACCAATGATCTCGTCAAGAAGACCGGCAACGATGTCTCTGTAGTTTTTAAGTTCCTGTGACATTTCGCTTCTCCTTTACTTATAAGTGTTGATTAAGTTCATATAGCCGCGTGGAAGAAAAACAGCTTTATTGCCGGGCTGCCTTCATCCCTCTTTATGTAATGATAGAGGCCCGGGGCAACATGGAAACAGTCACCTTCCCGAAGGGGGAAGCACTCCTCGCCCACAAGAGCTTCTCCGCTGCCCTCCAGCACATAGAAGACTTCCTGGTCCTCGTGGACGCCGCCCTGCTTGAATTCGGTTTGGGTGTATTCCAGAATCCCGCAGGTGCAGCCTGCCAGAGTGCCCGCATCCGGACCCAACAGGGGGCGGAAAACATATTCGGGGAATTGGGTGGTGGGAGCCTCGCTTGAGTGTATGCGGGGTGTCTTGATTACAGCCATCTCAGGTCGCCTCCCTGGGCCTCCTTATACTTCTCCTTACCTCTGAGAACCTCAATGGTGGAGGGAATCATATACAGGGCGGCGGTAATGGCAAACACCGGCAGAGCAGAATAAGCCCAGACCATGGATATGAGTGTGGAGGGGAATATAAGTGACAGCTTGGAGAGGGTCATCTCGATGCCGGTGATAAACAGCAGCACGAAAAATCCCAGAGTAAGAAGCTGAGTGAAGATAGATACGATGTGTCTCAGCTTCAGAGGCATTTTGGAAACCAATAGTTCAAGGAAGATGTGGTCTGCCTTGTATACGCCCACAGCCATACCCATGCAGATCATCCATACGATGCAGATGGTGCTTATATCCGATACCCAAAGGAAGGAGTGATTCAAAAAGCTTCGGCAAAGAATTTCAAGGGTGTTGATACAGAAAATCACAAAAAAGCAGATACCTGCCACATGAGTCTGCACCTTCATCAAAACATTGAGAAATTTCTTCATATTGCTCAACCTCCGGTTCCGAAAATAAGGTTCGGCAGCCATGTAACGGTGGCAGGAACATAGGTGACGATAACCTGAGACAGCAGCAGCGCAATAATAAAGGGAATTGATGCCTTTGCAATCCTCTCAAAGGAGATATTGGCAAGCTTTGCCTCAATAAAGAGCAAACCGCCTACAGGGGGAGTGATAAGGCCGATCATAAGATTGCATATCATTACCATTCCAAAGTGAATGGAGTCTATTCCAAGGCGATTGGCTATGGGAAGAAGCAGGGGTCCAAAAATAAGCATTGCAGGGGTGGCATCCATTATCATGCCAACAAAAAGGAAGAATATATTGACCACAAGCAGGAACACGAAGGGGCCGATGTCATAGCGCTCAACCAGAGCCACCAGCTGCTGGCCAAGACCTTCTACAGCGATGAGATAAGAGAATATACCTGCAACTGCGAAAAGTGCCATTATGATGGAAGAGAAAAGAGCATTATCGCAGAAGGTCTTGTACATACTCTTAAAGCTGATAGTCTTATAAACAAATGCTCCGATGATAATTACATAGAAGCAGGCAAGGATAGCGATCTCGGTTACGGTTGCAATGCCGGTCAGCACACCGCCGATAATGATGACGGGGGCTATAAGGGAAAGAGATGCTTCCTTGAGAACAGCCCAGAAGCCCTTCCAGGTCATTTCGGACTTGTGGGGTTTTACGGGCATCTTACGCACTTTCAATACAACAAGAATGTGCAGGAAACCAGCCATGATAAGGCCGGGGATCATGGCCCCAAAGAAAAGACGGCCAACAGAAAGGTTGGTTATAAGTGCCAGAAATACCATGGGGATTCCGGGAGGAATAATGGGGCCCAGTATAGCCGCAGCTGCATTCAGTGCGGCTGAAAAATCCTCTTCATATCCCTCATCCTTCATCTTGGGAAGCAGGATGGGAGAGATGGCGGCCGCATCAGCGGGGCCGGAGCCGGAAACCAGAGAGAAAATAACATTGACAAGAACGCAGGCATGGCCCAATCCACCCTTGAAGCCTCCTATGAAGAACATACAGAACTTCAGCATACGCTCGGTCATGCCGGTTATATTCATAAGTTCTCCAACGAGGATGAAGAAGGGTATGGCCATCAGAGAAATATTGGAAAGTCCGTTCACCATGCTGTTGGAGATCATGGTCAGAGGACCGTTGCCCGTGCCAAGGAGATAGGCTACGCCGGATACTGCCATAGAGACAAATACCGGCACTCCCAAAAACATCAGCAGGAACATCAAGATAAATACTAAGAGTATAGCCATATGTGTATCCTTTCCTTGAAATAAGGATAAAGGGGGACAAAACCATGCTTGAGTTTCGGTTTTTGTCCCCCTCATTGCCGCTGCGGACTAAGCCGCAGGAGTTAAACGGGGAAGCTCATCTGCCCCAATATTGCACGCCGGGGGTAGGGCATAGGGCTTCCATCCTGTGAAATTGTAAGCTTACTTGCCGTAGCTCTCCTTGAATGCAAGGATATCATCAAGGCAGCCGGTGGGCCAAAGTTCGCCAGCGTCGTCAAACTCGCGATAGATGTCAGAACCGAGCTTTTCCTGAATAGAGCTTACATCGATGTCGATAAAGGTCATATTCTCATTGAGGAAAGCCATGGTATCTTCCATCTGAGCAGCAATCTGCTCTGCCTCATACATAACAGCCTCTTCTGCGTATGCCTTCAGAGCTGCCTGCTGCTCGGGACTGAGCTGCTGCCAAATCTTCTCGCTGATGAAGATAGCGCCAACATCGCGGATGTAGTCGGTCTTCATGAAGTACTCCTGAACCTCATAGAGAGAGCTGTTCTTAACGGTTATGAAGTTGTTTTCCTGAGCATCAACAGTGCCCTGACGGAGAGCCATGTAGAGGTCGGCAAAGGGAACCACAACGGGAGTTGCACCCAGCTTCTTCATTGTCTGCTGAACGAGAGCGGACTCGGCAGTACGGATCTTCAGGCCCTCGAAATCGGCAGCGCTGGCAACAGCAACATTGGAGGTCAGCTGACGGGGAGGCAGCTCACCGCAGGCAGCCAGAACACGGACGCCGGTGGAAGCGGCGGCTTCATCGAACCACTTCTGTGCGGTCTCGGAAGCAAGGAAGGCTTCCATTTCAGCATGGCTGCCCCAAATGAAGGGAGCTGCCACGGAGTTGAAGCACTTTGCACCCTCAAGGAAAGGATAGCAGGAGAGGGTATTGTAGAACATATCGGTGAGGCCGGTGGGCATACCGCTGAGCATGTCATTGGTGGAACCAAGAGTGCTGTTGGGGAAGGTCTTAATGGTGATGTTCAGGTCCTCATCAGCTGCGCAGAGCTCTGCTAACTTGTTCATTGCAGCAGTGGCAGGGTCATCTTCAGTCTTGATACCGGCGAGTTTGAGCTCGATGGTTTCATTCTTCTGGCCGCAGCCTGCGAGTACCAGAGAGAGCATGAGTACAACTACAAGAAGAAGCGCTACTTTTCTTTTCATGACAAAATCTCCTTTTCATTTCAAATTTCATTTTATAACAACAGCTTTATGCTGCTATTACCGATTTCAGCTTATGAAAAGCTCAGATATCTGTTCTGTGAACAATATTTCCGCCAATCATGGTCAGGCTCACGTTGATATCGTCATCAAAGATAATGACATCGGCAATCTTGCCCTGAGCGAGGCTGCCCAGCTCCTTGTCCATACCAAGAATTTTAGCAGGGGTAAGGGATGCCATGTTGACAGCGTCGAGCAGTGGAATTCCGGCCTTGAATACAACAGTTTGAATTAGACGGTTGCTTGTGGCAACACTGCCGGCGAATGCACTGCGGTCGGGCAATTTTGCAACTCCGCCTTCAATAATAACATGTTGTCCGTTTTTAAGGCTTCCGGCTATACTGTTGCCGTCCGGCATTCCGGCTCCACGAAGAGAGTCTGTGATAAGAGCAATTTTTTCCGGGCCTTTGATTTTATAAATAAGTTTTATAAGCTCGGGAGGAAGATGATGACCATCAGCAATTATCTCAACTGTAAGATCGTCGATCAGGTATGCGCTCTCAACAACGCCCAGAAAGCGATAAGCATTTCTGCGGTGAACACCGTTCATTCCGGAATAGAGATGAGTAACGTGAGAATAACCGTGTTCGCAAGCCAAAAGCACATCATCATACTCTGCGTCACTGTGGCCAATGGCTGCCATAATACCTCTGTTTCTCAGCTCATCGCCAAGTTCAAGAGCTCCGGGAAGCTCTGGCGCGATGCTCCAACGAATAATATCATCCGTCCAGCTCAGAATTTCAAGATAATCGCTTTTTTGGGGATTCTTTATATACTTTGGATCCTGAGCTCCGGCCTGAGAATGTGCGAAATAGGGACCTTCCAGATGGAGTCCCAGAAGGCGGGCTCCCTTATCGTTACGGGATTTGGCCAATTTGAAGGTTTCCATGAATTCATGAAGCTCTTCGTTGGTGCAGGTAAGAGTGGTGGGGAGGAAAGAGGTAGTGCCAAATTTGGCGTGCATCTCAACCGCTCCGAGAATTGCTTCCAGAGTGCCGTCCATGAAATCATGACCGCCGCCGCCATGGCTGTGCAGCTCGATGAATCCGGGAGATACATACCGGCCGCGGGCATTTATTTCATTGTCAATTTCATCTCCGGAAGGGGAGAGGCCGATATGTGTAATACGCTCTCCGCACACTTCAACGACGGCGTTATCCAATATTCGATAAGGCGTTATTACCCGACCATTGATTATCCGTATACGCTTCATATCTCATGCCTCCAGAAGAGCGCCGCTATCGGCGTCAATATATAGTGTAGCATGAGCATGATTTCTGAGAATGCTTGCCGGGCAGGTTTCGCTGATTTCACCCTCCACGGTAGCTTTTACTGCCTGAGCTTTGGTAGCTGCCGGCACAATGCAGAACATATGTGCAGCGGAAATGAGGGCAGGAATAGTAAGAGAAAGGGCGTGAGTGGGAACCTTGTCCAGGGAGGCGAAGCAGCCGTCATTAACCTGCTGCTGACGGCAAACAAGGTCAAGCTCTACAGATTTGATAATTTTACTGTCGTTAAAATCCGCAACATGAGGGTCGTTAAAAGCTATATGTCCGTTTTCGCCGATTCCAAGAAATACAATATCAACAGGATTGCTCTTTAATAGTCCCGCATATCTTTCGCACTCTGCTTCTATATCAGCTGCTCCGCCGTTTATGTAGTTCACGGTTTTAAAGCCGACGAGAGAGAAGATATGCTCTTTAAGGAAATTGCCGAAGCGCTGAGGTGCATTTTCCTCCAGTCCTATGTATTCATCCATGTGGAATGCGTTTATACGTCCCCAATCAATTCCTTCTGCTGTGCTTAGAGCTGCAAGAAATTCATTCTGTGAGGGAGCAGCTGCAAATATTGCGTTGATTTCGTCCTTTTGGTCCAGAAGCTCTCTAAGACAAGCTGCAGCTTCCTCGCATGCAGCAATTCCCATGGCTTCTCTTGTTTCAAATTTTTTAATTACAAGTTTGTCTTTTGCAAATGTTTTACGCTCCATGTGCATTCCTCCATAAAAACATAAGTCAAATGATTAATAAACTATAATTAAAACTTGTTCTTATCCTTTAGCTTATTTTACATAAAATATTTGCCATCGTAAATTGCAATTTATATTCTTTTCATTGCAATTCTTTTAAATACGTGGTATATATTACACATAAAAACTGTGTAAAAGAGCTCTTTCTTGGATAAAAATACCATTCGAGGTGCGATATGAACACTCGGCTGCCACCGGCTAAATATGATCCTTTTATGAATATGAGAAAACCGGACTGGGAGATCCATTATGTAGTAGATGAAAAACCTCCCGAGGTAGATCTTCATGCCCATATTTTTTATGAGCTATATTTCTATTGTGAAGGAGATATAGATACTTATGTCGTAGATAACAACAGCTACAGGCTAAAAAGCGGGGATATCCTTATAATACCACCTCAGGTGATGCATCATCCTATTTTCGCAAAGGGAAATGGGGCATATAAGCGCTACGTTCTTTATCTCTCGCAGAACTATTTTGATAAGCTCAGCCAGCTTGATCCGGATCTTGCTGTAGTTATTGAGCGTTGTAAAGAGGACCGTAATTACCTAATAAGATGCAAAAAACCTGCTCAGTCAAGAATGCTTGTAGATAGATTGGCAAACATGAGAAGTAAATCTCAAAATGAGGGATTGTGTTCAAATGCATATGCAATGTGCCAATGTATAGAATTTCTTGCGGAACTAAATCGCGCCAGTATTGAGCAGCTTACTATATCCAGTAAAATTGACAGTAACCGCTCCTTGCTTGAACAGATAATTGCATACATTTCGGAGAATTATCAGCGCCAGATAACACTAAATGAAACCGCGGCAATTTTCTTTGTCAGCCCATCAACTGTTGAAAATCTTTTTAAGCAAAAACTTGGAAAACCATTTTACCGTTATGTTATTGAATACAGGATTATTTCCGCCCAGGCACTTATCTTAAATGGTACTTCCTTAAAGGATGTAGGAAGTTTATGTGGTTTCTCCGACTATAGTACATTCTTTAAGATGTTTCGGAAGGAAGTAGGGGTCTCGCCAAGTGAGTTTAGGACACTGGCGTCCGCAGATATTGCTCGGGAATAAAAAATCAAGATGTCAAGTCAAAAACATCTTGACTTAACAGCCGTATCATAAAAAGCAAAAAAGACATTAAAAGTATTAAGTAGGGAAGAGCCGAAGATCATTTTTCCTGAACTAATAAAACCCTCTGCTATGGACAGAGGGTTTTATTAAAAAACACGTAATTAAACAAAATAAAGATTGTTACTTCGAGTTCTTGCATTTCTCTGGGTATAAGGGAAGCGGGGCAGGTGAGAGCCTGTCCCGCTTTCTGTATGTAACACAAAAGAGATCTCCTTCAGCTCGCTGCGCGGTCGCATCTGCAGATATTTTGTGTTACGCTTCCTTGTATTACGTTTTTTGTCCTGGGAGCCGGCGTCCTGGCGTTAATCTGTGTTACGCTTCCTTGTATTACGTTTTTTTGTCCTGGCTCCCGGAGCCCGGACGTCAATCTGTGTTACAACTTTCCGCTGCTCTGGATATTGCCCCGCCTAGACGCTGCATATCCCATTTCATATTATCTAGGGCCTGTTGATACTTGTTTGCTGTTTTCTGGAGCTCCTGTAGTCTTTTTCGTTCGTAGTTAATACGCTCATTAACCCTTTTTAGTTCCTTTTCCTGTGCCGGCAGCTCCCATATGCAGCGTGTTACCAGTGCTTCAAATTTAGCTGTAAATGTTTCCCCGGCCTGTTGTTCAATGAGCTCAATCATATCATCGGAAAATCGTATACTTCGTATATTGTTCTTCTTAGCCATTCTTCCTTACCTCCCGTAATTAGAAATTGGTGTGAGCATAGCTCGCTCGCGAGCTTTGATACAAACCAAACTTACAAAATAAAAGAGCAGTCAAGAGAACGTGGAATAAATCCAGTGCGCACACTGGTTTTATGCCGCGAAAGTCTCTTTACTGTTCTTTTACTTTTGTGACACATGGGAGACGATTTGACATGTATGTAACACAATAAGAAAGCTGCAGCTTTGTCTGGAGCGCAGCTGCAGCATATGTTCTGTGTTACTCAATTTTTATTATTCCTCTTTGGGAGCTTCTTTTTGAGTTTGTTCTAGAGTTTCTTGCGTTGGTATTTCGAAAAATTTAATTAATTCGTCTTCCAGCGTTATTTCGTTTATGCCACGTGTTCTAATAATTTTGTAGCCGGCCTTTTTAAGTATTGTATCTACAAATATGTCTCTCTCTATTCGGTCACGTCTATTATGGGAGTTATCGTCAAGCTCAATTATTACTTTTGCCTCAAGTGCTTGGTTGCATATTACAAAATCCACGTGTTTAGATTGTATTTTCCATAGTGCACCTTTATAGTTACTAACTCCAGGTACTGGTTCAATTAAATCATACAGTCTTACTTTGCTTAATGGTATAAGTCTGAGTTTATCAGTTACTACTTTAATTTTATTAAACCCATATTTCTCGTTATATGTAAAAAGACTTCTTTTCCTATATGAGTTTTGGTATTTCCTATCCTCTGCTTTAAGTTGAATTGTATTACTTTGCGTACCGTTTGCAGTATTATTATTTTTTTTACTACTTTGTCTGACGATAATATAAATGATTGCAGCTATTGTTATGGTGTATAGAAATATATGTAATTTCTCCAATATTCATTTCTCCTTAAAAGTAAATTCTATTTGATAATTATATTATAAGAGGAGAACTATTACCTGAAACTAATTAATTATATAAATCCTTTATTCATTAATAAAATTCTTAATTTTATTGATATTTAGATAATTAATTATTTCAGGTGGTGAGCGTAGCGAACATTAGTACAGGCTCAAGGAGAGCGAAAAAAAATATTGGGGGAGCAGTCCAAATTAGAGGGGGAAATATTTCCCCCTCTGTTATTTATCTTTCCCATTTTAATCCTTTAGGCAATCCAAGAACATAGTCGGAGGAGATTCCGTATGTTTGACAGAATAATACAAGTTTATCTATTGGTAGCTTTCTTTTTCCTGATTCGTATAATTGATACTGTTGTTGTGTCATTTTCAATGCTTCTGCAATGTCTTTTTGTGATAGGTCTCTGTCTTCTCTAATTTCTTTTAATTTTCTTGTGTAGCTCATAAAATCACCTCATAGAAAATTTATCATTCATTTGAATGTTTTCCTTGACTTACATTTATATGACTGTTAATATTGTTTTAGTCACATTCAAACGAATGTAGGCAATTTTTTGGAAAGGAAAATGCAAAATGTATTCTGTAGTTGGTTTTAGAAACAAGACATTTAATTTTGATGACGGAAAGAGCGTATCTGGCTTTGAGTTTCATGTAACTGAAGAGAATCCCGTTGTAACCGGTGTTGCTGTTGACCGCTTTTTTGTCTCTATGAGTAAACTTACAGATGGTGTAGTACCTTCTGTCGGTGATGTCATTGACATTCGTTTCAACCGCTTCGGCAAGGTCCAGAGCTGTACTGTTGCGAAGTAATGGAATCTGTAGGTGTAGTCATTATTTTGTTTATGCTCCTTCTTCTTCTCGTAGTTGGCTGTGCCGTGATTTATCAGTTGATGAAGATAGTTGAGGAAGATAGAGAGTTTAGAAAATTTATGTGTGAGATAAAAGAATATGAGCATTGATGATTTTATTTCAGCACTTGAGAGAGCCCAAAATATTGAGTTCTCTGTTGTTTTGCGTAGACCAGAAGAGATAGAAGTCATTCTCAAAGAAAATGAGGCTCTAAAGGCAGAAAATGAGGCTTTAAGGGCAAGACTTGAAAACACTTCATGTCTTATGACTGAAAATCTTGGTTTGCGCAGCCGTCTAAAATCCGCGCGTAAAGTCCTTAATTCGCATGGTATAAGTAGTAGTTTTCTTGATAGATAGTTTAATATTTGGGCTGAATGTCGTGAGATTTGCAGACCTCTATTTAAATCACTTTAAGGAGTTTTTTCTATGTCAGAAAAGACTAGAGGAAGTGACCGCACTCGCAACTGGTCTGTTGTCGTATATCCTGATTCAGCCCCAGAAAACTGGCGAGATATACTTGACGATTTACATTTAGAGTGGGTCGAAAGTCCTTTACATGAATTTGATACAGATGCCAACGGCGAGTGTAAAAAAGCTCATTGGCATTTGCTGCTTATGTTCGGTGGCGTAAAGTCATACGAGCAAGTGTGTGAGGTTGTAAAGCCTCTTAATTGCCCTATACCGCAGCGTTGTCATAATGCAAAAGCTATGGTGCGGTATATGGCTCACTTAGATAATCCCGATAAATACCAATATAGTACCGCTGCTATTGTGTCCCATGGCGGAGTTGATATACTGGAGCTTCTCCGCCCCTCTGCCTCTGAGCGTTATTCCGTACTAAAAGATATGTGCGAGTACATAAAGGAAAATGATATTCATGAATTTTCCGATTTTGTCTTTTACGCTATGTCTGAACATTTTGACGATTGGTATCCTTTTTTGGTAGATAACTCAGCCTATTTTATAGGTCAGGTTATCAAATCCAATCGTCATAAACCGAGGTACGAAAAAGCGCAGCCATAGGGGGGAGACTACGACCCCCCTATGGTGTTCAGTGTTCACGCATCTATTCTACAATAAAGGGGTAGTGAAATGCACGAAATTTGTTCAACTTGTATATGGTTGTTTGTGTGCTCAAATGAAGACTTGCAAGCTTGTTATGACACAGGGGTTTGTGATGATTATTTGGATGATGATTTCTTGGAGAGTAAAGCATAATGTTTTTTGTTGTTAACCAAATTGAAGCCTATAAGCATTATAAAGGGTTTCCTGTTTATAAAACAGTAGTATCGAACCCTTTTTATCCTGATGATGAAATAACTCTATTTACTGACGTAATGATGGAACTTGGTGCGCGCTGCGAGGGCCGTATTACTCAGGATAATGGGGTCATTCATATACAACTTATTCCTATTAATAAGGAGGATTCTTAATGGAAGGAGGCGCTGTAACAGGTATGGATGCTATCTCTACTGCTATTCAGACTGTAATTTCTGCCATTAGTGCAGATATTACCATAGGCAATGTTGCCACTCTTATTGCTACCGCTCTGGGCGTGGCTATTCCCTTTGTCCTTTTCTGGTTTGGTTATCGTTTCCTCACTCGAAAGGCAATTTCCGCTTTCAAAAAGGGCAAAATCTAAGCCCTTATCATTTCCTTTCTATGTAGGGGAGGGGGGGCTTTCCCTCTCCTCTATTTCTATTTTAAGGTGTTATTATGAAACTTAGTCTTCGTGATGGAATAAATGCTATACGCTTCAAAAATGCTCAAATAACTGATTATGATTTTACGCCTTTCGGCTTGAAGGTATTTTGCGGCAATCAGGGTGCAGGCAAGACGCTATCAGCAATCAGATACGTTAAGCAGCTTTGCCGAGAATTTCCCGCTGCTATTCTCATTACTAACGTTAAAATATGGGATTTGCCATGCTGGACACAGTGTTACCAGTATAATGGGGTAGAGGACCTTTTTACTTATGAGAATGGGCGTAATGGTATTATTTTCTTCATAGATGAAATACATTTGGAGTTTAATTCTCTTGAAAGTAAGAATATTCCTATCTCTACCATTACAGAAATTTCTCAGCTGCGAAAGCAGCGTAAAATGATTATTGGTACTTCTCAGGTTGCAAAGCGTATTGCGAAGCCTTTGCGTGAGCAATTTGATAAGCTTGTAGACTGTCGTAATTATTTTGGTGTTTTTCAGCTGAATGCTGTTTATGATAATGAGCAAATCGTCCAGGATGAAGAGGGAGAGATTAACCTTGATAAGTCTAAATGCGATAAGTCTTATTTTTTCCATTCATGGAAAGATTATACTTGCTATGATACTTTCGCTAAGATGAGGAAGTATACCCGCGATATACAACAGACTTTGAAAAAATATGATGAACGGCTCTATGGAGGTGAGATGTAATGAATGAATCTATTGTTGCTCTGGCTGCTGAGGCATGGAAAGAGGTTATTATTTATCTCATTCCTATTCTTGTAGTCTTTGCTCTCGGCAACCGTATTGTATCTATGATACTTAATGCAATTGAAGGGAGGAACACCAGACTTTGAAAACAATGCGTATATCAATAATAGCCTTTATGCTTGTGCTCTGCCTTGGCCTGACCGTCCATGCGGATACGTATGATGCCTATACGAATACAACAAGTAATGGCTATACATATCTCTCTGGCATACTTGATACTTATTCTCCCTTTGAAACTTATGTGCTGTGTCGCACTGCTGATGATGAATGGAATCTCTGGGTAGGTGATATTACATATGCTAATTCTACTTTTACTATGTCCAACTGCGACAAGTATACCTATCGTTACTATAATGCTCTCGATACTCGTTACGGTGCTGTTATTGACGATTATGGTCAGAGTGACGTTCTTAATATAACGGACTTCTCCTATGGCTCAGTATATAGTAATATTAGGGGCTTCAATGATTCTTACGGTCGCGCTCAGCTGCCACTATCAGATTTTTGTCTTGTGCTCATTAGTATAACGCTTCTTATGCTTACTGTAATTCATTGGAGGGGGAGGTGTAAGCAATGATAAAAACTAATTGTCCTCGGTCTGGGCTCGCCCAGAGGTGGGCGCCCAGACTGAGGACAACCTTTATTGTTGTTCTTTGTTTTGTAATTCTTACACTTTGTTTCCCTTTGGGTGCTTTCGCCAGTTCCGAAGTTTTATATGATTTCAACGGTCATATTTTGCCTGCCGTTGATGAAATGCCTTACTGTAAACAGTTATATATTTTTTATAATCCTGTTGATTCTCTATATCGCGCTATTTTTACTTATAATGGTTCTTTAACTCTTACTTATCATTCTACTTCTTCTTCAACATCATTTTATGCCTCATCTTCTCATTATTACCAAATTTTTAAGGTTGGCGATTCTTCTTGGTCCTCTCTTAATAATAATACTAGTTCTGCTAATTATTCTTTAGATTATAATACTTTAGTTTATTCCCTAAATGACGTTTATTATTATAATACTAGTGATGTTTACTTTTCTGGTTCTTCTTATTCAGTTTATGAGCCACCCGTATTAAGTTCAGAATATTTTATTGTTTCTGAAAATAATGTGCATGATCTTTATTCTGGAGAATCACTTCAATTTTATTGTCAAACATCAGATGGTGTATATGCTGAATCTGTTACATGGTCTATTCAAAATGTTTCTGATTTTACTGGCCTTTCTATTTCTTCTTCTGGTTTATTTTCTGTTTCTTCCGAATCTCATTCTCCTGGTGTTGTAACTGTGCAAGCATCTGATATTAATGGTACTTCAACTTATTGTACTTTTGATTTAGAAATATTTGTTGGTGATAATCCTAGTTCTGGGTCCGGTGGGGGAGAGGGGAATGATGGTACTTCTGAGCCAGGCAATCAAGAGGTTATAGATGAAATCACTCAGGGTGTTACTGATATTACTGATGGTCTTGATGATGTTCAGTCTTCCATTGATGATGGTTTTACAGATATGGGAGATAAAATCGAAGATACTGGTAACAGTATAGTTGAGAATCTTCTGGATGGATTACTGCATCTGTTTGTGCCTACCAGTGAGGAACTCTCTGCTAAAATGGATGATTTCAAGGCATGGATAGACGAAAAAGTTCCGTTGCTTTCAATCCCTATTTCTGTTGTTGAGTATATTTATGATTTGTTTTTTGGTGTAACTCCTGAGCTAGGCATCATGACTTTTCCTCAAATATCTTGGATGGATAATGTTTTGATAGAAGAGACTCATTTAGATTTGAGCCAATATTCATGGCTTAATGATATTTTGCCCATTATTAGAACAGTTGCTACTGCTGCTTCCGCGCTTGGCTTTATCAATTGGCTTACACGAAAGGTTAGGGGGGTTGGCACTCCATGATTATAAGTGGTCTTCTGGATGTTATTATTTTGCTTCTAAAAGCGATAATTACGCCTATTTCTGTTATGATTGATGTTCCTGGCGTAACTGATGCAATTAGTTCTGCATGGAATGTTATCGGAGATTTTCTTGATATGATAGAATCTGGTTTTAGTTTTGCTGCATATTTCTTTCATTGGGAAATTATCAAGGGTATGGCTTTATGTTTTGTTATTGTAGAAACTGCGTTTCATACATATAAGTTGATATATTGGATTTATCGTAACGTGCCATTTATCCATTAAATTAAACAAAATAAAGATTGTTATTTCGAGTTCTTGATATTCTCTGGGTATAAGGGAACGGGGCAGGTAAGTGATTACCTGCTCCGTTTTTCTTTTATTTCCTCTATCCAGTTAAGTAATTTTGTCTCAAGAAGTTTATATATGACATAAATAACGGCTATAGCCACCATGACTAATACCATCTTTACTGCAATACCGGAAAGGCCGGATACTAGAACGTTGCTTATTTCTTCCATTTCGTTTTCTCCTTTAGTTTAAGATATTCGAAATATATGACCTTACATTGGCGAGTGAACGCGTATGCGGTCGCTTGTCAATGTAAGGTGGCCTCCGTAAGGAGGCATTATCTGCCCCATTTTAACCCTTTTGGAAGACCTATTAGATAGTCAGCAGACACCTTATAAAGCATACAAAGTTTCTTTAGATGTCTTAAAGGTATTTCTGTTTCTCCTAATTCATAACGTCTGTACATTGTTCTTCCGATTTCAAGATAATTAGCTATATCCTGCTGAGTAAATTCATTATCTTCACGATAATCTCTTAAAAGAGCGTTCAGAGTTTTCATACTATCACCCATGAAAAACATATCACAGTAATATTTTTTTATTTGACAATGACACGGATTTGTGCCATTATAAGCATGACACATATATGTGCCAAATATTTGAAAGGAGATATCGACATGACCATTGTAGGCATAAGAACAAAGTCGTTCACCGGAAGCGATGGCGTCAAAATATCCGGAGTGGATCTTCATCTTCTTGGCGTGGACTCAAGCGTTGAGGGAAATTTTGTCGACCGTATCTTTATCAGTGAGAAGAAGCTGGGAGACTATAATCCTAAACTGGGTGACGAAATTGATATACGCTATAACCGCTTCGGCAAGGTTGACAGGGTGGAGCTGATAGAGGAGGAATAAGAATGGCTTGTCCTTATTCTTGCGGACATGATGACTATTGTGATATGTCCTGTGTTGCGCTCTTTTGTGATGATTGCATTCATTTTTTTGAATGTGAGATATCAGAAGAGGGAATGGCAGCCTGTGAATTTTTTAAGGTTCTCTGATGCTCATGTATATAGGAGATATCATAATCATTGGTATGCTCCTTTTGCTGCTCGTTGTCTCCGGTCTTCTTGCTCATCAGATAAAAATGATAATCATAGAAGACCGAGAGTTCAGAGCGTGGATGAAGGAGCTACGAAATGAGCCTTGATGAATTTATCCTGGCACTTCAGGGAACCAGAGAAGAGCGTGCCGAAATGGACGCCATTGAGCTCATCGTAACTCTCCGCAAGCCGGATGAAGTGGAGGAGCTTATCCGCCAGAACGCAGCTCTGAGGGCCGAAAATCAAGCTCTGACGGCTTTGTTGAAAGAACATAACTCTAGTGCCTCTGAGCTTATCGGCCTTTATTCTCGCCTTAAAAAGGCAAAAAAGATACTTAAGGACAATGGGTTACCTACTCATTTCCTAGACCGTTAGATCTTGGAGCTGATGGTTGACATAATTTAATAGGGGACTGAACGTCGTGAGATGTGCAGGCAGGCCGGGAAACCGGCTGCACCCCCTGTGGCTAGCAGGGGGGTGCAATTAGTCAGTAAAGGTGCGTGAAACCCTTGGAAATACTGGTTGACTACCTGTCTTTCACTGATAAGAAATATGATATAGATTTTTGGAAAAAATGGCTCGAAATTGATACAGTAGAGTTCATGGAAGGCAGTAATAAAAGCTCTTACGGCTGGCAGTATCATTTATACTACCACGGAATGCATCTCCGTTATGGTGGTCGTGAAGATGTCGGCCTCGAGTTCTCAGGCACAGGTTGCCGTTTTATAGAGCAATGCAATAACTGTGAATTTAACTGGTCTCAGCTGTTAGGCTTTTTAGATGACCTTCCTTCCGTCAATGTATCACGAATTGACATTGCGGGTGATGATAAGGATGGCATCTTACAAATGAACAAGCTGTATAGTCATACCATTAAGCATAAATATATCTGTCGTGCCCGGCGTTGCGTCTGGATGAACGGGGATGAGCAAGAAATAATCTTCGGCAGCTCCAAGTCAGATACCCGTCTCAGGATCTATAACAAAGCTCTTGAGAGGGGAGTGGACGGGCCCTGGATAAGATGTGAGTTTCAGCTGCGTGATGATGCAGCTGACAGCTTCATAAAGAATCTCAGGCGTCAGCCATCTATCGGTGTTACATACTCCGGTGTCCTGGTTAACTATCTCCGGTACACAACCAAAGCCCCTGACCAGAATAATAATAATGAACGTCTGGACACCACGCATTGGTGGCGGACATTCACCAATGAAGCTGCCAGGATAAAAAATATCAAAGTCGGCGGACTATCGTATAACTACGAAGATCTCCGAGAATATATCACAGTTCAGACCGCCAGCAGTTTAAAGACCTTTGTTGAGCTCCATGACGGCGACCTTACGGGACTTATTGATATAATCAATGCTGCCGAACTTAACGAACGGCAAAAGCTGCTTATTAAAAATACATCAATTTTGAGGGGGACTGACATTGACCGAAGAAACCGCACTTGAGCTCCTTAGTGAGCTGCAGCTCGTCAATGATAATATCGAGATTGTCATGGATAATCTCAGCCCTATAATACTCTCTTGCGGTCTAATTGTTATGCTGCTTTCAATGCTTCTGGGAGCTGCTATCGTGTTTGTGCTTACCAGAGCGATAGGGAAGGGGGCATAACATGGAGCTTTTAACGGATATAGCTGAGCTCGCATCTGCATGCGTTGGCATTGGAGGCCTACTTGCCTTTGTCGCATGGGTTATCGGCTCTGTTATACATATACTCATCAATACTATGAAGAAAGGATAATGAATCATGGAAGGTACTACTTCTACTATTGCTTCCACCATGTCTGAGAGTCTGACCACCATTGCCAATGATGCTGTTTCTGTCATCATGGATGTGCTGCCTATCGCTCTCATTGTCGTTGGTGCCGGTCTGGTCATCACCATCGGCATCAAGCTCTTCAAGAGGGTTACCGGTAAGGCATAATCTTCTCTCTTTTTTGGGCCGGATATTCCGGCCCTCTTTTGTATAATACAGGGGATGGGGTGCTCCGCGGGGCCCCGCCCCTGTGTTATACAAAGGAGGTCGAAAATATGAAGACGAAAAAATTGATATGCATTATCTGCTGCTTAGTTTTGGTATTTACTTTGCTCTCCGGACCATGGCGGGCAGAGGCCGAAGCTGCAGGCGCAGCAACAATAGTTCTTGCCATCGTTGGTACATTCATAGTCTCAGCTGGCTTTTCCTTTGCTACTAAAGGGGAGTTTCAGTCCGCTACAGATGCATTTATGAAGTCGGATGCTGCAAAATATGTGACCGAGATAACCGGCTATGTAAACGATGTAATGGCTCTGGGCAACGCCAATAATATTTATGACCTCGCACCGCTTATTACTTCCGATTGGTTTCAGGCCTTTTGGCAAGCAATATTAGACTTCTTCGGCGATGGAGAAGTTTCTTATACTTCTGAATCTACCGGTTATATTGGCGAGTATTTCCATGGTTGTGCTATTTCCTATGATTTAGCTTTATCTGACCCTCTGCCATATTCCTTTCCCTGTGATGGGTCTATTATTACTTTACCTTCTGGGTATCAAGTATATTGGAGTTATCGAAAAGCCTCTAGTGCATATTATTTGAATACTCTTTGGCATTCAGCTGACGGCAATTCCTTTAGTTATAGTACAACTAATGGTTCTGCATACTTGCGTAATATAGGCGAATTTGAAAGATTCGTAATTGTTTATAATGAAAGTAGGCCTAACTGGTTATGTTTCTATGGTTTATTTGATGATTCATTGTATCTTGACTCTACTTTAGGACAAGAATCTTATTTTGCTTACTACAACTATACTGGATATGGTTTTAGTGATACTGATATTTATGTTCCTGGTACAACTCCTGAGTCAGTAATTATTAATGTTAATGCTGATTCCTCCTATTATAACCCTGATATAGTAGGCTCATGGGTCACCAAGGCAAATGAAGGGGCTATTGACTGGGCTTTGGATTCATCTGCAGTTTATCAGGATGTGACTTCAGCTGATACTACATCGGCCATGACCGCCACTCAGACCGGCGTTCTGACTGATGCCGGTGTTGCAGTTGAATCCATATCTGATACCATGTCTGATTATGCTGTTCCTGGCTTAGCTTCTATTTTCCCTTTTTGTATTCCCTTTGATGTATATAATTTTCTTTCCGTATTGACAGCAGAGAGGGAAGCTCCCCGTTTTGAATTTCTATTGGATTTCGGCAATCTTGGCTCTCATACTGTTGAAGTAGACCTCTCAGGGTGGGAGACGGTAGCAACAATTTTAAGAACTATAGAGCTTTTGGGCTTTTGCGTAGGTCTCGCTTTGGCTACCAGTAAGCTAATCAAATGGTGATTGATATGACATTATCCGAAGCTTTTGGCGGCTTGATTCAGAAAGTAATTTCTGTTTTTCCTACTTCTCCATTTGCGGAGTATATTGACCAATTTTCGCAGCTGCCTTATTTGCCGTGGCTGAATTGGTTTTTTCCTATAAAGGAATGTCTGATAGTCATGGCTTCATGGCTTACGGCTGTCGCTCTGTGGTACGCATATAGTATTATAGCCCGTTGGGTAAAGGTGGTGGGCGATTAATGATATATCTATATTCCGGGACTCCCGGCTCCGGCAAGAGTCTGCATCAGGCATCTATCGTTAAAGCATGGCTGCAGCTCGGCAAGCCGGTAATAGCCAATTATAGTATTGACGTCTCTAGGATCCGAAAGTGTAGGGGAGAATTCACCGAGGTAAATACATACGAATTGACTCCTGCATTTCTTAAAGAATATAGTCGGTGCTATTTTGAAAACCATAAATTCAAAGAAGGTACAATTCGGCTTTTTATTGATGAAGCGCAGCTTATCTTTAATGCCAGAGACTGGAGTCAGAAGGGGAGAAGTGAATGGCTTGAGTTCTTTACTCAGCATCGACACTATGGTTACGATATATTTTTAATCGCTCAATTTGACAGGATGCTTGACCGCCAGATACGCAGCCTTATTGAATATGAAGTTATCCATCGAAAAATTAAGAACTTTGGCCTGAAAGGTAAGATAATGTCTCTGTTAGCCGGTGGCGGTCTTTTTGTAGCTGTAAAGGTCTGGTATCCGATGAAAGAGAAAACCGGCGCCGAGTTTTTTAAGTACTCGCGCCGGCTGGCAGCTCTCTATAATTCGTATCGTGATTTTAGTCAGGATGTTCCTTCTGAGCCACCAAAAGATAAAAAGAAAAAGCACACATCGGAGGGAATTAAACAAAATGAAAGAAAACCGGATTCTTCGACCGGCGAGGCCGCAGGGGATGAGGTGCTTGATTTTGCTGAGCTTGTAAAACTGTTCTCTGCGTAAATTCACTCATAATTAAACAAAATAAAGATATTGTTCAGTTTAGGGGAGTTTAAATAAGGCTTTTTAACCTTAAAATTAAAAAGCCTTACTCAATATAAACCGCGCCACCAATATCAAAAGGACGCTCCTTTGTCAGACTGCAGCATTCGAGACCACGTTTGCTGATAAACTCACAAATCTGATTGGCGTTTGAATGCATTTTTATATCGCCGGTAAAATATATAGTGTCTTCTGCTTTGTATGAAGCTCCACCAATAAAACCGCTGTCAAAGCCCTCCAGAACGATACCATTACTGCTTATACGCAAAACATCGATTCCATTTCTTTCTGTAGCATCTGCAATGCCTGGATCTGCCGTAATAATGCTGTTATTATCGACGATCAATGCTGTGCATCTTGCGTAGCCCTGTTTAATCTGAAGCTCATTTAAACCAAGCTTTAATATCTCAGGGTCTGTGTATTTTATGTTATGAAGAAGTTTATTCCCTATTACCGAGGCGCAGAGATTTACATCCTTCGGATATGCGACGCCTTGACTTGTTTTACTGATTTTGACATCATATCCTCTACTAGTTAAATAATTAACTATCTCATGTGCCTCCAAGTAATTTGCAATAACAATTGTTTTTCCATGTTTAAAAACGGATAAATCGATGTGAGCCGACAATCTTGGGTCTAAATCTGGATTTTCAGGCAGCCAAAAGGGTAAAATTCCATGTTTGTACAGGGAACTTTCTAACTTTTCCCTGTATCTCTCCCCTATCAATATAGTTTTCATATTACAGCGTCTATTGCCTCTCGTATGTTTCTTACGGAGATAAGCTCTAGATTATCAGGTTTCTTCACTTCGCCCCGAATATGAGCGGGAATAACGCAATACTTAAATCCCAGCCGAGCAACCTCTGCAAGACGCTGATTTATTGCGTTCACAGACCGCACCTCACCTGTAAGACCTACTTCACCGATAGCAGCTGTATCAAAGCTGATAGCTCTGTCACGGACACTGGAGGCAATAGCGAGGATGGTTGCAAGGTCTGCGGCGGGCTCTTCGAGATATAGACCGCCAATTACATTTATATAGGCGTCGCATCCGGCCACAGACATACCACCCCGTTTATCCAGAACAGCCAACAGGAGCATTGCTCTGTTATAGTCAACGCCGTTGGCGTTTCTGCGTGCTCCGCTGTATCCTGCAGGGCTTACAAGAGCCTGGATCTCCGCCAGTATCGGTCTTGAGCCCTCCATAACACAAGTGACGCAGGTTCCAGGGATATTTCTTGGTCTGCCTGACAAGAGCATTTCAGAGGGATTGGGCACTTCGCGAAGTCCGTCATCCACCATTTCGAATACACCAATCTCATTGGTGGAGCCAAAACGGTTTTTAGCGGCCCTGAGTATGCGGTAGCTCATAGCCCTGTCGCCCTCAAAATAGAGAACGCAGTCAACCATATGCTCAAGAACCTTGGGGCCGGCAATGGCTCCTTCTTTATTTACATGACCAACAACGAAGCAGGCAAAGCCCTGTATCTTGGCTTTCTGCATTATTGCCATGGTACAGTCTTTCACCTGACTTACGCTGCCCGGTCCCGATGAAAGGTCGCCGTTGAACATGGTCTGAATGGAGTCGATGATGACAACATCTGGATCAAGAGCATCAACTTCATTCATAATCATGTCAAGATTTGTTTCCGAAAGCACATATATGCTGTCACGTTCAACTCCCAGACGCTGTGCCCGCAGTTTCAGTTGCCGCTGACTTTCTTCGCCGGTTACATATAGTATTTTTTCCTCAGGCATCAAACCGCATATCTGGAGCAGCAATGTGGATTTACCTATTCCTGGAGCACCGCCCACAAGAACGAGAGAACCGCGCACAGCCCCACCGCCCAAAACACGGTCCAACTCCCCTATTCCCGTGGAAAACCTTACCTCCTCAGTAATATCAAGCTCGGTTATAGGTTTGGAGGAGTTCATACGAAGACTCGTGGCCTTTACTGCGCCGGATTTATTCTTTATATTCACGGCAGTGGAAGGAGCCTCAACAAGGCAATTCCAATTTCCGCAGGCGGGACACTGGCCATACCACTTTCCTGTTTCATTTCCGCACTGTGTACAGTAAAATTTTGTTCTTTCTTTCATTAGTACCTCCGTTTCAGCTTATGTAGCCGAGGTAAGCTGCCAGCATTATGGCAGACAGCTTTTTCTGATATGTATCGTCAATGAGGAGCTGCAGCTCATTGGGGTTAGAAATAAAACCGCACTCCACCAAAATTGCGGGACAGCCAGCATTTTTCATGAGATATATTTCCTTCGGTGCCGGGCTCGCAACCCGGCGATTTTCCGGACACAACTTCTCATTAAGGAGCTTGTGACACAGTTCACCCAATTGCTGCGAACCGGCGGCTTTTCCGTACAGCACCTGGGGACCAAATGGCCTCGAGTCCGGATATTTGTTCTGATGAATACTCAAAAAAACCGCATTTTCCTTTGAATTTATAAGCTCAAGACGTCTTTGTTGGTCCCATCGCTTCTTTTTTGCTATTGTATCAGCGCTTTCGGGATAAGGAAGCTCCTCATCATTTCTTGTCATAATCGCATGAACACCGCAAAATGAGGCCATATCCTTAAGGCGAAGAGCTACATTTATGTTGATAATGCTTTCTTTTACGCCGCCTGGAGCTTCAGCACCACCGTCAGCGCCGCCGTGACCGGCGTCGATTATGAGCACAGGGACTGTTGAAGATTGAGAAAATGCGGGAATATTCGAGGAACTCTCACAACTGCTTCTTACTAAGATTATGCCAGTTACAAGACAAAAAAGCAAGGCTGCGATTATGCACGGGCGTATTTTTGTTCTAATCACTGAAATTATTAATTAATTAAAGAATAATGCAGATAAGACCTCCGCTGCCTTCGTTTACTATCCGTTGAATAGTATTTTGAAGCTTGGATTTGGTATCTTCGGGAAGCGCTTTTATTTTTCCTGCAAGTCCCTCTCCTGCTATATCATTGAGGGATTTGCCGAATATGTTGCTCTCCCAAATCCTGCTCATATCGCCATCGAAACCCTGTATGAGGAAATTTATCATATCCTCAGACGCCCGCTCTCCGCCGATAGCGGGAGAAACCTCTGTTTCGATATTAGTTTTTATCATATGAATACTTGGTGCGCTGGCTTTAAGCTTAACTCCGTATCGTCCTCCCTGTCGCACCACCTGCGGTTCTTCCAGCTTCATTTCATCAGCAGTGGGCATTACGATACCGTATCCGGTGCTGTTTACCTCTTCCAAAGCCTCGTGAAAACGCTCATATTCTGTCTTTAAGCCGCTTAGAGAGGACAGAATGCTTATCAGATCCCTATCATTTTTAATATCAAAACCGGATTCACTGCTCAGAGTATCATAATACAGGCGACCAGGCATTGAAAGCCGTATATCAATACTGCCCCGCGCCATATCCGCTCCGCAGATTTCTGCGCCGGAGATGTTCTCGATAGATGAAAGCCTCTCAGGAATCAGCTGTCTTTCACCTAATTTCTCAACTCCATTGCAGGCCTCAAGAATACTCTTGCAGAGTTCTCTTTTCATAGCGTTATCATCGCAGAGGGCCTCGATCCACTCCGGAAGTCTGAAGCAATATTTTTCAATGGGGAAACACTTCAGCACCCTTGTAATTATATCCTTTATATCCTCTTCACTTAGCTCAAGGCAGTTAACAGCTATACATTCGCAGGCATATTTTTCGCCCAGCTCCGCAGCAAGCGCCGAAGCAGGTGCTGAACGCGGATCGGCGCAGTTTAGAAGAATGACAAAGGGCTTGCCTGCAACCTTCATTTCCTCCACAACCCTCTCCTCAGGGCGGAGATAATCTTCCCTCTGTATACCACAGACCGTTCCGTCTGTTGTGACTATAATTCCAAGAGATGAATGTTCTCTTATAACCCGTCTTGTTCCCTCTTCGGCAGCCTGACTTATGGGGATTTCATGTTCATACCAGGGGGTCATTACCACCCTCTCTCCCCCGTTTTCTATATTGCCCGATGCCCCATTTACCATATAGCCTACACAGTCAACAAGACGCACTGCGCATCTGACACCCGGTTCCGGCTCAATAAAGACAGCTTCTTCCGGGACGAATTTTGGCTCTGCAGTCATAATGGTTCTACCCGAACCGCTTTGGGGTAGTTCATCACGGGTTCTCTCCGTCAAAAAGGGGTCATCAATTTCAGGAATTACAAGTTTCTCCATAAACTTCTTTATGAAGGTAGACTTTCCGGTCCTGACAGGGCCAACAACGCCTATATATAGCTTTCCGTCTGTTCTCGCCGCAATGTCCCTGCAGACTTCTGACATACTCATATTTTCAGCCTCCGCTTTCATATTCAGATTTTTGTACAAGAATATGAAACGAGCCCTATTATTATGCGGACAAAAAATCTCCCCACGAGACCGTGGGGAGATAAACATTATATAAATTGTACAGTCTGGGCGTGCACCAGGGAAATTGTAACATCCAGTCCGGGAAAGCCTTCCAGAAGTATATCTCTGAGTACTGGAACTACAACATTTTCCGTGCAGAAATGATCAGCATCTATGAGGTTCAGGCCAAGCTCTTTTGCGGTAAGAAAATGGTCATATTTCAGATCTGCTGTTACATAGGTATCACAGCCCATATTGAAGGCCTTGAGCATATCTCCCGCTCCGGCTCCGCCGCAACAGGCAATTTTTTTTACCCTTCTGCCACCGCTCACATATCTCAGGCCGTTGGCTTTAAGGTTTTTTCTGATCAGGACAAGGAAATCCTCAAGCTCGGTTTCTTCGGGAAGTACACCGATGCGGCTTATACCATATGCTCTTCCATCGGGATGACTGCCGTGGGGCTCCAGAAGACCGCTTACCTGAGCTCCCATCGCAGCCATAAGTGCATCGTTAACTCCACCTTCCGCAGAGTCCATGTTTGTATGGAGGCAAATGCAGGAAATGCCGTTTTGTATCATTTTTATTATCTTGCGGCCCTTTATGTCATCATCGGTGACCTTTTTAAGAGCTTCAAATATCAGGGGATGATGGGATACGATAAGCTGCACTCCGGAATTTACTGCTTCGTCGATGACCTCGTCCGTAATATCCAAGGCCACAAGAACCTTAGTGACCTCAGCATCGGAAAAACCTACCAGATGACCGATATTATCGAAGTCAAACTTCATATAAAAAGGTGCAACAGAATCAAAGTAATCCTGTATCTCTCTTACTTTAGCCATTTTTCAGTCTCCTCCTTCAGCTGTTTAAGCTCATAGATGGCAGCCCGTTGGCCACTGAGCTCTGCCTCGCTGACTGCCGTGCCTTTTTCCATACCCTTGAGTATTTTAAGCTCACGCTTGATAAGACCTTCAAGATAAGCTCCAAGAAGAGGGTCACGCTTATTCATCAGCTGAGGGTCAATCATGTGTGTACCGGGCTCGTTCTCGGCGACACCGCCGCTAGCCTGCCACACCAAATAAATGCGCCCTGTATCATAAACAAGCTCGGCGTCATTGATAATAAAGCCGTTAGCATACATCCAGCGGCGTAGCTCAGGCAATTTGGACTGGGGCTGGATGATGAGCTTTTTGCTCTTTGTCCAGGGCGCGGCTTCCAGAATGCTTATGACTGTCTCGCCGCCCATTCCGGCAATAATAGCCACATCAAACTCATCAGGGCCATATTTGTCAAGTCCGGCGCAAAGCCTGAAATCCACCTTATCCTCAACTCCGGCATTTCGGGCTGTTTTTACGGCGGATTGGAGGGGGCCGGCCTTAATATCTGAGGCGATAACGCGCTGGCACACCCCCTGCTGAATGAGCCATGCAGGGATATAACCGTGGTCGGTTCCAACGTCAGCAGCAATAGCGCCCTTATCTATTTTATCGGCAAGACATTGAAGTCTTTTTGAAAGAGTGATATACAAATCAATTTCTCCTAACAGGCAAAACGGCGGAGGAAACCCTCCGCCGCAGCTTTTTCTGATATGGTCGAAGCTATACGCTTAGAGAGCAGCGATGAACTCGTTGAGCTTTTTCACAAAAGCGTCAGCATCCACACCGTGAGCGGCGCAGGCCTGAGCAACGTTCTCGCCGGAAGCCATAGCGCAGCCCATGCAGTGCATGCCGATGCTTCTGAAAAGGGGCTGGGTCTCGGGAGCGTTCATCATGATATCAGCAATAATGGTTTCTTTGGTAATCTCGAACATGTGTTTTACCTCCAGTTTTATTGACTTATTTATTATACCTTAAAAACGCTAAATTTCAACATATATTTATTAGCAGTTCTAAGGAAAATACAAAAAGGTGCGCTAAAATGCGCACCTTTTTGTATATAGACTATCTGAATTACTCAGCAGCCTTCATCTTTGCAAAGCAATCGCTGCAGTAAACAGGACGATCATCTCTGGGCTGGAAGGGCACTCTTGCCTCGCCGCCGCAGGCAGCGCAGGTAGCGGTGAAGAACTCACGGGGAGCGCGGGTAGCGTTCTTGCGAGCATCACGGCAGGCCTTGCAGCGCTGGGGCTCATTCTGGAAGCCGCGCTCTGCGTAGAATTCCTGTTCGCCGGCGGAGAAAATAAACTCAGCACCGCACTCTTTGCAAACTAAAGTCTTGTCTTCGTACATTTTGAATCCTCTCTTTTAGCTAATGTTTTGCCCAAAGGGCTGAATATTTGCGTCAGCATTCAGCTGAAATCGCCAAGGTTAAGGTACCGCGCCAGTTTGTTCCTGATGCGCTGCACAGCATTATCAATAGATTTGGAGCTTTTGCCGCAAATCTCAGCTATCTCGAAATAAGACAATCCATCAAGATAATGAATTAGTACCTGAATTTCGAAACGGGATAAATACCGCGAAAATGCAGAAATAAAGTCGTTTTTGCTCTCTCTGGCAAGAACCTGCTCCTCAGGTGATCGGCTAAATGTTTCAACACTGTAAGCCGTAAGAGTTCCGGATTCTTCTGAGAGTATCTCCTCAAGAGAAACTCCGTCATTAAGAAAAGCGTGCTTTAATCTGGAAGCGCTTTTAACAGCGCTGAGAAGACGGCGTTTGATACATATCTCCGCATAAGCTTTGAAAGATGTTCCTAATTCGGGCTTATATTCCCTGATAGCCGACAACAGCCCCAACATTCCCTCCTGAATAAGATCCTCACTGTCCCCTCCCGCGAGAAAGTAGGGTCTGGAGCAAATCCTAACCAGACGACGATAACGGATTGCCAACTCATTTTCAGCACCGCTATCACCATCAAGGGCAAGAGCCTGAAGCTCATCATCATTCAATTCAAGATAATTATCAAAACGCAAACTACCAGTCATCACAAGTGGATTATAGTCGCTCTTGCTAAAAATGTCAAGGATAACCCAACAATTTCTTGTAAATTTGTGAATATTTTATGTACATAAAGTATTTTTTACAGTTCCAACTGACTCTGACCAAGAAATTCTATGCCTAAATGTTCATAGGCCTTTCTGGTTACGCAGCGCCCTCTTGGTGTTCTTGTAAGAAAACCCTGCTGAAGAAGATAAGGCTCATAAACATCTTCGAGAGTAATAGCTTCCTCATTGATAGTTGCAGCCAGCGTCTCAAGCCCGACGGGTCCCCCTCCATAAAATTCTATTATACTCTTCAGCATACGTCTGTCTATAGAGTCAAGCCCCATATGATCTACCTCCAGGCGTGTCAATGCTGCATCAGCGACTGCCTTTGTAATGACGCCTCCGGCTCTGACCTGAGCAAAGTCTCTCACTCTCCGAAGCATACGGTTAGCTATACGAGGAGTACCACGGCTGCGTTTTGCAATTTCGGCAGCCCCATCCGGTTCTATATCAATCGAAAGGATGCCGGCACTTCGCTCCACGATCATCTGAAGTTCACTT
>JAZSFJ010000049.1:0-28696 GCA_045532145.1 Oscillospiraceae bacterium
CATCAGCCCCTCCCGGTCGTAAGCGTGGAGAGGATTGGTTATGTTGGCATACAGTTCCATCTGACGCTGGCCGCGCAGTCCGATGTCGCCGGAGCTGGTTTTCATAAAGATACCAAACGGAGTACCATCGTCACGAGAGCCCGCGCCCTTATGGCGGGGGTCAAACACTGTAAACTCATTTTCGGTCTGATGATACAGTGTGAGAAGGCGGCCCTGGGCATCTCTGGCCTTACTATCTTTGAAATACTCCTGCTGTCCCTTCGTCAGCTCCCTGCCGTTGCTGTCCAGTTCTCGAGAATACTTGGTCTTTACCTCAGCATCGGCTGTACGGCTTTCACCGCTTCTTTCGGGGTCTGCACGCTGTGAAGTATTCCCCACACCTTCTCGGCTGCGGCTCTCTCGTCCTTCGCCATTTCGATTGCGCCTATCATCGTTTCCTGTACGCTCACGGGCCACTTCTTCTCCCGCATGAACGCCAGCATTTCGTTTATTACTGTCTGCATCGGTTTCATATTTTGCCTCCTGCACATCTACGACGGAGAACTCACCGTTTTTCTGCATCTCCAACACAAGTCTCTGACCGTTTAGATACATATTGGTGCGGTCGCCATCATCGTAATACTCAGAATTAAATTCTGCGCTTTTCACTTTATTGTAATAAGCGGGCCAGTTTACCTTGTCGCGGAATTTGTTCACCATCTCACCCTTGCGTAGGGCTCTTCTGCGTTCCTCCATGTCGCGGCTTGCCTTGCCCTCAGCAGGTGGGCCTCTGCTGTCGTTGGTCTTCGCCTCACTCTGGGACGCCCCATCTCTCACGGTATCGGTAAGCTCAGAGGTCTCGTGGTCGCCAACAAAATCAAAGATGTCAATGTCGGCGTAGTAGTCGGCAAGCACTTCCTCCAGCACATACTCGTAGTCTACATTCGTCCAGCCGTACTCGTTGACATATTCCATGACGCGCCGGTTGAGTTCTGACTGCTTGTTCTCCTTTATGATCTGCTCACAAAGCCGCTGAACAAGTCCGGGGTCTTTCCCAGCAAGAGCGTGGAATTCCTCATGCTTTATAATCTGCTCTGGTGTTAGCACGTCGTGATCAACTCTGACCCACATACGCTTGCCGTCGCGGGAAATGGCGCCTCGTGCGGTGAACACTCCGCCCTCGTCCCTGAATTCCATCTCTCCGACAATATATATAACCTGGCGTCCGTTTCTGAACTGCTGTCTGGAAAGTGTCCTCAGCTCGTCCGTCAACAACTTGGCCGGAAGGACATACATTGTCTCGCTGTTTGTTCCGCCGCCTATTCCTTGGGATGCTGTGCTTTGCTTGCGTATTCCTGAATTTTGGACAATATGGCGGAAGCCATCTGCTCTGCGTTTTTGGGACGTTCCCCGCGTTTCAGTGCTTCCTGCCCCTCCCTGAATGCCGCCA
Source organism: Oscillospiraceae bacterium (assembly GCA_045532145.1). Lineage (GTDB taxonomy): Bacteria > Bacillota > Clostridia > Oscillospirales > Oscillospiraceae > SIG459. The sequence continues at coordinate 1,430 of JAZSFJ010000049.1, forward strand.
CTTCGCTCTTCGGCAGCCATACGAGGTGTCCGCTGTTCGACTCTACCGCCACTCTGGGCTCTTTCTTCTGTGCCATTGCTTGCGCCCTCCGTTTCATATTTTGCTTTCAGTTCGGCATACTCTGCCTGTCTCCGGGCCAGCTCCTGTGCGTTGGGAGGCCCCTCCACCGAGTCAACAAACTCATATTCGCTGTCCAGCTTCGCTTTCCGGCGCTGATACTCGGTCTGGCCGCCGGTGATAGTAGCCTTTGCGGCGAGGTATACACTGTTGGGCTTTACGCTTTCGCCGTAGCTGGTGGTATAGCCGTCGCTGAGCATGGTATCCAGCAGCAGCTCCACTCGCTTGGCAGCAGCATAATTTTCCTGTCCGTTGTCGGCAATAATATCCTCCAGAGCCTTAATAAGCTGTGGGCGGGAAATGTCCATTCTCGCCGCACGGTCAAGCATCTCGCTCTTGGGAGCCTTGTAAACCATGCCCTTGGCTCGGTGTCCGCCGGAATTGTAACCGGTTTTGGGCGCCATTCCACCGCTGCCCAGACTGTTCTGAGCATCGTTTATAAGCACCTGCGCCGCTTCAACATAATACTGGTGGAGTTCGGGGTGGTCAAACTGAAAGGCCTTTGTGTCCCTTGCGGCCACGCTTTCGGTAGTGCGGTTATCAATATGATTTCCGGCTTTTCCGTAGGCCTTGCTCTGGCCACGCTGTTCGTTGATGCCAGTATATTCCGAATTTCCCCCGGTTTCAAGGGGAGATTTTGCGTCATTTCCCTCTGTAGCAAAAGTGCGCTGCTCCTGCGTTAATCCGGGTACGCCCGGGTGCGCTATATCGCCATTTTCAGCCTTGGAAATATCCATGCCCATCTCAGGGGAAACGCCTCTCTGAGCGAAATTTTCCATCTCTGCCACCGCAGCATCTGCGGCCTGTTCGGGAGTTACACTCTGGCCCGACTGCACAATTTCGCCTGCGTTCATCAGTCCGCCAAGGATGCCGCCTACAAGAGCTGCGCGTCCTGCATCTGGCAAAGCCTCAAGAGCTGTTCTTGTGTCCGTATTAATGGTCAGCTTGTTTGCAAGCAGTCCGCCGTACTCGGCAAGAAATTCTTCGACACCTTCGCCCAAAACACTGACAAGGGCGGTAAGTCCGGCTCTGGCAGCTCCGCTCTTCACTCCGCTTTCAATGGCCTTTTTCAGGACATCATCAAGAGCGCCCTTGCCCATAATGCCGCCCATGCCGCCCCAGATTTTCTCTGTAGCGTATTCCACGGCAGCGGTGGCAGCTGCATAAGCGGCCACGTCCATTCCGGTCTTGCCCTGCTTTTTTGCCTCCTGCGCCGCGTTGCCGAATGCTCCCGCCGCCATAACCGCCTGACCTGCACCGGGCAGCAGAGCGTTGGCCACCATAACAGGCACCATGCCGCCATATCCCTGGGCCACATCACCGGCAAAGCGGGTGAGTGGGTTAAAGTCTGCATCGGCATATTTTTCCTCTGCCTTCTGGGTGAAGCGGTCTCCAAAGTTGGCAACGGTTTCAGTAGGAGTGTGCAGATGCTCAAGAGCCTCTGCCTGCTGTTTCCGGGCCTGTTCGTCTATGTACTCATTCCCGGTCACAGCACCGGCATGTCCCATAGCATTGGCCGCCTGCATCTCATAGCCCTTGGCCATAAGCTGCTGAAGATAGGCCAGGGTGTTTACGTTGCCCTCAACGGTCTCAAGGTCTCCGCCTATGGCCTTCTCTCCGAGATAGCCGCCGATGGTGGGCTTGCTTGCATTGGCCTTGTAATAGTCTGCTGTGGCCTTATATGCGTCTGCTCTTGCATCGCTGCCCCTCTTCAAAAAGTCAATGGTTCTGCCGAGAAAATTTCTTTCCTCGGCTTCTTCGTTATCTTTTTCGCTTTTGAGCGCACTGTAAGAGGCGGTAAATGTGGGTAATCCCTTGTCAGCACCGTTGCTGTAAGAGGCGGTTACCCCTGCCGCACTTCCTGTAAGCTTGGCCACTCTATCTTTCCAGTCTTCGTCTCCGCTTCTGTTAGTTTGGGTTCTGTTGCCGTTAATTAATGCGTTTATACGATCCTGGTAGTTTGCCATAGACCCTCCTTATACTCCCGCGGCATCAAGCAACCGATCTCGTTCCTCTGCCGTGATAACTCCACTGTTATAAGCACCCATTATGGAATATCCAAGGGACTCATCATCCATAGTTCCGTTTACAATTGCGCCGTAAATCGCCTGTGCCTGTGCGCTCTTAAATGGCGTTTTCTCAGTCTCTGTGCTTGTTGCGCTGTCTCCGTAATAGCCGTACATATATGCAAGCGCTTCAGGGGTATATCCGTTCTGCATAAGCACTTCTGCAACTCCCGCGTCAATGTAGCCACTATCCGCAAGCTCTTTTGCCCTGCTGTAATTCAAAACACCTACTGCGGGCTTTACGTTATTTCCGCCTCCGCCGCCATAGATGGGAGTCTGCGGTGCATACAGGCCCTGCATTGCGGCAATGTACTCGGCGCTGTATCCCGCCTCATCCAGAAGCTGCTGAGAGGGAGTGCCGCCCGCTGCGATTATGGCGTCCACCTCGGCTCTGGCGTTTTCGCGGATGTCTCCGGTCATGCCGTACTGCCATTCGCGCTCTGCAAGGGCGTCCTGCCTCCGGTCCCGATCTACGCCATAAGCAAAGTCTCTGTTGTCCCGCCAGATGCCCATTTCGTCCATATAGCGGTTATATGCGGTCTGTCCCGCATTCTGTACAAGGCCAAGCTTCATAGCCTCATTGTCGATGTCTCTGAGGTACATATCATAGGCCATCTGATAAAGCTCAGGCACCTTGTCCGCCAGCTGTGCGCCGTAGTAATTCTGAGCCTGCTGCGCCGCTGCCAGAGCATAGCTGTTCATGCCGCCTGCGCCGCTTGCCGCCTCGGCAAGAGTATCGCGCATCGCCCTGTCGCCCTCTCTGCCGTAGGTGGAGGCGAACTGCTGATACAAAGGGTCGCTCATAGGGTCATAGCTGAAAGGCCCTTTATTGAGGATGCTGTCCATCAGTGCGCTCTCTTTTTCGGCATAGGGGTTCTCCCATGTGGGAGCCGGGGTCTCAAACTGAAACTCCTCGGGGTTGCCGTCAACTTTGTTGTCTACGGGCAGAAACTGGCTGTATCGGTTGGTGGCCGTTGCGCCCCACTTGTTTGTACCTGCGGCGTCCATGTCGCTGATTTTCTGGTTGCGTTTTGCCTCGTTCAAGGCAGCGGAGGCGAAGTCACCGGCTTTTACATTCTGGTTGATCAGCGCCTGATAGTCTGTATTTTCTTCCCACTCATATTTCTTCTTTGCCATTATGAGCCTCCTTATTTATCGCTGCCCATGAAAAACTCACGGACCAATGTGCGTATTTTGCATATTCCCTTGCCTTTGATGCGCAGCTCCACGCAGTCGCATCTGGCGGGATTTATAGGAAAGGAAACCGTGCGCTCTCGCTCGTTGTGGTGGGTGAAAACCCTCTGCCACTTGCTGTCCGTGTCCCTTTTAACATCCACGCTCAGCCATGCTCCGGCTTCCATTTCAAGCCGCAGATGAAAGCGGCTGTAGCCCTTGCGTTCGTTCACCGTCTCGTCAAAGGGAGTGAATGTCACGCTCCACTGGGTTTTGCTGCGGTCTGCCTCCGGGTCCACACAGAGAAGCCGTCCGTCCTTGCAGAGCATATGGAGTTTTCCCTTCATAAAGGCCATGTCTGCGATGTTATCCGCGCTTTCCGCCGTCCATATCCCTTTGTGAGTGTCGTAAACATACATCACCGGCTGTTCTTTGCGGTCAAGCATGGAGATGTAATATCGCTCTCCGTCGCTGTCCGCCACCGCCGCCTTGAAGCGTTCCGTGCCGAAAGCATCGCTTATGTTCTCCGGGATGCCCCCTGCATAGGCGTAAACTCCGTTAATGCCCTTGTAGTAGAGTATTTCATTTATCATGCAAAGGCTTCTCTCGCTGCCCTTCTGCACACCGAAAACCTGAGATGTCAGCACCTGAAAATTGCTTGGCTTCGTGCCGTAAAGCTTGTGCAGTGTGTGCTCCTTAAAAAAGCATACATGGCTGGAGTATGCCGCGCAGCCCGTCCATTCTCCCGCGCTGCCCACAGATATGTAATAGCTGTCTCCCGCAAGGCCGTCGAAGTGCTGGAAGTTGAATGGGTCGTTGTATCTGCTGCCGTAGATGGTGTCGCCCTTGCAGCCCCATAGGCGGTAGTTGCTCTCGCAGATAAAGTCAAGCTCCGGCGCTGTTCTTTCGAGAGTTACCGTGCCCTGCTCGGTGTAACTGGTGGGTGCAGTCTCGCCCTCGGGGATCTCGCCGTGTATTTTGAAGCTGTTGTCGTAGAATTTAAGGGTGTCTCCCTCGACCTCTCGGACAATAATGGTTTTGTTGTTCTCGGGGAAAGTAACGCAGCCGCTTATTGTGACGGCATCATTGGGCTTGAAGCCCCATACCGTGCCCTCAGCCTTTATGCTGTTGTGGGTAAATACAGCCCCGCTTACGCTGTGGCTTATATCCATAGAGCCAAGCTCTTTGCTCTCCGTGTCAAAATAAAGCTTGTCGGGGTATATGATGATGTATTTGCCCACGTTGGCAATCTGCTGTTTTTCTGAGCTTACGCTGCCAACGGCTATACTGCCGTAGTACACCGTGCCATTGGCTATTACGAGGCCTTCTTCCTTGCCGTTCAGGGCCATGCCGTTTTCGTAGCTTTCGGTCTGAACCCTTGCAGGGCTTTGGCTTATGCAGGGGTAGTTTTCCGTGGATATGTTTTCGCAGTGGGAAAATTCCCCCTCCCTGTAGTTATCCCCCAGATTAAGCCCTCTGAACTCAACTACATATTTTTTGCTGTGGGGTTCTGCTGTCCCCCTGAGATATGGAAGCATAATGTCTCACCCCATTACATTTCTGAAGTTGTTGGCCTTGCACGGTCTGTTGCGCTGTATGTAATAAGCTTTGTATTCATCCAGTCTGTCATTGAATAACTGCACACTGAAGTTATAGCTGTTGTATTCCCGGTTATAAAAATCCACCATTGCAGAGCAATAGAGAATATAGATATCGTCAAACGGAGCTTTGAGCAGCAGCTCATTGTCCGCATCGTTGGGGATGGCATAGCTTACGGCCTCGTCATCTTTGTGAATCTGAAGGGAAACGAGGCCATCCACGGAGGCAATCCACTTCATCTTTGTCTGATCGGGAACCACATTTGCTTTGAGTCCTTCCAGGTCTCTTATTACCTCGTTCATTGTCATTGTCGCAATTCTCCCTTTCTTAAAGTTTGGCGGGGCGTTGCCACCCCGCCGTTTTCTTTTGGACGGTTTGCCGCCGCTTGCCTTACTCCTTCAGTTCAGGCAGGCCGGCCACGCTGGTGAGCAGACTCAGCACGCCGGCCAGCGCAGAGGCGGAGGCCACCATTATCCAGTTGACCTCACTGAGAACGGCGCAAGTGCCGATGGTAGCCACTGCGGTCTGGGCCACAGTCTTAATGGCGCGGACTCCCGCAGCCTTTATCCACGCTTTGAAATTGCTGTTCATGTTGTATATCTCCTTTCTTTCGTAGGGCGGGGGCTTGCTCCCGCCGTTTTTATTTATGCGCCTCGATGTTGAGGTGCTTTTCGATCTTTTCGATTGCTTTTGTCACAGGACCGTTGCAGCCCTGCTCCTTGAGGCCCTTGAGACAGGCCAGCACGCCCCACACTATGAGCGTCTGCTCATCTTTAACGGCGTGCATATCGGCGTCGTGCATTTTTCGGATTTCTTCCAGCTCGCGCTCCCGCTCTTCGCGGTTAGCGCTTATCTGCACATCCTGCGCCTTCTGATGGTCGATGAAGCGGACGATTTTCACAAACAGAGTTATGATCACCGTCAGCGCCGTTATGACTGCACCGGCGGTTATAATGCTCTGCCAACTTAATGTTATAGTCACATCGCACCTCTTACATCGGACACCACTTTTTCTTGATAGGCGCATAGACAAGCACCGGTCCGCCGATCTCGCTCTGCTGGCTGCTGTCCAGCTCAGCAAAGTCGATGCAATACGCAGAGGTTCCACCGGGAAGGTCATGGACATTCTTAAGGTCTTCCCACTCGGACCCCTCAAAGTTCATCGTCCCGCCGGCTGTCCCCTCGCCTCTTCGTCCGCCGTCATAGCGGAAGTTGCGGCTTGTGTCAATTATATAATTCATAGCTTTTACCGTCCTTTCATCCGTTGATAAGCGCGGCCCATGTGCGTGCGCCGCATTCGCCGTCTGCCTCAAGTCCCTTGGAGCTCTGGAAAGCGCGGAGAGCCTTGTCGGTCATGGGGCCGAATTCGCTGTCCACGCCGCCGGTGGAGTAGCCCCGGCCAGTGAGCAGGGTCTGCATAGCCCACACAGCGCCGCCAATGTGTCCCTGCTTGAGCAGTGGAAGCGCCGTCTGCATGGTGGTCATCTGCGGCGTGCCGGGGTCGTCACGCCCTACAGTCTCACCATCGGGCTTATCCGTAGGGCGGGGGCTTGCTTCCGCCGCTTCCTCTTTTCCCGCCATAGCTCCGTTTTCCAGCGCCATAGCCGTGTGAGATATGGAGTTGACGAGAATATCGCCCCGCTTCAGATAGACGTCAGAGGTCAAGTATTTGGCGTCACGGAGCGCTTCATACTGACCGGAGGCCAGAAAGCCCTCCACCATGTTGCCCGTCCAGAAGCAGTTCCACTTAAAGGGCAAGTCCGCTCCGCCTGCAATGCCGCAAACGTGCATCAGGCTTGAGCAGTCGCACTCGCAGAGCTCGTCTATGCTGCCAAGGTCAAAGCCCTTGAGCTTCGCCTTTTCATAGAGGGTGTTTCGCTGCAGCTGGTCATAGCCTATGTTGCTGTTGGCGCAGGCCGCCTCGCAGGCCAGAGCGGATTTTTCCGCTATGTCGGGGTCTGTGGGGCGGAGCACAGTATCCCAAGGGGAGGAATACCAGCGCCCTATGGTCACTTCGCCGCCGGTCTGGTCCCCTGCCGCGCCGCCGCTGGCTTTGCGGCGTTCGTCTCCCGCGGCATGTCCTATTTTGATTGCCATAAAATCATCCTTTCCTTTAATTGTTGCGCCTCCTTTGGTCGATGAGGTTTAGGGTGTAGGCGGTCATGTTACGGTATATTCGAACAAGTTCCATCTGCCGTTCGATTTTTTTTGGAGCATATAATATGTGTTATCGGTGCTATTAGGTTTCCAGTTACATATCTGAGAAAGATAGCCGTCAACATAGTTGGTCTCATACTTGGAAAACATCACACTGACATAAAACACCCCGTTGTTGGTGTCACAATTCAGCATTGCCACAAAGAATTTATACCCACCTGCATAAATATCATCTATGCCGCTGTCTGTAATTTCCAAGGTATGCTGTCCACCGTTGACAATGTCATTTATATCTATGTGAGGCTCAATGGGACTAAATACTGGCTGTTCATCGCCCTTTGGCAGATATCGGTCATTCATAGGTTTGTATACCGTTTCCAGAACAGCCATCGTAAAGCTGTGACTGCCCTCGGTTGTGGTTACGAGAACCCCCATTCCCGCTTCTTTGTCAAAACTGAAAACAAAAGGCTCACCTGTGTTTTCCTCTTCGGGGTTACTCATAGACATATTGCCAAACTGGACAAGATTTTCTATGCAGTAGTACGAACAATCGTAGGCTTTGCCGTCCCATACTACATAAGCGGTGAACTCGCCAGCGTCAGACCTCGGAGCATTTTCAAGATTAGGAGGCACGACAAGAAAACTACCAATCATCCCACCTAATTCTTCCACAGGGGCGCAATTCACAGAAGTGGTATCAATTAGCGGAAGTTTTATTTTTTCGACATAACCTATCTGCCCGTTGCGTTTCAGCTTGCTTATCGCTTGGTTTGCCGCCGCAGCGATTTCTTCGGGCTTAAATACCATAGTTAATCACTCCTTTTATGTTCTGTTCCAGTAGTAGTTGTAATATGCACCGTCCGTAATAACGTGTCCATCGCTTGGGAAGATGCTCTTAGGCTCGCTCACGCAGCTTATGTTCTTGCCGTTTGTGGAGGCATTGGTCACACTCACGGAAGTGCCGGAGGTAGCATCGGCATCTTTGCTGACCCACCATCCGCTGGTGTTTTTAAATGTCACGCTTGCGTTTACAACCTGACTGTGGCTTATACCCGCTCGGTGTATGCCAATACGGTAAAAAGCATAAGGATTGATCCTCTTCACCGATGCGCCGATGGTTACAGTGCTTATCTCAATGTTGTTGCCGAATGCGTACCTGCCGATTTCCTCGCAGCCAGCTCCGATAACAACAGCACAGCGTGGCGCATACGAAGTCTTTGCATCATAGAAGGCATAGTCTCCAATTCTCTTAACACTGTCGGGAATTGTGATTGTCTCGCGGTAGGTGTTATATCCGCCGATGGCGGTCAGGTATGCGTAAGCATAATCGCCTATTTCCTCTATGGTGCTGGGGAAATTGAAGGAATAGAGCTTTGAGCCTCGGAACATATAATCGCCTATTTTCTTCAGTCCTTCCGGGAGCGTTGCACGTTCCAGGACCGAGCAGCCATAAAACCAATAATCAGTGTGGGCGGGTATTGCATCTGCGGCGATCTCCACGCTCTCAATGGAGCTCTTATCAATACGCAGCCACGGAACACTGATGTTACTTGTTCGTTGGCAATTCTCCCAATCCACATATGCTCCAACAACCTCATAGCCGCTTTCTGGCTTGCTGTTGCTTTGGAAGCCCAGTTTGCCAGAGGAATACAGAAATGCCGTGGGGCTGTTTGCCCTGTTCAGATAGAAGGCCCTTGGAGTAGTGCCCTCGACCGCAACGGTCTTATTGGCCCTTGTAAGGTTATAATTGCTCCACATTACATAGCTGTAACTCACCCTGTAGTCGCTGCCCTCTGTCGTTTCTGTATAAGTCCCCCAACTGTTCGTCGCTCTGTCATAGGTGTAAACCCGATAAGGAGGGGAAATACGCCCATAATTGTAGAACGTGCTTGAAGGGTCTCCGACGCATGGCTTTGTGGACAGATACAGCCTCACAGAGCCGCTGCCGTACATGATTGCATAGCGGAACTCATCATCCCGTATATGCTTCGGCAGCACCATGCCGTCATACACATAGCCATCTGCCCCACTTACAGGCTCAGGCATAATAGGCACGTCTTCCTCTTCCTCATCCTTCTTGTAAAAGGCAAAGCCGGCGATCTCGCTTATGTCCTTGCAGCCCAGCTCGTCGCACATCAGCTTGACGATGAAGTGCCTCATGCGGTTATTCATCAGTCAACCTCCGTCCATGTCACGGTCACGGCCTTGCCATCGTCGGTCATGCCTGCGGGATTGCCCTCCGCGTCCTTGGTGATAACTCTGACCTTGCTGCTGCCGTCAGAGAAGGTCGTGGTAAAGGTCACAGCCTCCGTGCCGTCCACAACATCTATGGAGCTTACCTCCACAGGTTCGGTGTCCGGCGCAAAGAAGCCCTCGCCCCAGCCTGCCTGGTTGCAGTTAAAAAACAGATTGTTCATTCCGTCGTGGCAGACGAAAAGTGCCGCTCCGGAAATGTTTACAAGCTGTCCTATCATTCCCGCTCCGTAGATGCCTCGGAAGGCAAAGACGGCCTTGCCTGCGTCAAAGGCGGCCCTTATTTCGTCCATAGTGCTTACGCCGTACTCTGCGTAAAACACAGCCGAAGTGTCCGCTCCCTCCACGCCTTCGGGGTATCTTGCACCCTCGTAGTCCTCCACAGGCTCGGCATAGAGCTTGCCTTCAACGCTGCGCTGCACAACGCCATCCAGTGCGCCCTCTACTATGAAGCTGAACCAGCCTCCCTCGCACAGAGCCTCTCCGGGAATAAGCACGGCATATGTCCGTTCTTCTACCACCAATGCTGCTGTCAGGTCTATCTTTACGGGCAGCTCGCCCTTGGCGTTTAGGAAGTACAGGGTCTTGTCGAAGCCGTTCCAGCCCTCGTCAAAACCGATGCGGAGGGTGGTAATGTTGGCCTCGCCCTGCACTCCTCCGAAGCTTGTGTCGGTTTTGAGGTACGGTCCGTTAATCTTAACCTCAACAAGTCTGTCCATCGTTTTCCTCCTCTCCGTCCCCGGTGGGCATAGCTCTTGGCACACCGCTTGCCTCCAGAGCCTTTTTTTCGGCCTCTCTCAGCTGCTGTCTCGCCATAGCCATATAATCCACTGCCTCGCCGGAAACCTTTATGGCTGAAATAAGGCGGTAAGCGTTGCGTATATTTTTTATCATGAGCCTCCTCCTTCCAGAATGCCTTCAAGCCGCTGCACTCTTCGGATTATCATGGGTATAAACTCTTCGTACCGCAGGGAGCAAAGCTCTCCGTTGCGTACAAATGCGCCAAAGTCCTTGCTCGTAAGCCCTGCCTGTTCTATTGCCTGTTCCACGTCCTGAGCGATGAGGAACATATGGGTTCTGTCGCTTCTGCCGTTCACATACTTGCCGGTGCATGGCCGCAGGGCTTCCCAAACGAGGTCGTATCTGGGGTCGATGTCGTAGGCGATGCTGTGCTTGGCCTTGAGGTCTGAGGTGGTAGCCGCAGCCGCAGCGGTGTAAATCTGCGCCCAAGGATGCTCGGCAACTCCGAGATCCTGCTCCGCTTCGCCGTAGAAAGCAGCGGTGTTGAAGTAATAGGGCTTGCTTTTGGGACTGATAACCGCGCCGCCCTCATACACAGCTATCATGCTGTGGTCGGGGCTTCCGTTGCCGTCCTCGTCAAGCTCTGCGTGAAACATAAGTCTTGCGCCGGAGTCGGTAACGGCACACTCGCCCTTGCCGCATTCCATGTGCATACCGCTGCCTCCGGTCTGGAGAGAAGCTGCGTAGCCCATATAGCCGCCTATGTCCTCTTCATCCTCGCCGTTGTATACAGTCAGGTCGCCGCTGAGATGGAGGCTGTCTGCTGTCACGCTGTCTGCGTCCAGCTGTCCGCCGCTGATGGTGACAGTTTTGCCCTGAGCGTCTGTGATGTACACACCGTCCTTGTCCAGTCTCAGGGAGTGCCCAACTTCCTCGGTGAGGTTTTTTACGGAAAGCTCGAAGCCTTCCACAGTCTGCTCAAAGGAACTGACCTGCTCGGTGTAGCCGTCAACGCTCTCCTCGTAGGACTTTACCGTCATTTCAAACCCGTCTACGGTCTGCTCAAACTGGCTGACTTTTTTTGTGTAGCCGTCTACAGTCTCCTCGTAGTCCTGCACCGTGACCTTGAATTCCTCCAAGGTCAGAACAAACTCTGAGTAGTCTCCGCCAAGTTCCCCTATAAGGTGATACAGATCGCCTTGCGGTGTGATTATTTTGGTCTTCGTTGTGTCTATCTCTGTTATGTTGCTGCTGTCCAGCACGGAGAGCCTGTATTCCAGCTCTTCCTGCATAACTCTGATATGGTTGGCTATTTGCTTTAGAGATTTAGGGTCATTCTCATCAATGCCGCCCAGCACTTTCGAAAATATCGGCATGGCTCCTCACCTCCTTTTTTGGTCTATAAAAGAGAATAAGGCGTCAGCCCCCTTGTCCGCAGGAGCTGCGCCTCTATCCCGTGTAACAGAGAATTGCCGTGGTATCGCGGTATCTCTATTGAGTTTTCCGTTTTGGTTTATGCGCCAATCAGCTTGGCGGTGTTGGCCTCGAACTCATGACTCATGTTGTCCATCATAACAGAGGTCTCGTAGTCCTGATGCTCGGAGTTGTCGAGGATCTCTGCAAAGCACTTCTTTACGCGAACACGCACACCGCGCTTAATAACGCAGTTTTCGCCGTTGCAGGAGACGAACACGTCATCCTTGTACTTTTCGTTGTCCTTGAAGAGTTTTACCCAGACATACTCCTCTTCTTCCTTGGCTGCGGTTTCGGCCTTTTCTTCGGCGGCTTCAAGAATAGTCTTGGCCTTCTCTTCCGCTGCCGCCAGAATTTCTGCGGCCTTGGCCTCAGCCTCTGCCAGCATTGCAGCCTGCATCTCCTCAAGAGAGATTGCGGTAGTTGTATCGGGAGCTGCCTTGGCCTGCTTATTGGTATTGCTTGCCATATTTTTTCATCCTTTCATAAAAAAACGGGCGCGGAGCGGAGGAACAAACTCCGCGCCCGGAGCCGCTAAGGGCTCTTTACTTAGTTGGCAAGAGCGTCAAAGGTGGAGACGCTCTCAATGCGCACCATGTACTGCTCAACAAGGCGTACGGCAGTCTTTATGGCCTTCCAGCCGGTGGTTGCCCTCTGGTTCAGGGGGTCAGCGGTACCGGCAGAACCGAGCTGCTTGGCAATGTACTGCAGGCCGCCGCCGGTAACGGCAGTGGTGCCGTAGGCGTTGGCAGCCAGCACGAGGGTTGAATAGACGCTCTTGCTGTTTGCGCCTGCCTCTTCCCACACCTTGGCCTCGTTAGTCTCGACGAAGCGGACGCCGTGGAGTCGGCCAATCTCGCCCTCATAGAGGTCGGAGGGGTCATAGGTCTTGACGGCTTCCCACTTGGGGTCCTCCATCAGGTCGAAGCTGACATCGGGATGGATGATAGCCACATAGGAACCGTTGATCTTCTTGGCGTTCTGGTTTTTGAGAATGCGGACTGCATTTTTGATATCCTTGACGCCGATAACTTCCGTGAGGTCGCTGCGGCTGGTAACACCACCAACGTAGAGAACGTTGGTGCCGCCGTTGAGAACCTCGCGGGTGATGGTGTCCAGAGTCATGCCGGCCTGATCGCCAAGCAGCTCTGCAGCCTCCACCTGGTTGTTGTCGATAGCGGTCAGGAGCAGCACATCGGTAAGGGTGATGTAGCCGCCGTACTGCCTGACCTCGCTGGTGATGGTGGTCACAGTGAGGCTCTGGCCATCGGGAGTAACACCCTCGGTGAGGGGGGTAAGCAGTTTGGGCAGAGGGCTGTACTTGCGGAACTCGATTATCTTACCGCCGTTTTTGGGAATGTCGTGGGTCTGACCGAACTGGTCATGGACCAGATTAGGGCCGGCCATGTCGATGAGATAGTCGCTGTAGAAGGTCTTCATCTCATCGGAAAGACCGGGAGTGGTGGTGGCCTGTGCGTTCAGGTCGGCGAAAAGCTGAATGTTGTAGATTCTGTCTACGATGCCGGAATTAAAAAGCATTTGTTATTACCCCTTTCTGTGTGTTTGCACCAAGGGGCCTTTGTCAGAAACTGATATTTGCCCCTTGCTTCACGCGGCGCACAATTTCCGCTCTGTCCTTGCGGCTGAGAGCGTTGACGTCGCTTTTTGTGATGGCGGTGCTCTGAGAGGAGTTTCCGTTCTCGCTGGGTCTGGCCGCGTTGGACTGGTAGGCCGCTTTAAGGCGTTCTTCCGCTTTCTGAGCCGCAACCTTTTCCCGGGCGGCTGCAATCTCTTCGCGGTGAATCATCTCGTATGCGTCTTTTACAGGCCATTTGGTCTGAAGAAGGTGGGCAAAAGAGCGGTTCTGCAGTTCTGCCTCAAGATTGAAGCTCGGGTGTTCACCCTTCATGGCCTCCGCTTCGCTGCGCCATCGCGCAACCTGCTCGGCCATCTGCTTTTCACCCTCGGCTCTCTGCTGCATCACTTTGAAGTTCTGCACTTCTCTTTCGAGACGCTTCATGGTCTTGTACTGCTCAACGCTCATGCCGCTCTCCTCGGCGGCTTCTTCCCAGTAGCGGTTGTCCTGCTCTATGGCAGTCTGGAGTGCGCTCATATCGCCGTTTTCTATGCCGTAGCGCTGCATCATCATGTCGATAACAGGCCTCTGGGCGGCGAGGGTGCTTTCCATGCCCTTTGCCTCGGAGAATCTGCGGTTGAAGGCTTTCTGGAACTTTTCCTGAAAGTGCTCTTCGTAAAGGTCTTTATACTCTCCCTCGATAAGGGAGTTGAAAGCCTTGCGTCTGTCCTCGGCGGTGGGTTCTGCCTTGCCTGGGTCAGTGTTCTTCCCGGCGTCGGAAGATGCAGGGTCTTCGGTGGTCTTGCCGTAGACTACCTGTGAAAGTTCGCCCGTTTTGGAACGGCGGCTGCTTCCGTTCCTTCTCTGGAATTCAGCCTTTTGTGCTGTGCCTGCGCCACTGTCTCCGGAACCGCCGTCGCCGGCTGCTCCAGCCCCTGCCGCACCGTCGAACAGGTGGAGGTCAATGTCAAGCACTGTGTTGAATTTGCGCATTTACGGATACGCTCCTTTCATGTAATCGCGGTCTGTTCCCGTGAGTCAGCCCTCAATACGGGCGTCCTATGGTAACTTGAATGTTTTCCGGATACTTGCGGCCCAGCTGCATAAGTCCTGTCACCGCCACTTCATACGCCACTGCGATTTCGGCTGTGTTCGGAGCTGTAATCTCCAGCTTGCCGCATTCAACGGAATAGTCCACATCTGTGAATCCTCCGTCTCTGGACTCTAAGAAGCCCAGCAGAGCAAAGCCCAGAGCGGAGGCAGCGGCGCAAACAATGTCCTTACCGCTGTTGTCGTAGCAGGCGTGGCCTGTCACATAAAGTCTCAGGCTCTCGCGCCCCTCGTCAAACCAGACTCGCGTCATCCTGAATTCATGTCAGGGGAGGCCCTTTGTGCCAGACGCTGCCCGTAAGAAGTCATGTTGGCTTTTGCGGCGTCCGTCTGGGCACTGCCCATGCTTTTGCCCTCCGCTTTTCGGGGATTGGCTTTTGCGCCTCCTCCCTGCTGAGCTTGGGATGCAAAACCAAGGGGGGCCTGTCCGGTCTGTCTGTATATGATTTGGCTCATGCTGAGCATCTGCTGCTGCATCAGCATAAGCTGCTTCATCAGTGTCTGTCCCTGCTGTACCTTTTCTCTCACAGCCTCGATTCCGTCAAAGTCCATGAGATCCAGTGCGGCAAGGCTCTGGTCTGCAAGCTCGGGATTGAAGAAGCCCATCTGGTAAAGCTCTTTTGCCAGCTCGTTCTGCGCCATCTTGGAGTAGGGGCTGCGCTTCTGAGGCTTAACCACTATGTCGAAGATGGGAACGCGGCTGGTGGGCTGGTAACCGGGTTCGTTAACCTGCGCCGCATACGCAGGAGGCACCGGCTTGCCCTTGATGTCCGCGTTGGAGAAGCTGATAAACTCCTGATGCCCGGTGGTTCCCACTATGCGGAAGGTTCTGCTGATGTCGTAGCGTTCTCTCACGACTTCTATTGCCAGGTAGTTTTCTTTAGCGAAGGCTCTGTAGGAGCGATTAATCATATCGCGGCTGGTCTTGTTGCCCGCCTCCTGCAGTGCTGCTATGGCAGCGGCTGCGGTTACGCCTCCGGAGGACGAACCCTGAGATACATCGCGGTTGGAGCTGGTTTCCTTCAGCTCGTCTATCTTGAGCTGGCGCACGTTGATAACGCTCGCCGGAAGGTCGGGAACCTCAAGAGGAATGATGTTGTCTTTGTCGCCTTCGTAGAATATGAGAGGCTTGCTCCAGTCAAGGAAGTCCTCCTCATTGATGCCTGCGCTTTTCTTTGTCATGTAGCGAAGCTTCGCTTTCATCGAGGCGCTTTCCAGAATAACCTGATCAAGCTTGTCGATGTAAAGCTGCGGGTTTCGCTCCAGGGCTATATAGCCAAAGCCTACAGGAGTTCCTGCCTCGGGGAAAAGCACGTCAAGCACCACAGGGTACTCGCCGTGGGCATATATGCCGTTTGGATATATATCCCTGTCGTTTTCCGTGCTCTCAAGCACAGTGTCGCCGCAGAACTTGCAGTAGTGGAGGACGGTTCTGTCGCCCTCGCGGACCTTGTAGTACCAGTCCACCACAACGCTCATCTCGCTTATGTCCACAGTGTCGTCGTAGACATACTGCTTGACGGTTATATCTGTGCCGCCCAGTTTGTCCTTCAGCTGCGGATACTGCTGGATAAGCAGGTCGTTGTGCTGCAAGGCGGTTATGAAAAGGTTTCTGCTCTTCTGGATGTCGGTTATGCCCGGTTCCCAGAAAAGGTTGAGAATGTCTATGAAGGGAATGGCGACATCACCAAGCCCTTTTTCAAGGCTTTTATCCCAGAACACACCTTTCGCGGAAACACCGTGCTGGAGCTTGTACCATCCGGCCTTGTCGTAGGTTTCCTCATAGCCGCTGCGCTCAAAAATAACCGGCAGAATAGAGCTAAGCACTTTGGCATCGGCCTCGTCGTCGCGCTGTCTTGGCAGCACATTCGGCTCCGGGAAGTTATCCATAAGGTCTGCGTGCTTGTTGGCTATGCTGTTGAAAAGCCACGCGCTCGTAGGCTCAGGCCGCGCTTCGTCGGCTCTCTCTGCCTGGCTGCGCTTGCGTATGATGTCCCACTGACACAGCCGGAACCATCGCTCCTCTTCAACTATGCGTTCATCAAGCCTTGCCTTGCCTCGCTGATACTCTCTCAGGGTCTCGGCTGCGTCCCTCACGGTGTCTGATGTAACCGGCAGCTTTTGCGGGATATCAAGCTCCGGTGCGCCGCTCAGGGCGGCCTCGGCTCTCTTTGCCTGGCTTCGCATGATTCCTTCCGTAAGGGCATCCACAGGCTGTGCCAAAGCTTCTGCCGTCCGCGGAAACAGCGGTTTATTAAACTGAGGCATCTTTATCTCCTCCTTTTTGCATTAAGCCGCTTTTTGTGCGTTAATACCTGCGGTAGAAAGCGTATCTGTCGGGCCTTCCATCGTCGCCGCTCAGCGGATCGAACTCCTTCGGCTTTGCCTGCGGCTTTATTCTCGGTGCTATGGGGTTTTCCATAAGCACGTATCGGGTCATGTCGTAGATATGGTCCTCGCCGTCAGTGTCGATATCTTCAACGTCCTTTTCGTCATAGACGAGGTTTGGCACTGTTCTGATGAAGTGTTTGCAGGTGTTGAACACGTAGAGCATTGGCACTCCGTCTTCGTCAAATGCGAGGCGGTGATGCATCTGCATCTTGCCGTTTATGCGCTCGTGGTTGCCTTTCTCGAAGTAGACCCTTTCCCTCTCCATCAGCTCACCAATGCTTTCGGTGCCCTGACTTCCCCATATAGCCGGGTCTCCTACCCGATGAATGAACCTGCCTTTCAGGTTGGGGTCTTCGGCCTCTATCCGCTTAATCTCTCTTGCCACAGCAGTCGGCTCCATCTTAACGCCTTGGTTAGGTGTGCCTGTGCATCCGTAGTATTCGCGGATGTGGTAGAGCCTGCGCTCCTCGTCCACCGCAAACCAGCCAACGCTGAAGGGTCGGGAGTAGCCCCAGTCGAGGCCGCACCAGATAGTCCAGTGGGACGGGATGCGGAATGGAGAAATAACATGGGTGTTGCTGCGGTCTGCGTACTGTGCCGGGTCATTCGTCCACTCAAGAAAGACCTGCCCGGAGAAGCTGTCCCAGTCTCCATAGAGCAGTGCCTTGCGCTCTGCTTCGGGAAGTGAGGCCAAACGCTGCACATAGAGTGGGTCGTTATCCAGCAAGGCCTTGTTGTCAAAAACCGATGAGGGCACAAATATGCGCTTTTGAACACTGGTTATGATCTTGCCGTCGGGCTGCGTATAGCTGACCACTTCAGGAATAGGAGTCATAGGTGGAGCGGCGGTTATAAAACGTTCCTTCACCCAGCCGTGCCCTACGCCTCCGGGGTTGGCCGAGGCTCTGATGTATACTCTCGTGCCCGGACCGTTGGGTCTGTTTCTGGAGAAAAGATAGCTGTACTCCTCGTATGTGAAGTGCGTAAGCTCGTCAAAGGCTATGAAGTCGTAGGCTTGGCCCTGATACTTGGTCCTGTCCTTGGTGTACTGCATGGAGCCAAAGATTATCTTCGCTCCGCTGGGAAAGGTCCAGGTGTGGTTTGAGCCGTTGTACCTGGCCTTTGGGAAAGCCCTCGGATAGTAGTTCAGGCTCTTGTCTATAAGCTCCTGCAGCTGCGGAAAGGTCTTGCGGAGGATAAGTCCTTTGTAGTGAGGAATGGCCACTTGCCGTGCAGCCTCGTTAATGAGGGCGTCGCTTTTGCCGCCGCCTGCCGCCCCTCCGTACAGTGCCTCATACTCAGGTCGCTGCATGAAGGCTATCTGGCGCGGTTGAGGCCGCCACACAGCCCTTTTATCAGGCATCGGCCAGCACCTCCGGCAGGACTATAACTCCGGTATCGCCGCCATCCTCGCCGCCCTGTGCTTTCTCAGGCTTGTAGGACCATCGGTCTCCCCGTCTGTTGGTGAGCCAGAACATCTGAGCGGACACATTTGCCGGGACGTGAACCTCGTCAACGCCTTTAACCAGTTTCTCCCTTTCGGATATCTTCTTGCCGGTGTCGGGGTCGTACAGGACTTCCTTTACCTTGAAGGTCTTCTGGACCTCTGCGTTGTAGCCTGTGCAGAGTTTGTAAAGGCTGGTCTCAATCTCGTCGTCGGGGACCTCACACGCTTGCGCAAAAGCCTCTTTTAGCGCCACGAAGCCCTCTTCTCCCTTTTCACCAAGCTCGATGTATTTACGGAAGGTTGAGTAGGCTATGTTCAGCTTTTTTGCTATGTCTTTTGCTGTGGCCCCTTTTTCGGCCCATGCGGCGATTTTGTCTATGTAAGGGGCGACGTGGCTTTCAAATTTTCCTTTTGCCATGTCTTCCTCCTATCTTAGATAGAGCATTAATAAATAAATAAATAAAAATAATAAATAAATAATTAAATTAATATATATAAAATAAAAAAGCACTTGAAGCACTAAGTAACTTCAAGCACTTTCTTATTAGCACAAATCGGCTGCCGTGTCATAAAACAAGTAAAAATTGATACAAAAACATGTAAAATTTGACTCGTCAGGGGGTTTTGCCGCCCTCCGGGGCGTTCTCTTCGGGAACGTGAACGCTGAGAGTAAATGTACCCTTGTCAACGGCCCGTTTTACAAGGGTGTGTATGCCCTTATCCATCACCTCGTTGACCTCGGCCTGCGATATCGTCAGCCCGCCTACCTTCCGCACTATGGTAGTGCAGAGGGCGAGGTTAAGGTCCTGCAGGTCTTCCGCTGCATCGACCTTACGCTTGAGTCCGGCGTTCTCCTCGTTCAGTGCGGCGATCTTCCGCTCCATGATCTTGTTGGCTCTTATCAGCTGCTCTCGTGTCATTCAATATGGACCTCCACTTTCGGGAATTTCTCTCTGAGAGATTTCATTTTGTTTCGGAACACCTGAGTGTGCGTGGCGTCGCTCTTGGTGTCCACTATCTTGTAAGTGCCATCGGGCATAAGCAGGATAAAGTCCGGCTCATAAAGGGTGGCTCTGTTGTCCTTGTCCGTGCCCGCCGTGCATACCAGGGCGCCGTGGACTATGTACCCGGCCAAGGCTCCTGCTCTGTGCAGCAGCTTCAGGTTGCCGTAGTATTCGGCCTCTTTGCGGCTGTCGAAGCAGATCCCGTCCACCCATGTCTTTTTGGCGCTGTACTTGTTTTTCTTCGGCTTCTTGCCATCGCCCTTGCCCGGGTTCTTCTGGTGCTTCATTCTCTGCGAGTAGGCGTAGTAGTCCTCCTCGCTCCATCTCACACCGCTTCCCATCTGTTCCCTCCTAATCGTCAATCCAAAAATCAAAGTTGTCTATGTCGTCCTGCTCTTCCGGCTGCACCTTTGCTATTTTGCAGTAGGCTATGCCGAGGGCTATGCCGAAGAATATGCCGAGGGCTGTGCAGAGGTAATAGCCGAGCTGGATTTTGTCAAAGATGGTCATAGTCCCTCCTAAATTGAAAAGTCAGTATAATTTGTGCCCAACTCGCAATGCTGTTGTATGCAAGCAGGTCGCTTCCACATTCGCGCCCACTTTTCCCAGTCTGCTGAATATTTTGTTTTCTTTTCCGAAAAGTCTCTGAAAAGCTGCACAAATGGCATTGCTCCAGCGTCCCATACCGCTTTTGCTCGTGCTTCGTCTGCCTCGCGGTCTTTGGCGTATGACAACACATAACAATGAATTTTACTGCGGTCAAAGCCCGCCTTGGTCAGCTTGGCACAGCCATCGGCAAACAGCGGAAACCTTGCATCGGTATCGCAAGCAAGCCATAGCTCCTTTATACGCAATCCCCTTATGGCATCGATAAAATGGTCGTCTATCAGATCCGGCTCAAGTCCGCCCTTGAAGCAGATACCCTTCTGCGTTTTGAGCATATCAAACACCTTGTCCTTGTGGCTGCGATTAGCCTGTAGGAAGTTGTTGTCCTGTATGATGTTGCCCACGGGTATTTTGTCAAAGCAGCGGAGCTTACCCTCAAGCCTTGGCACACCGCACCAAGGGCAGTTATTGTTGCAGCCTCTTGTTGTAAAGATGATGTTAGGCTTGAGATAAAGCCCCTGTACAAAGCCATCACAGGGAGACTCAAACGCGGGTCCTCCGAGCTTAACGGGCTTATCTGTAGCCGCCTCCCATTGGAAGGCAAGCTCCCTCGCCCTTGGCTTGTCCCACGTGAATGTGCAGGAAACATGGACCTCGTCATGCTCCGGGATCAGAGGCGCGAAGGGCGGGTCATCAAAAAAGCAGTATTCATCATCGGGTGTGTAACTCGTCTGTCGAGCGAACACGCGAATTATGCGCTTCACTTAAACCGCCCTCCCTGCATCCAAAGGCAAAGTGCGATAATGCCGAGCCAGCCGAAGATAAAAATCAATCCCCAAGCCATGCTATTTGCCTCCTTTTTGCCGCCGCTTGTCCCTGATGAACTGCACGGCGAGTATTGTGATGCCCACCGCCATAAGCAGGCAGTAAGCGAAAATTTTAGCTGTCATGGGCAGCTCCTTTCGGCGGTTGGGGCAGGGGCTTCCAATGGGAGACACACCCGCGCCATCTTACCCTTCTTCCGTTAATTATCCTGTCTGTGTCTATTTGCGTGTACGGGGCGCTGTTAGCTTTCAGCCACACCAAAACTCTTTCGTCCGGGAATGGTAGACCCTCTTCAACGTTTATCCAATTTGGGCGTAGGCTTGCGGGGTCTATGGTGGGGGCACTGGCAACTGCCACAAACATTTTATTATATGACATTGAGGGTGCCTGTACCGTGAATAAGTCAAGCACCGCATCAGCATCAATCAGCCGCATTTTCTTCCCTCCGTTTCCCTCTGGAACAGTAACCATAGAAGCCCATTACTTCAAGGGCAGAAGTCAATGCTCATGTGTACAGGCTCGTCAATCTTCATCCAATCGCTGTTTGCATATCCGCTTTTCTCCCAATCTTCAAGGCTATAAAGCTCTGCGTTATTAGGGTATTGAGTATAGCCACCGAAAGAACGCTTTTCCTCGTCTCTCGTCCGATGCCCCCACAATACGCAGGGCATTCCAAACTTCCACCGATATTCGGTGTGCTTAATGCTCACGGCTAAAAGGTTTCGTTCAGCCATCGCCCTCACCTCCACAACAGCAGCAATGGCGGGGCGCAGGCTCTTCCACGGAAAATGTATAACCTGCAAGCAGGCCGAAGCCAAAGGCAATCATCATAAGCAAAACGATTGCTATTCTCATGTAGATTTTATCTTTTTTTGTCATCAGCCCTCACCGCCTTTCTCCATTTCCGCCCGCAGGCTCTCCTTTATGTAGTAGTCCAGTCTGCGGGACTTGCACAGCGCCTCCGCTTTCTCTCCGAACTGCTTCCAGTCAATGTCGGATGGCCAATAATTCAGCTTGCCAATCTTCACCTTATCCACGATGTCATGA
Organism: Oscillospiraceae bacterium; assembly: GCA_045532145.1. GTDB lineage: Bacteria > Bacillota > Clostridia > Oscillospirales > Oscillospiraceae > SIG459. The sequence goes on from JAZSFJ010000049.1 coordinate 23,015, forward strand.
CATTCTTCTATGGCTTCCAAAACCGCATCAGCATTAACAACAGGTTCAAACGATACCCAAGTCTTAATGCCCAGCATCTTTGCAGAATACACATCCGCCCATCTGTCGCTCGGTTCATATATGCCATGCGGCGAACCATCGTATGTGATTCCGTACCAGTCGTTTTCATCCAGCAAATCAAAGTCACGGCTGCCGTTTCCCTTGGTGAGTATCTGGACGTGATTGCCGCTCTCTTTGATAGCCTTGATAACCTCTCTCGTTGCAGTGGTGTCATACCCTGTCGGATAGGGGTCACAGGTAAAACACAGATGGACGGTCTTTCCAGTCATCTGCTCCTGCTCCAACTGCCGCTTTACAGCTTCCACAATGCCCTCTCTTGGGGCAACATTGCTGTAGAACTTTTCTCTGTCCCTACGCAGAACATTGGGGGCAAAGCAGTAATAGCAACGGTGCGGACATCCTGTGTAGATATTTACGGCATAATCGCCGTACTCCTTGGCTTTGCCTTTCGGCTCGTATATCGGCTTCATGCGCCCTCACCGCCTTTCAAGAGTTCGGGGTTGTCCATGTGTTCACGCATTGTTATTCCTCCTCTCACACCGCCACAAGGCTCTCAAGCTGAGCCATTCTTATGATTTCTCTAAAGTAGTCGCCCCAGATGGGGGAGAATATATCTGTCTGTGCCCTTTTCATTGTGCCTTCGCCTCCTCGAACAGGCTGATTTGCTCCATCGGCTCAAAGTTCATCCAAAGAACTTCCTTGCGCTTTGTAGCTGTCTGCGCGTAGGTAGTAATCTCTTTCCGGTACCAGCCCCGCAGAGCATCGTTATACATACAGCTGTCGTATCCACTAAGCAGCACCGGCCCCTTGTGCGCCTTGAGCGCTGCCAGCAAGTCCTCGTGGTCTCCATCTGACATTTCGCATTTGTACTGTTTCCCATGTCTGGTGGAAAGCAAATAGGGTGGGTCTGCGTATATCAGAACATTGGGAAAATTAAACCGGTTTATCAACTCCACAGCAGGGCGGTTTTCTATTTGTACACCGCGCAGCCGTTCAGCTGCTTCAAATATCCTCTCCGGCGTATTGCACCATTGAGATGCGGCATACGCGGCCTCGCGCCCCTGCACATCATTTTTCCAGCCAACCTTTTCTCCGGTTGTCCTGAAACCATGACCCATCATCATGCGGACATACAGGTCTACTGCGCGCTGGAAGCTATCAGTCTCGGTATATTGGTTTTCCCACGCCGTTTCGTACACGCTGCGCGCATACGGCGTCCAGTAAACCGCTTTTGCCAAACGCTCCGGGTCTGAACGAATATAGCTAAACAGATTAACTATGTCCCCATCCAAATCATTGACGGTCTCAATCGCGCTGCGCTCCTTGGTAAACAGCACAGCACCGGAGCCGAAAAAGGGTTCGAGATAGCTGTGGTGCTCGGGGAAGTGGTTTATAATCCATTTGGCAATAGCCCACTTTGCCCCGGGGTACTTGATTACAGAGTTCACTCCCTCACCCCCTCCATTTTCAGCAGGCGCTCAACGGCTGACCAGTCTATTTTTGTGATATCTCCGAGGTGCTTCACCCGCTCACCCTCTCCCTCAATCTCTCGATCTTGGCATCCATAGCCTCGCAAACTTCGTCGTTTATGCCGAATATGAGCCTTAGCTGCTCAAGCATAATAGTGGCGTCCGCAACTTCCTCGATGATTGAGGGCAGTGCATCCTCCAGACGGTCAGGGTCCCGCATAAACTTGGTCAATGCTTTTATTACCTCGCTCATCTCCTCAATGGCAACTCAAAGTTGCATTGGTGTTCCCCATTTGCCGATAGCCGCGTCATAGACCTCATAGCGGTCTCCAAAGTCGAATTTGCTCATGTTCTGCCCTCCAGTAAATTCATGTCCATCTTGCCCGCCAACTGCTGCATAACGGCCTTCACATCCGCAGGCAGAGCCAGCAGCTCCCGCTCATGGGCGGCTCGGGCTTTGTAGCTCCTCTGGAAGTTGCTTGCCACAACGCTGGCAACGGTCTCCTCGTCCATCATTGCCCACTCCCTGAGCTGATTGGGTGAGCCCACAAGCCGCTTCACCACCGGAGGCAGCTTGTCGAACTCCTTCTGAGAGCCGTAGAGTCCGTTGCCTATGGCCTTGCGGACGTGCCCCCAAGCCTCCATCTCGGTCATCTCATCGGGCGTCCGCAGCTTGATTATTGCCTCCTTAATAGCACCGATGTGAGGTGGAAAGCCCTTCTTGTCGTTGCAGATGTGGGCTTTCACCGCCATCGCCACGACCTCCAGAGGCTCGTCGGCGAACATGGTGGCCCAGAGGTCAATCACGGCGTCGGCCTGCTGCTTTGTCATGCCCCTGTAGAAGTTGGGGTAAGCGGCCTGCAGCACCGTGAGAATGTCAAGAGTCTGCTCTCTGGTCATCGTCTGCCGTCCTCTCTCATCTGGGCGAAGGTCACACCGCCGGTGCCTCTGCTGTTTCTCCCCCAGCCCTCCCGGGCGCATTTGCGGATGACAAGGTTCCAGTCGCTCCACTTGTTCTTGTTCTTGTTCGCCTGTGCGCTCTCGTCCACATACCTGATGCAGCGCAGCAGCTCTTCGGGTCCAAGATCGTAAAGAAGCTTAGCGTGCTGCGCGTCTGTCAGCCTGACCCAGCCGTATTCGCCGTACTTGTGTTTGACATCTTTCGGGGATATGCGAGTCGCCGCAGACGGCTCCGGAGGAGCGCCTATACTCTCTATACTCCCCTTACCTACACTATCCTTATCTATACTATACTGTGGTTCCAGATGGTTGCCATTTGGTTGCCATTTGGTTGCCAAGTGGTTGCCAGAACCCTTTTCGGTGTAGGCGTTGTTGTCCTTAACCTCCAGTTTGGCAAGCTCTTCCTGATACTGCGTGGGGTTATATCTGTCCTTGCGCAGTGTGTTGTGCATACGCCAGTGCTTGATAACGATCACGCCTGTCTCAAAGCCTATGATAAAGCGCTTCACAATGAGAAGCTTGAGGTCATCATCGCTTGCCCCTATCATGCGCTGAATGCGTCTGGGGTTATTGACAAAGCCGTCATCGTCGGCTCTCATGTTCAGGTGAAAGTAAAGAGCCTGTGAGCTGAGAGGCATCTCAAGAAAGGCATCGCTGTCTATAATTTTCTGAGTAAACATTCGTCGCTCAGCCATGTGATTTTTTCCCCCTGTTAAAGTCTTCCCGGGCGATTTCAATATCCTTTTCGATTATGTACTCGCCCTTGCCGCTTGAAAGCAGCTGTCCGAAGTACGAGAGGAAGAAGCGCTCAATGCCGCGAACCTCTTCATCGAGGCCCTTGTCCTCGATCCTGCGCTTTTTATTTTTCATCTGCTTCACCAGAAGCTTGCGGTGGTGGTCGGCGCTGCGCTTGAGAAGCTCCATGCGCAGCTGCTCCACGCCCAAATCGTGCAGTTCATACCCGATCCTTGCCATTTGTCTTGCCTCCCCTCGTGCCTATCATTTGATCAAGGGTAAGCCCAAGCCTCTCAGCTATAACCATAGCTGTGTAGAGGTTGGGCATCCCGCCCTTGTTTGTGTAGTAGTCATAGTTGTGAATGGTAATGCCGCAGCGCCAGGCAAACTGCCTTTTGGTAAGTCCAAGCTGCTCCCTGAACGCTTCAAGCCTTGAGGCAAAGCGCCTCTGCACCTCTGCGTATGTGCTCATGCCTCGCCCCTCCATTTCCAGTTGGAGCAGCCGGTGTGAACCCGGTAGCAGCATATTCCGCCGTCAACAGCGCAGTAGCCCCTGCCGTCTCTGAGCAGATTGCCGCACTTGTTGCCAACGTGCGGAATATCCTCAATCGCTCTCCTGAGCTTGTTTTTCAGCTCCTGAAGTTCTTTTTCTGTTGTCATGTATCCGAGGCCTCCCTTCCTCACAAAATCCGTCAGGGGAGCAAATTCGCATCCCCTGCTTTCTGCACCGGATAAAGATGCCATCGGGACAGCAGGCGCTGCGGCAATCGCGGCAGACCGTCTGCGGGACCAGCTCCCGAAGCTTCTTAACTTCCATCTCAAGCTCCACCACCCTGCGGCGCAGGCCGCTGGCGGTGCTGAGGTCCTTGCTCCTCAGTTCATCGCTTTTTGCCATACCTCACCTCGGTAAGCTGACAATAACGCTTGCTGAATGGCAGAAGCCTGTCCTTCCAGATGCGGCGAAGTGCGGCGTCCATCTTCTCCCTGCACCAGTCTGCTTCAGGCTTCCGTGCGTCAAGCGCATCTGCAAGCGTCTCTCCCAGCTCCTGTGCGGCGTTATGTATTTTCTCCAGTCTTGCAGGGCCGAAGGTGTCCTTGCCCATAATGTCCGGGTCATGGAGCACCATGTGGTAGAGGTCGTTGTTGTATTGGATACCTACCTTAATGCCCTCGCTGAAGCAGTAGTCCCTCTCTGCCGCCATCTTGGCGAGGAGCGGATTCTTTTTCCCTTTCATAGCGCCACCTCCGTCTGGCCTATGCTCTTCATCTCCATCTCCATGTAAGCCTGTCTCAGATGTTTCTGGTGGGCAAGAATGCTCAGTGCCCTGCTTTTGTTTTCCCTGATCTGAGATAAAACTTCCGAGGGAGATGTAGCGATAAAGTATCCCTTGCCGCTCTGGTCGTTGATAATAAGGGCACCGCTGTTTCTGGCTCTCTCAATGTGCTCCCTTACGCTGCGGTCTCCCATCCCGGTGAGGGCGCAAAGCTGCGCCCTCGTCACGGCATTCTCCCTGCCGACACCGATGTAGCTGATAATATCCATAGCCGCGCCCCTTTCTCTTAACCCTCGGTACCCAGACCGATTACTTCTCCGGTCTCCTCGTCAACCTCATAATCTGCCTCGATAACAACATTGGGAACTGCGTACATATCTTCGGCGATTTCGGTCTTCACGACCTCGTCCTGAGCAATGCCTCTCACGAAGTCGCTCTTGAGAGGGGCGTATTTGAGAACCTTCTTGAGAACGGTCTTTTTTGCCATCTCCTCAAAGTTCGTCTGCCAGGGGCCGTTGCCATATGCCTTGGAAAACTTCTTGGCGTGGGCGCGAACATCCTCCATGCTCATCACCTCGAAGCCGTAGCCGCCGTCCTTGGTGCGGAACACCGCGTAAACGTGGCTGGGATTGCCTCTGTCCTCCCTGGCGGGAATATGCTTCAGGGAAGGCTCAAGGCCGAAGGCGTAGGAGAATTCGTCATTCTCGTAAACCACCTGAGCCTGAATAACGCTCACTTCTCCGCTGCGGTATGCCAGATCGATGAGCCCTTTGTAGCCCAACTGGAACTGGCACTCCATAACTCCGTGGTTGCGGAAGGGAATAAGATATGCCTGTCCCAGCGGGGTGTTGGGTTCAAGACCAAGCTGCGCTGCGGTCATCATTGCGCCGAGAAAGCTCTGAGGGGTCGTTTCGGCAAGCTTGGGGTTCGTGCTCAGCGCGGATAGCACAATTCTGGTGAATCGCTCGGGGGTGATCACGGAGGGAAGAGCCTTCTTGATCTCGGCCTCCATCTGCTTTATGTACTGCTGCAGTGTGGCTTTGCCCTTGGCTTCGGGCTTTTTGTTTGCTGTTGCAGCCTGAATTGCGTTTGACATATTATTCGTCCTCCTTAATTTCCGTCACCTTGAAGGGACGGGCGGTAGATGTTTTGTAAAAGGGTGTAAGGTCAATATCGGGGTAAGC
>JAZSFJ010000091.1:0-43841 GCA_045532145.1 Oscillospiraceae bacterium
TCTCCTTTCTTAGGGAAATCGGTAACAGATAATACTGATCGCACATAATATATTGCAGTCGGAGTTGGCGCCGACTCCGCAAGACATAGCTACGACGGGTCGAAGAATCATACCGCGCATGACTTCAAGGCTGCGAAAAAGGATTTATAGCGCGGAGAAAGGTAATATATATGTGCTTCAATAACGGCAACGGCAATTGCTGCCTCTGGATAATTCTGATTCTCATCGTGCTCTTTGGCTGCGGCGGCTGGGGCGGCTACAGCAACAACGGCCACGGCTGTGGCTGCGGCTGCGATAATGGCTGCGGCTGCTGAATAAATAAACAGTAAATAGAGAAACAGAATCACTCTTGGCCCCTTCGGGGGCCATTTATTTTTTAACTGCCTCCATAACAGCGGAGTAAATATCCTCGTGGATATCGTCTATGCTGCGCATATTTCCATCCACAACGCAGTCTATGACCTTCCAGCCATAGGTGGCAGCGGCAAATCGACCGGCCTCCAGAGAAGCCTGAAGATAATCAAAATTCTTTTCGTGGATATCCGCCTGAGTGTTGGTATCATTCTGGCGCTTATCCATCTGACGCCTGGAAACTTCAATATCTATATTAAGATAAATCACAAGGCTGGGTGCAGGAAGGCCCAGAAGACGGAATTCGAAGTCATAGAGCCAGTTTAGGAATTCACGTCTTTCCTCAGGGGGGAGTTTGCTTCCCTGATGGCATGCGTTAGAGGTAGTATAGCGGTCAGAAAGTATGAGTCCGCCGTTTTTATAGTACTCGCCCCAGTCAGTCTTGAAGGAGGCAAAGCGGTCAACAGCAAAAAAAGTGGATGCTGCGTAGGCGTTAACATCGTCAGGATTGGTACCAAAACCTCCGCCGAGATACTCTCTAATAAGAGCGGAACTATCCTTATCGTAGCGGGGAAAAACTATTTTTCGAAACTCAAAGTTCTCAGATGCGAGCCTCTCACAGAGTTTTTTATACTGGGTGGATTTGCCGCTTCCGTCAATTCCTTCTATAACAATAAGATTACCTTGCATCATTTTAACCTCTGATTCTGCTGAAAATAACCGCAATCAAAAATTTTGGCAAATTCATCATGCGTACTATGCGTTTAGGCTCCTTCAAAAGTCTGTAAAGCCATTCGAGACCCATTTTCTGCCACTTCTCGGGGGCGCGTTCAACGACACCGGCAAAAACATCAAGACTACCACCTGCGCCTACCATTATACCAACATCAAGACGATGGGCATTTTTCTGCATCCATTTTTCCTGCTTGGGCGCACCGAGGCATACCAGCATAAGGTCGGGCTTTGCAGCGTTTATCTTTTCGATTATAGGCTCATCATCGGTAAAATAACCGTCATTGGTGCCTGCAAATCTGATTCCTGGAAACTTGGCCGCAAGATTTTCGGCGGCTTTATCTGCAACACCGGGCTTGGAGCCAAAGAGAAATACGCTTCTCCCCTCTTCGTTCATCTTCTCCATAAGAGAGGTGGTGAAATCTATTCCAGGCACACGTTCTTTCATAGGCGTGCCGAGTATTTTCGCTCCGTAGATAACGCCGATGCCGTCAGGGATGACAAGCTCAGCCTCCTTTACGGCGGAGAGCATGGCTTCATCCTCCCGGGCTCTCATAACTATCTCTGGATTGGGAGTAACAACATAATAGGCCTTGTGCTCAGACTGAATTGCAAAGGCATGGTCAACAGCTTCGCTCTTTGCAACATTATCAAAGCCTACGCCAAGTATATCTACGCGGGGATCTCCGTTTTTCATATCTGTGAAAACACCTCTCCGATTTTATCTCTGATAATAAGGTCGGCATATTCGTCCTGACCCGTTTTGCCTCTGTTTATAAGCACAAGCTTGTGCCCTCTATAGTAATTGACAAGGGCTGCAGCGGGATAAACCACAAGACTGGTCCCGCCAATAATAAGCATATCCGCCTGCCTTATATAGTGAACGGCGGCAGCAATATTGTCCTGATCCAGAGCCTCTTCATACAAAACTATATCGGGTCTTATTACCCCTCCGCAATTGCAGCGTGGAACGCCGATGCAACCGTTCATGAGCTCGTGGGGATGGGTCTTCCCACACCGGGAACAATAGGCCCTCAGCAAAGAGCCGTGGAGCTCTATAACGTTTTGGCTGCCTGCGGCCTGGTGGAGGCCATCGATGTTCTGAGTAATAACAGCCTTGAGCTTTCCCCGTCTTTCAAGTTCGGCAAGCTTTAAATGTGCAGCGTTGGGCTTAGCATCACCAAGGGAAAGCTTATCGTGATGGAAACGATAATACTCCTCGGGGTAACGGGTAAAAAAGCTGTGGCTGAGTATCTCCTCGGGAGGGTATTTATACTTCTGGTTATAGAGACCGTCAACACTTCTGAAGTCGGGAATTCCGCTTTCTGTACTTACACCAGCGCCACCAAAGAAAACGATATTATCGCTCTGCTCAATCATCTCTTTGAGTTTTCCGATATTATCAATCATACACAAGCACCTCCCGCACACAATACATCATCTTATTATACATCGGCTCAGCGACGATTTCAATATAAAAAGCAGGGATCATAAGACTCCTGCTTTTTTTGATTTTACTTAAGCATAATAATTTTACAAGAAAAAAATCCCCGATGAAAGCTCATCGGGGATCAAAGTATTATTTATAAAGCTCAACAAATTCCTCGAAAGTGAGGTCATTATCCTTGATATATGTGGCAGCTTCAACGCCCACATAACGGAAATGCCAGGGCTCGTATATAATGCCGGTAATATCCTGCTTGCCGTCGGGATAGCGAAGAATGAAACCATACTCATGGCAGTGGGCATTCATCCATTTGAAAAGGGCGGTATTCTCAAGGCTGCGATCTTTGGTGGGATAATATATATCGGTAATGTCGGCGCAAAGACCACTCTGATGCTCACTGGTACCGGGAGGAGCGACGATGGTAGCTGCAACTGCAGGGTCGCCGTACTGGCTGACCTTGCGCTCGTAAAGATAGTTCTGCTCGGCATAGCTGCGGTAGCTGGAGCTGAGATAAACGGAAAGCCCCTCTGCCCTGGCGGCGTCAATAAAGGCCTGCAGAAAATCAACAGCACGTGAATCGAAGCTCTGACCGCCCTCAAGGCTGCTAAGCTCAGGCACATACTCTCCGATATTATTTTCGGAGTTGACCAGAAGATACTCCCAGCTGGTAATATCTATATCGGGCTTGTCAGCATAGGGCTCCGGAGTAGGCGTAGGCGTAGGCGTAGGTGTTGGTGTAGGAGTCGGCGTGGGTGTGGGCGTCGGTTCGGGACTGGCGGAAGGTTCCGCGGGCAGCTGAGTAGTGGGAACGGAGAGAGAAGCGTCCAAAGGCTCCTCTGCGCTGTGATGGAAATATGTTACCACGCCAAGAGCTACTATAAGTAAAACCAAAACTGCAAGTTTTAGGGAGTTGTTTTTCATAAATATGCCTTCTCATAAAATCAGGCGCACTGAGTGCGCCTGATGGATTATTTTAGTTGATATTAAGTACCGGGGAGCTTATAAAGCTCAATGAACTCCTCAAGGCACAAATCGTTTTCCATAATGAATGTGGCGGCTTCTACGCCAACATAACGGAAGTGCCAGGGCTCGTACCAACCGGTAATCTCTTCTTTATCCTTGGGATAGCGAAGAATAAATCCATATTCGTGGCAGTGCTCGGCAAGCCACACAAGCAGAGGCATGTCCTCAAGGTCTTCCGCCACCAGAGATGTGTCGGAAGAATCCACAATGTCCGCAGCAAGACCAAGCTGATGCTCGCTGGTACCGGGATAAGCCACGAGTTTGCGGGCCAACATTTCAGCTTCGGCTAAGTCCCCATCAGGCCAGGCTATCTGACTGGCTTTACCGTTAAAAATGAATGCCTGAGTGGAAAAGGGTCTGTAAGCTGTGCTGATATATGTGTTGAAGCCATTCTGTCTTGCTCCGTCAAGAAGAGCATTCAGGGCATCAACAGCGCGGGAGTCAAAATACTGGCCGTTGGCCACCTCGCTGACATCAGGAGCGAAGGACTTGGAAAGAACGTTGTTATTATTGACGAGCTTGAGGTTCCATTCGTGAATGGAGACATCGGGAAGATCAATTTCAGGACTGGGTGTGGGCGTAGATGTAGGTGTGGGAGTTTCCTCGGGAACCACATCATCAGGAACATAGTCAATGTCAGGGGGAGCTGTATTTACAGAAGGAACGCTCACAGTAGGACTCTCAGCACTGGGGAGCGCAGGAGATACACGGGAGCTGACAATGGAAAGCAGTATGACGACAAGAATTATGAGCAGAATGCGCCACTTATGTTTCCGCATCAGATATACCTCCTCTTCATGAAATAAGGCTAGAATATATGATAATTTCAATACATATATATTCAGCGCATGGTATCATATCACAAATTCTATGAATATGCAAGCTTTTCTCCACAAAGGGTAAAAAATGTGGGGGAAAACCGAAATTTTCCCCCACATTTTTCAGCTCTTATGCTACGCTGATTTTGACATCGAGTATTGCCGAAGGATAGTAGGAACAATATATCTCCCAGACAAGAGCGCTGCCGTCAAGGGAGGTGTATGCGGTAGCGCTATCCTCAGTCTTTCCGGACCAGTTGACCACTTTGAGATCATAGCCGCTCTCCTTTGCAAGAAGGGAGGCCAGAATCTTTGCGTTTAGCTCCTCCTCAATGGCAGAAGCATAGCTGTCATTGTTGCTGACACAGGTACTGCTAACATACAGGTAGTAAATGAAGCCGCTCTCGGCATCCATATAGATTTCTATCCAGTTGGTCCAGTCTCCCTTATCCTGCAGCCACATTCGACAAAGGGTCATACTTTTATCGCCGTCAGTAAGATATATGAAAGTCTGACCTTCTGTAAGCATCTTTCGTGAAGCGGTATCCAGTATGCAGCTGCCTGCGATCTCGTTGAATCTCTCCTCGCAAAACTTCAGCTGATCCTTTTCTGGGTCATTGATGACCTTATACCTGATACTGCTGTCTTTTGCATTGTACTTAACAAACATGGCAGCCCTTTCACCGGTGGTAAAAGAGGGATCGGCCAAACCATCTCCTCTGAAAGCCAGGGGCATAAAGCAGCTTGTAAGAAAAACCGCTCCTGCAACAAGAACGTAGATAAGCAGCTTCGTCTTTTCGGAGAGAGTGTCTCTCGCCTTTTTGAGTTTATTAAGCATTCTGTTCGTCTCCCTTCAAAAAGATTCGAACAGTTGTGCCCTGCCCCGGTTCACTTTCGTACTGCAGAGCAGTTCCGTGAAGCTCGGCAATACGCTGGCAAAGTGCTAAGCCGAGACCTGCGCCGTTCTGAGCGCGGGAGCGGGATTTATCTATCATATAGAAGGGCTCGGTAATCTTGCTGAGCTCTTCTTTCTTCATGCCTCTGCCGTGGTCACGGACATACAAAGAATAGCCGTCTGCCTCGGCCTTGCCGAAGAGTTCAATAATATCATTCTTCTTGCTTGCCTTTCTGGCGTTATCAACAAGATTTATCATAAGCGTTTTAAAAAGGTCCGGTTCAACCTTGATTTCTCCGGGTTCCCAGCGCATATCAAGGGTAATGCCGTCATTGGATAGTGAGGGCACCGTGACGGCGGCGATAGAGCGAATAAAATAACCAACCTCAAACTGCTTTCGGTCGAAGCCCTGTTTGCCGGCAACAATAATGTCCATAAGCTTTAGAGAAAGAGCCTCCAGACGCTTTCCTTCGGAAAATATGTAACCAGCGGCTGTAAATCGGGATTTGGGGCTCATTTCCTTGGAACGAATCATGTCCGCATAACCGATAATAGCTGTGAGAGGAGTTTTCAGCTCGTGGGCGAAGCTGGCTATAAATTCCTCACGGCGGTTAGCCACATCTTCAAGATTACTGATTGCGGCTTCCAGCTCTCTGATACGGGCCCGGTTCATTCGAAGCTCGCTTACATCCCTCTCGGTGTGATACCATACAGCAAAGCACACAACAAAGGCTCCTATAACGGTGGCAAGAATGAGGAAAAGAATATAGAAGCCGTAAGCTGCAACGGCGGAGGGGTCACGGCTTATTATAAGGCACTCCCCCACACATATCACAAGCATAAAAACAATGGCGGCAGAGAAAAAAGTCTTAAGAGTTTTTGTCATGGCTGGTCAATCATACCTCCAGACGGTAACCGACTTTGTATATAGCCTTGATCTTGTCTTCCCAGTGCAGCTTCTTTCTGAGCCTTTGTACATGAAGGTCAACCGTTCGGGAATCTCCCATAAAATCGCTGCCCCACACATTCTCATAAAGGGTCTCGCGGAAAAGCGCAATATTTTTATTCCGGGCAAAAAGAAGCAGAAGCTCAAACTCCTTCATGGTAAGGGCAATTTCCCGGGTACCACGTCGAACGCTGCGTGAACGGGTGTCTATAATAATATCGTCCACTTCTATCTCCGTCTGGGTCTTTCCGGCTCTGCGCAAAATGCTTTCTACGCGGGCCAAAAGCTCAACTATCTCAAAAGGTTTGGTAAGATAGTCATCGGCGCCAAGCTTGAGCCCTTTCACCTTGTCCTCTGTACTTCCCTTGGCTGTGAGGAAGATAACAGGGATATTAAGTGGTTTGATATAATCCAGAACCTCATATCCGTTTGCTCCGGGAAGCATGATGTCCAGCAGTACAAGATCGAATCTTTCTGTTTCAAGAATATCGCAAGCAGAGATGCCGTCGTACACGCAGGTGCAATTATAACCTGCCTCACTGAGATTCATTTCGATAAGGTCGTTGATCGGTTTTTCGTCATCAACAATAAGTATCTTTATCATATGCATCACTCCTTACTTATCTTGCATCAGCTATGTATCTGCATTGTATCATAAATTTATTAACGAATAAAGAGATGTTATGGCTCTCCAAGAGCTTTTCTCAGTTTTTCTATAGCTTTTTTTTCAATTCTCGAGACATAGCTTCTGCTTATTTGGCATATTTCCGCTGTTTCACGCTGTGTCAAAGGTTCAGATCCGTAAAGTCCATATCGAAGCCTTATAATTTCAGCCTCTCTGCCGTCCAGGACATAATTGACGCAGTGTATAAGCTCACTTTTGGTTTCCTCGGCACTGAGTTTATCCAGCATATCATCTTCGCAGGCAAGAATATCCATGAGGGAAAGACTGTTCCCCTCACCATCTACATCAATGGGTTCCGAAAGACTCAGGTCACCGGCAGATTTTTTAAGACTCCGGAAGTGCATTAATATTTCGTTTTCGATGCAGCGACTGCAATATGTGGCAAGCCGTACATTTTTATCGGGGCGGTAGCTGCTCACACCCTTAATGAGCCCTATTGTACCAATAGAAATAAGATCATCAGTATCCGAACTTTGGGAGTAATACTTCTTAACTATGTGAGCCACAAGACGGAGATTGTGTTCAACAAGCTTGTTTCTCGCTTCAACATCTCCTTCGCCAAGCCACTTCTCAACATAGACCAGTTCCTCGTCTCCCTTCAGCGGGCGTGGAAAGGAGCCATGACTCCCCTTTCCAAGACGCAGTGTTAAAAAAGTATTGCTTACAAGCAAAAGAAAAGCGCCGGACAGCATATAGCTTCCCCCTCAACAAAAGATACTGCTATCCTATTCGACACTGCTTGTCAAAAATTATACGTTTATTAATTATTGTCACTTCGGGCATCTTTCCGGGGATGCGAGCTGTAAGCAAAATTCATGTTGATTTGCAGGCAGCAATGAGTTATTCTTAAACCAAGAACAACGACTGGAGCGCACGCTTATGACAAAGATACTTGTTATAATGGCAGCCGGAATGGGTTCCCGCTTTGGCGGCGATAAGCAGCTTACCGGCGTCGGGCCTTCGGGGGAAATACTCCTTGAATACTCGGTTTTTGACGCCATTCACGCAGGCTTTGACAAAATTATTTTTGTTATTCGACCGGGCATGGAAGATTATTTCCACGTTCTTACCCGCCGTATGAAAAATTCATACGGAAAAAAAGAATTCTATTACTCCATACAGGGTGGTAAAAATTCCTTTGATGGTATAGCTTTGCCTGCCGGCAGAGTCAAGCCTCTTGGAACTGTTCATGCCGTTTTGAGTGCCCGTGAACATCTCACTTCCCATTTCGCCGTCATAAATGCAGACGATTATTACGGTCCCGGTTCCTACAAGAAGCTCATTGAGGCAATGGAGAGCTTCGATGAACCTCAGGATGCTGCCCTGATAACATACGCTCTCAAAAACACACTGAGTTCTCACGGCGCTGTCACCCGGGGGATTTGCGAAATAAGCCAGGGGAAGCTTTGCAATATCAGAGAATCCTATAAGGTCATTAGCGATAAACACGGTGTCATAATCGAAAAAACGGAGCTGGGAGAAAATATTCTCCCACCGGACACTCCGGTTTCCATGAATATGTGGGCCTTCAATGTAAAAGCTCTGCCCTATATTGAAGATTATCTGACGGAATTTCTTGATTCTCTGGAGGCTGATGATAACAACACGGAATGCCTCCTTCCAGTCATGGCAGCTGATCTTATGAGAGACGGGAAACTCATCATCACTACCCATCAGACTGATGAGCGCTGGTTCGGCCTCACGTACAGGCTGGATGCTGATGATGCCGCATGGGAGCTGGACAAACGCCATCATGACGGACATTATCCTCAGAAATTGTTTTAACATAATAAAAAACGCTGGCCGAAAAGCCAGCGTTTTTTATTACACTATCAATTGGACTCCGCGATGGCAGTTAACGATGATTACGTCCTGATGTTTTCCACCATCCTCACCGTCTCTTGTCCATGCAACGGGTTCTTCAAACATAATTCGTACTTCTTTGCTCCTTAAAAACACCACGTTGGTCTGGTCAAAATTATTGCTCAAAATACTGGTTATGATCTCGTTGAGATCCTTTATGGCCTGAGGCATTCTTATGAGCAAAATTTCAAACATTCCGTCCGCCAGAGACACCATGTTGCTGTCAAGACGAAGCATACCTGCAACGGATGTTGAATTGGTAATGGCGCCGAAGATAAACTCATCTCTTAAAACACCGTCGTCATACTCAATTATGGCCTTTTTTCCACTGAGCTTCGGAAGTCGTTTAATGGCTTCAAGCATATAGGCCGTATGGCCAAGAGTGTGCTTAAGTTCCTGAGATGTTGCATAACTCACTTCAGTAAAAGCACCAAAGGCAGAAATATAGGTAAAATAATTATCACCGCCAAAAAGACCCACATCATAATCCATGGGGCTACCTTCGACGATCCTTCTCGCAGCAACAAGAGGCTGCTTGCTGTCAAGCCCCAGGGTCTTGGCTACATCGTTGGCGGTACCCATGGGAATGTATCCGATGGGGCGGGATTCGGGCAGTCGCATCATTCCGCCAACAACTTCGCTGAGGGTGCCGTCACCGCCTATACAGCTTACCATATCATAATCAAGGGCGTTTTCTTCAATAAGCTCGGTGGCATGCCCCGGGTATCTTGTATAAAAAACACTTGGAATTATATTACCCGCGCCAAAGATATTCAAAACCTCAGCGAGTGAGGTTTTGTACTGACCTTTTCCGGCGTTGGGATTGATTAGAAGCATCATTTTCTTCGCCAAAATTGATAACACCTCCGGGGAAACAGCGAAAATAATATACTCCGCAACTGCCATTATTATACTCCTGCCTATTTTAAAGCTCAAGTAAAGAATTTGTGAACATTATTGAGGGAGGAATTTACCGAAGCAAAGTATTATCAAAAAATATTGCACTCAACTGTAAACAATGTTATTATACTGTTCGTGTTTTTATTACTTTTAAGGAGACCCAATCATGAAAACAAAAATCATTGCTATAATTCTCGCACTTATACTGTGCCTGAGCCTTTTCTCCGGCTGCGGCAATATTCAAAAGCCCGCTGTAGACGAACCCACGGAATCTCCCGCCGTGGAACAGTCCCAGCCCATTTCTTACACCACCTTTGATTATCGCGGAGCATATGAAAACTACGAGCCCGATGCCGTTGTTATGACCGTTAACGGTACTGAAATCACCTGGAAAGAATACTATGGCTGGCTCTACAGCATCATGGAGCAGTATGAGATGTACATGGGCACCGAGTTTGCCTGGACCGATCTCTACAGCGAGACCCAGACACTTGAGGAATATGCCAAATATTATACCGAGACAATGTGCGCCCAGTACGCTGTTGTAGCAGCCGAAGCCGAAAGCGCAGGACTCCAGCTCACCGAGGACGAGGAAAAGGCTATTGACGATATGCTGGCCTCTGATGCCCAGAACTACACCGGAGGAGATGTGGATTCCTTTATTGAATTCCTTGAGGCTACCTTCATGGATGAGGAATATTACCATTTTATCCAGGCCTGCGCCATCTACTATCAGAATCTTTACAAAGAAAACTTCGGTGCCGAGGGCGAAAAGTTGAGCGACGAAGATGTTGAGGATTTCCTGAGCACCAACGGTTTCCTTTACGCAAAGCACATTCTCTTCCTCACCACAGATGAAACCGGCGCCAGCATGGACGAGGCTGCCAAAGCAGAAAAGCTTGCCCTTGCTGAGGATACCCTCCAGCAGCTCAAGGCTTCCAAGTCTCAGGATGAGCTTCTTGCAAAGTTCGATGAACTTATGAACTCTCTTAGCGAGGATACCGGTCTTGCCGCCTATCCCAACGGATATTATTTCCTTCCCGGCGAAATGGTAACCCAATTCGAGGAAGGCACCAAGGCTCTTGAAAACTACGGCGTTTCCGACATCGTGGAGACCAGCTACGGCTACCATATAATTCTCCGTCTGCCCATCGGTCCCGACGATTTATATGATAACGGCGTCAGCTTCCGTACCCTTGCCGCTCAGTATGCTTTTGATACTATGATGGGTGAGAAGTTCCAGACTGCAGAAATCGCATATACCGATGAGTTTGCTGATTTCAACATCAGCAGTATCATGAGCACCATAGAAGTTGAACAGTGATGATATATTCTAACATTACCCAGCTTATAGGACGAACTCCCCTTCTGAGGCTAAAGGGTATTGAAGCCCTCAGCGGCTGCGGAGCAAAAATTATAGCAAAGCTGGAAAAACAGAACCCTGCAGGCAGTGCCAAGGACAGAGTTGCCCTGAACATGATAAAAGCCGCCGAAAATAGCGGTGAGCTTTCCTCCGGCGGACTAATAATTGAACCCACCAGCGGAAACACAGGTATTGGTCTTGCCTGCTGTGCCGCAGTTTTGGGCTATCGCTGCTGCATAGTGATGCCGGACAGTATGAGCCGCGAACGAATTCAGCTTATTGCTGCCTACGGCGCGGACATCGTTCTTACCCCCGGCAAGGAAGGTATGGCCGGCTCTATCAAAAAGGCCGAGGAGATACACAGAGAAAATCCCGGCAGCATCATAGCAGGACAGTTCTATAATCCCCATAATCCCGAAGCTCATTACCTGAGCACCGGACCTGAGATATGGGAAGACTCTCAAGGTGAAGTTGATATCTTTGTATCAGCTGTAGGCACCGGTGGAACCATCAGCGGTACAGGCAGATATTTAAAAGAAAAGAATCCTGATATCAAGGTAGTTGCTGTTGAACCTGCCGCATCTCCCCTTCTCTCCGGCGGCCAGGCTGCCCCTCACGCCATTCAGGGAATCGGAGCCAACTTCATTCCCGAGGCTCTTGACAGGAATATTTACGATGAGCTTATCTGCTGCGGAGACAACGAGGCTCTTGAGACCATGAAAACTTTAGCGAAGACCGATGGAGTGCTCTGCGGAATATCCTCCGGCGCTGCACTTTGGGCCGCATTGGAGCTTGGAAAAAAGCCTGAAAACCAAGGAAAGAACATTATTGTGGTCCTACCGGACACAGGCGAACGTTATCTAAGTATTTTCTAAAAAAAGAATCACTTCCCTCTCTTGGGAAGTGATTCTTTTTTCATTATTTCTGGGTTCTCATTGCATTGAGTATGGCTATTACGCATACACCCACATCAGCAAAAGCCGCTGCCCACATTCCGGCAAATCCTAAGGCGCCAAGAACGAGAATGGAAAACTTAACCCCAAGCGCAAAAATAATATTTTGCTTTGCAATCCTGACTGTTTTCCTGGCAACAGATATTGCAAGCGGCAGCTTTGAAGGCTTATCGTCCATAAGGACTATATCCGCAGCCTCGATGGCAGCATCGGAGCCGAGAGCGCCCATTGCTATGCCAAGGTCCGCTCTGGACAAACAAGGAGCGTCATTGATGCCGTCTCCAACATATGCGGTCTTGCCGTTTTTGTTTTCCTCCAATGCTTTTTCGAGGTATTTCAGCTTATCCTCAGGCATAAGACCTGCACGAACTTCGTCGATACCAAGACTGTATGCAACAGCTTCTGCGGAAGCCTGAGAATCACCGGAAAGCATAAGTGTTTTTTTGATGCCTAGTTTTTTCAGGAAAGCTATACTGTAAGCAGAGTCTTCTTTTATTTCATCGGCTATCAGGATTCCACCCATAAACCTGCCATCGACAGCAACATAAACGTGGGTTCCGGCTTCGTCAATGGAATCAAAGGAGACACCTTCAAACTTCATAAGGCGCTCTCCTCCAACGAGAACTTTTCTGCCGTCCACTGTTGCAATTACTCCGAAACCGGCTCTTTCCTCAAGGCCGGTCACCCTGTCTCTCTCAACATCAGCCCCATAAAAGCGCCTGATGCATTCCGCAATTGGGTGGTCAGAAAAAGCTTCACCGCAGGCTGCAAGCTCTGCAAGCTCTTCTTCACTGCAGCTTTGAGCATATATTTTCTTAACGCAGAAGCTGCCCTTTGTAAGAGTACCCGTTTTATCAAAAACGAATTTGTCACACTGGGCCAAAGCGTCCAGATAATTGGAGCCCTTTACAAGAATGCCCTCCCGGGAAGCCCGTCCTATTCCGCCAAAATAGCTCAGGGGTACTGAAATTACAAGGGCGCAGGGACAGGAGATAACAAGAAAAATAAGTGCTCTGTGTATCCACTGAGACCAATCCCCCACAAACAGGGGCGGCAGTAAAGCAAGTGCAATGGCTGAAAACACAACAAGAGGGGTATACCAACGCGCAAAGCGGGTTATAAAGTTCTCGCTTCTGGATTTGCTGGCGGCGGAGCTCTCTACAAGCTCAAGAATCTTACTGACCGTTGAATCCTCA
The DNA here is from genome assembly GCA_045532145.1 of Oscillospiraceae bacterium. Taxonomy (GTDB): domain Bacteria; phylum Bacillota; class Clostridia; order Oscillospirales; family Oscillospiraceae; genus SIG459. The sequence continues at coordinate 13,173 of JAZSFJ010000091.1, forward strand.
AAAGCTTTGCTTACCCGCACATGAAGCAGTCCCTTTATATTTACACATCCGGAAATGAGTGTATCTCCAACACTTACATCTCTGGGCAGAGCCTCCCCTGTTAGAGCGGAAGTATTCACAGAGGATTCCCCCTGAATGATAATGCCGTCCAGAGGTATGCGTTCACCGGGCTTTACGATAATAATATCACCCGGCATCACTTCTTCAGGCGAAACTTCAGTAAGCACACCGTCACGCATTATATTGGCATATTCGGGGCTTATCTCCATGAGCGCTGCAACGCTGCGTCTGCTTTTCCCTACGGCAATGGACTCAAAAAGTTCGCCTATCTGGAAAAATACCATGACGAAAACAGCTTCATGGCTCTCTCCCACAGCAAAGGCTCCAAGTGTAGCAAGAGACATAAGGAACTTTTCATCAAACACCTGTCCGTGCACGATATTCCCAGCAGCATCCAGAAGTACATCGTATCCGGCAACAATAAATGCAGCAATACAGCAAAGCAAGCTTAGAATGCCGTCAGGAAGTAAAAAAGTGGCAGCAAACATGAGGGCAGAAGCGATTATTCTGCCAAGTCTGATTTTCTGACCAGCGCTCATGGCATTACTCCATATGTATTACGCAGCCACGCTCTATCTTCTTGCAAGCCTTAGCCGCCTCCTGCATAATTTCATCAAATCTCTGGTCGTCGGCCTCAATTTTAAGTTTTTGAGTGAGAAAGCTGATGCTTATACTCTCAACACCGGCTATTTTCTCTATGGAACGTTCCATCTTGGCTGCGCAGTTGGCGCAATCCACATCGATTTTAAAAGTCTTTTTCATATCTCATTCCTCCAGATGTTCTTTTGCCATTCCGATTATTGTCTCAACATGGGAGTCTGCAAGGGTGTAATAAATGGTTTTACCTTCTCTGCGGTTTTTAACCAGCCTGGCCTGCTTCAAAACCTTCAACTGATAGGACACAGCGGGTTGGCTCATACCCAGCACAGACGCAATATCGCATACACACATTTCGCATTTGGACAATGTATAAAGTATCCTTATTCTTGTGGAGTCTCCGAATACTTTGAAAAGCTCCGCCATATCTGCCAGTTCCTCTTCGGGAGGCATATTTTCAGAGAATATCTCAGGGTCAGTGAAATGTTCATGAAGTCCGTCGCAGAGCTCCCCTGTCCCTTTGGTATACATGCGCTCACCTCTTTTCATATAAATGCTTGCTTATATGTTTATATATCACAACAATATGCCAAAGTCAATAGAAATTACTCATTGACAGTGTAATATCTAAGTGATTAAATTGAATCACTTAGACAAAAGGAGCTTTGCTTATGAAAATGATTACTCTCGGAAGCACCGGGATAAGCTCTCCCCAAAACGGCTTTGGTGCCCTTCCCATCCAGCGTGACACCACTGAAACCGCTGTTCATCTTCTCAGAAAAGCCTACGAAGGCGGAATGACTTTCTTTGACACCGCCCGTGTATATACCGACAGCGAGGAAAAAATAGGTATAGCTTTCGGAGATATGGGCATCAGGGAGAAAATATTTATTGCAACCAAGACCCCTGCTCTCACACCAGAAGACTTTTGGAAAGATCTTGACACCTCTCTTCGGCTCATGAAGACTGATTATATTGATATATATCAGTTCCATAATCCTCCTCAGCTTTTCCGCCCCGGTGACGGAAGCGGAATGTATGAGTGTATGCTGGAGGCCAAGGCACAGGGGAAAATTCGCCATATCGGCCTCACAAGTCACGCGCTCAAAATTGCCCATGAATGCGTGGACTCCGGATTATATGAGACATTGCAGTTCCCCTTTTCCTACCTTACCGGCAAGGATGAGCTTGAGCTGGTTGAAAAGTGCAAAAAAGCCAATATGGGCTATATTGCCATGAAGGGTCTTGCAGGTGGACTAATCACAAACTCAGCTGCCGCGTTCGCCTTTATGCTGGATTATGATAACGTAATGCCTATCTGGGGCGTTCAGCACGAGCATGAGCTGGATGAATTTTTGAGTTACATGGATGTCCCGCCTGCTGTTACCAAGGAAATGCGCGCCGAAATGGAGCGGGATCGCCAGATGCTCAGCGGTGGCTTCTGCAGAAGCTGCGGCTACTGTATGCCCTGCCCTGTTGGTATCAATATCCGTCAGGCAGCCCGTATGAGTCTTATGATACGCCGGTCTCCCCATGAGCAGTTTCTGACTCCCCAGTGGCAGGCGGATATGGCAAAGATAAATAATTGTATCTCCTGCGGCGAATGTGCAAAAAAATGTCCCTACGGTCTTGATACTCCGAACTTGCTGAAAGCAAATTACGAGGACTACAAAAAAATTGCCTCCGGCGAGATAAACGTAGCCAATCATTGATATGAATAAGCAGTATAGAGCAGTATAGAATATAGCCCTGTCCTTGTGACAGGGCTATATTCTTTGAAAATATTATGTTTCCAGTAACGAATCTGAGTAGCGGGGGTGTGTGTAGGGGGCAAAGGGACCCCTACACGTTTATATCTATGCTATATAGAGCAAAAAACGGCTGAGCCGCTTTTTGCTCTATATAGCCCTGTCCTTGTGACAGGGCTTTTAGAGTTTACAAATAGTATGTAATTTCATTATAGTATAATCCCGCAAAGCGGCATATATAACATTTAGCTTACCGAAAGGAATTTATAAATATGAAAAGAATACTATCCCTGTTTATTTGCATCTGCATTCTCTGCTCTTTCGGCAGTGCTTTCGCTGTTAGCGCGGAAAGCGGAGAAGCACGAGCTGTCATTGGAGCAAATCTCAACGAAGAACAGATAAAATCCGTTTATGATATGTTCGGGCTTGAGCGCGGCAGCGTTACGGAGCTGAAGGTAACAAATGAGGAAGAGCGCAGCTACCTTGAGGGCTTTGTTGATTCTTCTCTCATCGGTACAAACTCTATTTCCTGTGTGTACATTGAAATACTCGCACCGGGTGAAGGCTTGCAGATAGCAACCCAGAATATTAACTGGTGCACTCAGGAGATGTTTGTCAACGCTCTTGTAACCTCCGGCATTTATGACGCAAAGATCATTGTAGCCAGCCCCTTCTCCGTTTCCGGTACAGCTGCCATGACCGGCATTTACAAGGCCTATGAGGACATTACCGGCGAGAAGATTGATGAGGCCGCCAAGCTTTTGGGCACACAGGAACTTGTGATAACCGGTGAGCTTGCAGACGAGATCGGCAGCTATGACGCTGTTGAGATAGTAAACCAGCTTAAGCTCATTCTGGATGAGACCGAGAAAATGAGCGACGAGGAGCTGAAAGGGCAGATAAGCTCCATTGCTCAGCAGTATGGAGTTGATCTTGTAGAAAGCCAGTATGAACAGCTTATCACCCTTTGCAGAGCCTTTGAGAAAATGGACGGAGACCAGCTTAAGGAAAAGGTTGAATATGTACAGGAGACTGCCAAAAAGCTTGCAGAGGCCCATGAAAAGGTCAGTGGAATTACCCAGACAATAAAGAATGTTGTAGAGCAGGTCAGAGGTTTTGTTGACAAGATAATTAATCTGTTCACTAAAAATAAATAATAACAAAAAACCCGATTCTATAAAGAATCGGGTTTTTTGCTATATAAATTTAATCAGTTCTTAAGAGTTTCAGCAAACTCAGTGTACTTTGCTATCTTCTCGGCGCACTTTTCTTGATTTTCATCACGGACAAGGAGATAGACCTTTACCTTGGGCTCAGTGCCGGAGGGACGGACTATGAAGCTGCTGCCGTCTGCAAGCTCGAAGTAAAGAACATTGCTGCCGGAAATATGTGTCTTGCCTACAACGCCAAGGCCGCTGACAGAGAGATCACCGCTCTGATAGTCACGCATCTTAACAACGGGAACGCCGGAGATCTCTGCAAGGGGCTCTGCGCGGAGACGGGCCATGAGGGCAGCCATCTTCTGCAGACCATCAAGACCGGGCATAACAAGGTTCAGGGTCTTCTCAGCAAAGTTGCCATATTTCTCATAGAGACCGTCAAGGGCATCCTTGAGACTCATGCCCTTTTCATAGTAGTAAGCTGCCATCTCTGCAACCATCATGGAAGCTGTAACGGCATCCTTATCGCGTACATAGTCGCCCATAAGATAGCCGTAGCTCTCTTCGTAGGCAAAGATGCATTCATAGCTTCCGGCTGCTTCCCACTCGGCAATTTTTTCAGCCATGAACTTAAAGCCGGTGAAGGTGTCAACGGTATAAACACCGTTGCGCTCGCATACCTCACGAGCCATCTCGGTGGTAACGATGGTCTTCAGAGCAGCGGGCTTTTCGGGCATAGTGCCGGTGCGCAGCTTGGCATTGATAACATAATCGAGAAGGAGCACGCCCAGCTGGTTGCCGCTGATGCCGACATATTCGTCTTTACCGCTCTGACGGACCATAACACCAATGCGGTCAGCATCGGGGTCAGTACCGATAATGATGTCGCTGTCAACTTCCTTGGCAAGGTCGATGGCCAGATAGAAGCCTTCGGGATTTTCGGGGTTGGGGCTGTCCACAGTGGGGAAAGCGCCGTCAATTACCATCTGCTGAGGTACACAGTTAATGTGCTTGATGCCAAGTCTTGTAAGAGCTTCGGGAACCAGTTTATGACCGGTACCGTGGAAGGGAGTGAACACAACATGGAACTTGTCGGCAACGCGGCTGACAACGTCCTTGTCGATCGCCTGACCGAGAACGCGGCTCAGGAAAGCCTCGTCGGTCTCCTGACCCAGAACCTTGATAAGACCGGAAGTAACACCTTCCTCAAAGTCCATGGATTTGAAACCGGTGAAAATATCGATAGCAGCCATCTGCTCTGCTATCTCAGAAGCCTGCTTGGGGGGCAGCTGTGCGCCATCGGACCAATACACCTTATAGCCATTATACTCCTTGGGGTTGTGGCTTGCAGTAATATTGATACCAGCAGCAGCGCCGTAGTATCTGATAGCAAAGCTCAGCTCAGGGGTGGGACGCAGAGCGTCGAAAATGCGAACGTTGATGCCGTTGGCAGCCATAACGCAGGCAGCCTCGCGGGCAAAGACCTCGCTGTTGATGCGGCAGTCATAGCACACAATAACGCCCTTGGCTTTAGCCTCGTCGCCCTCTGCGAGGATGACGTTAGCGAAAGCCTGTGTCGCATGGCGGATTATGTGTATGTTCATGTGGTGGAGACCCACCTTCATGGTGCCGCGGAGTCCGGCAGTGCCGAAATCCAGGGGTGCAAAGAAACGGTTTTCAATTTCCTTTTCATCATTTCTGATGTCGTGGAGCTCCTTCCACTCGCGTTCGCTGAGAGAAGGGCTGTCCAGCCATTTTTCGTATTCAGCTTTGTAATTCATCAGGTTCAGCCTCCATTAATGCTTTTGCTTCTTCATACATGGTCTCGGGAACAAATACGCAGCTTCCGGTGCCGGACATGCCCAGCAAAACTTTTCCGAAATCTCCGTCGCCGGGGTGGACTATCATAGCGGGGATACCATAGGCGCGCAGCATGCTGACAAGCATGGTGTCCGCCATATCAAGACTTGTGCAGTGGGTAAGCATTTTGGGAGCAACAGGCTCACCCTGCTCGGTTTTGGGCCATTTTTCATAAAGTTCACCGGGCAGAGGACTGCGTCCATAAAGCTCGAACATAACGATTTATCCTTTCAGATACTATTTATGATACTTACTTCCTTCAATAATGGTAAAAGCCCTGTAGATCTGCTCCCCTACCATTACTCTGGCAAGGTGATGGGGAAAGGTCATCCGGGACATGGAAAGGCGAAGATCTGCCCTGGCCTTTATTCTGGGTGACATGCCAAAGCTGCCGCCTATAACAAAACAAATTTTGCTCTTTCCGCTTCCCATCCACTTCTGAAACTGGGAGGCAAGCTCCGTGCTGCTTTTCATATCTCCCTCAATGCACATGGCGCAGAGGGCCGCACCGGAGGGTATCTGCTTTTCTATTTCTGCAGCCTCTTTTTCAAGAGCAGCGCTAATTTCCTTCTCCGAGGGATTATCTCCGAGGCGCTGCTCTGGAAGCTCAACAAGCTCAAATTTGCAGTAGGCTCCAAGGCGTTTTTTGTATTCATCAAAAGCGCTGATATAATGCTTTTCCTTCATTTTACCAACGCAAATCAGCTTAACATTTATCATATCAGTACACCGCCCAATTCAATACTGAGCCGCTCTGCCTCAGGAGCCACGAAAAGCTTAACTCCCCTGCCCTGCAGAAGCGAGCTGACAGTTTGAAATGCTTTGGCAGGAGTATTATTATCCCGGCTTAAATGGCCCAGAACGATATACTCTGTGCCCGTGTCCGCAAGGTGCGCGGCAAGACGGGCGCAATCATCGTTGGAGAGATGGCCTTTGGGGGACAAGATACGCTTTTTTAGCGGATAGGGATAAGGTCCGTAGCGGAGCATTTCAAGGTCGTGGTTGGATTCAATGACCACGGCATCGGCACCGGACAGTCCCCTTAAAACGGAATCCGTCACAACACCCGTATCAGTGGCAATGGCGAACACCTTGTCACCCTCCAGGCGGTAACCCGCACTCTCCTCAGTGTCGTGGCTAGTGGCAAAAGAGCTTATGGAAACTTCGCCAAAGTCAAGGCTTGTACCCACGGGGAAAACATTGATTAGCTCATCAGCGCAGCCCAGAGATACAAGTAAATGGGTCGCAGTACTGCGTGGGGCGTAAACAGGAATGTCATAATGCTTCGTCAGCATCCCGAGACCCCCAATGTGGTCGGAATGCTGATGAGTGATGAATATTCCGTCTATATCGCGGGGCCCGAGGGAGCAGGCAGCCAGATTAGCACATATGCGCTTCATGGATATTCCGGCGTCTATAAGAAAGTTTTTGCCGCTAACAGAAACCAAAGTGCAGTTACCCCGGCTTCCGCTGGCAAAGGTGCATATACGCATTGCTCAGACAGCCTCGGCAACGCCGTTTTCGGTTTTGGGATCTGGCTCAGTGACCTTAACGATGTCGGCCCCCAGCTTTCTCAGCTTGCCCACAAGGTCCTGATAACCGCGTTCAATATAGATAATATCTTCTATGGTAGTGGTGCCCTCGGCGCAGAGACCGGCAATAACCATGGCGGCTCCAGCACGAAGGTCGCAGGCCGCAACAGGAGCGCCGTAAAGCTTTTCTACACCCTGTATGACGGCGGTCTTTCCGTCCACCTGTATCTCGGCTCCCATCTTACGGAGCTCATTAACGTATTTATAACGATTATCCCAGACGCCCTCAGTAATAACACTGGTACCGTTGGCAATAGCCAGAACGGTGCTCACCTGAGGCTGCATATCGGTGGGGAAACCGGGATAAGGCTGGGTCTTGATGTTGGCATGGGAAAGGGGCTCGGTGCGGCGTACGGTGACATAGTCCTCCCCTTCCTCTATCTCAACGCCCATTTCAATAAGCTTTGCAGAAATGCAGTCAAGGTGCTTGGGAATTACATTATTCAGGGTCACCTCGCCGCCAGTACCGGCAACGGCTGCCATATAGGTTCCTGCCTCTATCTGGTCGGGAATGAGGCAATAACTGCCGCCGTGGAGCTTTTCAACACCACGGACCTTGATAACGTCGGTTCCTGCGCCGCGAATATCAGCTCCCATGGAGTTGAGGAAGTTAGCAAGGTCAACAATATGGGGCTCGCGGGCGACATTCTCGATTATAGTCATGCCGGATGCCATAGTGGCTGCTATCATAATGTTTATGGTAGCGCCAACGGAAACCTTATCAAGATATATACGGGCGCCCTTTAGTCTGCCGCCCTTGGCCTCGGCCTTAATGAAGCCGCGGCTGATGTCCATATTGGCGCCAAGAGCCTTCATGCCCTTAATATGCTGGTCAATGGGGCGAACGCCGAAGTTGCAGCCGCCGGGCATGGTGGTGCGAGCTTTGCCAAAGCGGCCCAGCATAGAACCGATCAAATAATAGGAAGCCCTTATCTGGCGGGTGAGATCATATATTTCGTCTGACATATAGACATTGGTGCAGTCTATATCAAAGGTATGCTCATTGATAAACCTGACCTTTGCGCCCATGAGAGAAAGCATCTCAAGGAGCTTTTTGGTATCGCTTATCTGAGGAATATTTTCAATACGGCAAACACCCTCTACCATAAGGGCAGCGGGAATTATAGCAACGGCAGCATTTTTTGCGCCGGAAATATCAATTTGTCCATAGAGCTTTTTACCGCCCTTGACGACATACTTTTCCAAAATAACACCATCCTAAAAGAATGAACTGGGTGATGCGGTTATAACCGCTATAACCCAATTTCAAATGTTATCATAGGTTAGAGGAAATTGCAAGTTTATATTGCATTTGATGGAAGATTGGGCTTATTTTTATGCATTAACAAGAACAAAACAATCTTAAATCAGCATTTCAGGCCATTGTGTCCAAATATCTCTTGGCCTTCAAAATGGCAATAATGGTCTTGGCGTCACATAACTCATTATTCATAACCATCTCAACAAGCTCATCAAGGGAGAACTTGACCACATCCAGAAACTCTCCCTCATCCAGATGTGCCTCCCCCTTAGAAAGATCAAGAGCGAGATAGGCATAGAGCTTTTCGTGGCAATATCCGGGAGAGGGATAAAATTCGCCAAGATAAACATATTTCCCTGCCTTGAAGCCTGTTTCCTCGCTGAGTTCTCTGACAGCACACGCAAAGGGGTCCTCCCCCTTTTCCAGCTTGCCTGCGGGAGTTTCTATAACGCTCTCGCCAAAGGCATACCTGAACTGACGAACGCAATAAACATTGCCCTCGCTGTCCACGGGGATAACAGTCACTCCCCCATCGTGCTCCACTATCTCACGAATGGAGCGGCTTCCGTCTATAAGCTCCACTTCGTCAACATGAAGATGGACGATTCTTCCCTTAAAAATATCCTCAGAGGAGACTTTCTTTTCAATATATTCCATATCAAACCTCTTAAACCGATTTTATGTTTTTATTCTACCATACTCTATGGCCCATTTCCAGATATTTTGCATTTAAGTAGCTCCATTGTAGGAATATAATCATAATACCCTATAAAAAGAGAGGTACAAATATGAAAATACATACAGTATGCAGTGAGTTTATCGCCTTTTCTCTGTCCGGCGCTGAACTGATGGGCGAAAGCGAGGCTACGGACTTTGTAAGGGAGCAATTGAGAGAAAGTCTTCTCCCATGCTGGCACAATATTTCCGTTGAAGTGTTCGCAGGCAGCGGCGAGGCCTTGTACCTTGCCCATCCCCTTGATTCCATGAAAATCAGCATCGCTCCCTTTCTTATGCCTTTTATAGAAGAATATTTTACAGAATAGACTTTTTTTATTGGTAAATTGATGCTATAATACCTCCAGAAGTATTTGTAAGGGAGGAAAAGTTCATGTCACCCAAGGCTCAGGGCGTTAAACAGGCCGCCGCAAACAGAAAGGCCTACCATGATTATTTCATACTTGAGCGCTATGAGGCGGGTATTGAGCTTTTCGGCACCGAAGTCAAATCCATTCGCGCCGGTACGCTTAACCTAAAGGATTCTTTCTGCACCATCAAGGACGGAGAGATCTTTGTCAGGGGTATGCACGTCAGCCCCTATGAGCAAGGCAACATCTTCAACAGAGACCCTGTCCGTCCCCGCCGACTTTTGATGCACAAAAAAGAGATACTCAAGCTCAATGCCAAAGTAATGCAGGACGGTGCCGCTCTCATACCCCTTTCCGTGTACTTCAAGGATAGCCGGGTAAAAGTGGAAGTTGGTCTTTGCAAGGGCAAAAAGCTCTATGACAAGCGCGAGACTGAGGCCAAGCGACAGGCAGACCGGGATATTGACAGAACACTGAAAAACTACAGATAAATCAGGAGGAACATCCATGAATCCCATTGTAACCATCAAAATGGAAAACGGCGACATCATCAAGGCAGAGCTTTACCCCGACATCGCCCCCAACACCGTCAACAACTTCATTTCCCTCATCAACAAGGGCTTTTATAATGACAAGATATTCCATCGCGTCATTCCCGGCTTCATGATCCAGGGCGGCTGCCCCAACGGCAATGGCATGGGCGGTCCCGGCTACTGCATCAAGGGCGAGTTTGCAGCCAACGGTTTCAAAAATGACCTGAAGCACACCCCCGGCGTTCTCTCCATGGCCCGAGCCATGGCTCCCAACTCCGCAGGCAGCCAGTTCTTTATCATGCACGAGACCTCTCCCCATCTCGATGGTCAGTATGCCGCTTTTGGTAAGGTCATAGAGGGCATGGAAGTTGTGGACCGCATTGCAAAAGCCCGCTGCGGCTGGGGTGACAAGCCCGTTCAGCCTCAGAGAATGGCAAAGGTAACCGTAAAGACCTTTGATGTTGAATATCCCGAGCCCGTCAAGGCATAAGAAATCATGAAAACTGCTGTAATAACCGGTGCCTCCGCCGGTCTGGGTCTGGAATTTGTGGCTCAGCTTGAGGATAGTTTCCCGGATATAGACTGCGTTTGGCTTATATCTCGCTCGGAGGATAAGCTGAAAGCGGCTTCAAAGCTGCTTAAAAAGGCCGAAGCAAAAATAATTCCTCTCGACCTTTGTGGCGAAGATGACCTGGACAAATTTGAAGAGCTTCTTAAAAGGGAAAAGCCCGAGATTTGTCTTCTTGTCAACAATGCCGGCTGCGGACATCTGGCCAATATAGGTGACACGGAATATAAAGTGCAGACCCGCATGGTAGATCTGAACATCCGGGCTCTCACAGCTGTGACAGCTATTGCCGTACCTTACATATCCCATGGCGGACGAATAATCAACATGAGCTCTATCGCCTCCTTCTGTCCCAACCCCAGAATGACAGTATACAGCGCCTCCAAAAGCTATGTATCCGCTTTCAGCCGCGGCCTGGGCGAGGAGCTGAGTCCGAGAGGAATTAAGGTCACCGCAGTTTGCTCCGGCCCTCTGGACACCGAGTTTCTCGACATCGCCGGGATTCGCGGCAAGTCCAAAACCTTCGATATTCTCCCCTTCTGCAATCCCAAAAAGGTTGTGCGCGGCGCTTATGCCGCTGCCAAAGCAGGCAGAAGTGTGCACACTCCCAGAGCATTTTTCAAGCTCTACCGTTTTATAGCCAAAATTTTGCCCCAGTGCATTATGGTAAAGTTCACAAAAACGTGATATAATATTATTTGCTGCAGCATGCAGCTCATCGAAGCCCTGCAAAGGGGGACCTGTATCTCCCTTTGCAGTCTCGGTTATACGAGGGGGTGTACCGGTTTCGACGGGGGCGTGGATGCAGGATAAGCGGGCAGATGCGCCTGGCATCTTAAAAACGGGCAATTATAAATTAAAGAACAACAACAGAACTGTTCTTGCCGCTGCCTAACTAGCGGCCGTCTGCACCGGGAGTACCACGGCCCGGATGCGGGCGACGATGAGTGGTGAACGTGCGTACGCAAAGCTTTGCGCGTGCCATGCATTATGAAGCTACCGACCCCGTCAGTGTGACATTTCACGGGCGGGCGGGGGAATCCAAATAAATGTCTGCGCCCGGAGAAGGTCCTGAGGAAGTGCTTTCGGACAGGGGTTCAACTCCCCTCACCTCCACCATATGAGAAAAACCCGTTTTTCGAACGTTTTATCGAAAAACGGGTTTTTTATTGTCTGAATGTCTTACAATCGCCAATGGATCATAAACGAAGGATATTTATTATAAAATAGTTTTTTCCGATGCGGGACTTGATCCATGTCTTTTTGCCGCTTGCATTTGTCAAAATATATGAGTATAATATCTTTTAATTTGTTGCATACACAAAAGGCAGGTATAAAAATGAAACTCCTTATAATAAACCCCGGTTCCACCTCCACCAAAATAAGTGTTTTTGATGAATACCAGGAGCTTTTCGAGGAAAGTGTTTTCCATGACGCCCCTGTTCTTCTGCAATTCCCCCATGTTAACGGTCAGGTGCCCTTCAGAAAGCAGGTTATCATTGATATATTGAAAAAGCATGGTCTTGAGCCTGCCGATATAGATGTGTATGTGGGCCGCGGAGGCGGCGCCCACCCCCAGCGCACCGGAGTTACCTTTATTGATGAAACCTTGTATAACGATACATTAAAGGGTGTCGGCGGAAGCGAGCACGCAGCAAAGTTGGGTGTTTTGCTTGCATATGAAATGTGCAGGGAATACGGCGGTGAGATGTATACTCTCAACCCCACCAATGTAGATGAATACAATGATTATGCCCGTCTTACCGGTATAAAGGGAGTTTACCGCAACGCCCAGGCCCACCCTCTCAATCAAAAAGCTATTGCCGAAAAGCATGCGGAAAGTATGGGCAAAAAATATGAGGACTGCAACTTTGTTGTTGCTCATATAGACGGCGGCATCACCATTAACGCCCACGACCATGGCCGTATGACCGACGGAAATGTTGGCGCGGGTGGCGACGGCGCTTTTACTCCCACCAGAATAGGCAGCGTTCCCGTACTGCCGCTTCTCGATTACATTGAATCCCACTCCGTTCAGGAAGTCCGAAACATGTGCTCTCGCTCCGGCGGTTTTGTTTCCTACTTCGGCACTTCCGACGCCAAAACAGTTCACCGCCTTGTTGAAGAGAACGACCCCAAGGCTGTCCTTATTTGGAACGCCATGATATATCAGTGCTGCAAACAGATAGGGGCCATGAGTGCCGTTTTGGAGGGTAAGGTGGACGGTATTCTCCTCACAGGTGGTCTCGTGAGATACGCAGACATCGTAGACGGCATCAGACGCCGCTGCGGCTGGATCGCCCCAATAAGCGTTTATCCCGGAGAAATGGAGCAGCAGGCTATGGCATACTCTGTGCTTAAAGTGCTTCACGGAGAGGCCGAGGCCATAAAATACCCCGGCAAACCTGTTTGGGAAGGCTTCCCTTTTATTGATAACTGATTTTAAGCCGCGTCAAAAAAGACGCGGCTTTTTTTGCTAAATCAAATAATCAAAGAACATTCTGGGGCTGTCTCACAAGTTGTGAGACAGCCCCGGATTGTTACAATTATCAATAGGTATCTTCAGAAACTTCCTGAGCCATTGCGATCTTCACGATGCGACTGGTGCCCAGACGCTCAGCGCCAAGCTCGATGAATTTTTCAGCATCCTCAAGGGAGCTGATGCCACCGGAGGCCTTGACCTTAACATGGTCAGCGGAGTGAGCGCGCATAAGCTCCACATCGGCAAAGGTAGCTCCGCCGGTGGAGAAGCCGGTGGAGGTCTTGATATAGTCGGCACCGGACTCGTTGACTATCTCGCAAAGCTTTATCTTCTCCTCATCGGTGAGGAGGCAAGTCTCTATAATGACCTTCATTATCTTACCGGGGCAGGCTGCGCGGACAGCCTTGATGTCGGCCAGAACGGCGTCCCAGCACATATCCTTGACCATACCGATATTGATGACCATGTCTATCTCATCAGCTCCGTGGGCAACAGCATCGGCAGTTTCAGCGGCCTTTACGGCAGAGGTCATGTATCCGTTGGGGAAACCGATAACGGTGCAGATAGCGAGCTTATCTCCCACATAACGCTTTGCTCCGGCAACATGGGCGGGGGGAATGCATACGCTGGCGCAGCCATACTTGATACCCTGGTCGCAGAGAGCCATTATTTCACCGGAGGTGCAATCCTGACGAAGCAGAGTGTGGTCGCACTTAGAAAGAATATCTTTAAGTTCCATAGGAAGTCTTCTCCTTTAATACAATTTGTAAAATCATCATAGCAGATAGTCGGCCAAATTTCAATCATCGGAAATCATAAAATGCCTTTAATCCGAATATCATCAAGTAAACCACTGTCTAAGGTAAGTTTTTAATGTTTACGAGGTGATCCAATGGATGAAATTATGATTAATAACCGCTGTGTTCTCCGGGGTGCAATGGCTGCCGTTCCCCGTTATTCCCACTCCGCCAGAGGTGAGGATTTTTATCAGTTCCCTCTTGAAGTCATGCGTTTGTCAGGGGCCTATGACACGATAAATATAGTGGCCCGTTCCACCATTCTGGACGAGCTGGAAGTGAAAGAAGGCTGCAAGCTGCGCATAGAGGGCTCATTGCGCTCGTTTAATAATAAAAGCGGCGTCGGACCAAAGCTCATAATTACAGTGTTTGCCACCGAAATGTGCTTTGAGCAGGGAGAAGACGAAAACTTTATCGAGCTTCGGGGAACCATCTGCAAGCCCCCTACCCTTCGCGTAACCCCCATGGGTCGGGAAATATGCGATCTAATGATAGCAGTAAACCGCCGCTACGGCAGAAGCGATTATCTCCCCTGCATCGCCTGGGGACTCCGCGCGCGGGAGGCTGCCTGCTGGTCCGTGGGGAATACCGTTCGCCTCAGCGGCAGAGTGCAAAGCCGGCAATACACCAAAGTAATAGACGGCGAGAGTATTGAGAAAACCGCTTATGAGGTTTCCGTGATAGATATTTGCCTTGATACATAAAACCCTTCTTCAGCGCACAGGCACTCAATGTCTGTGCGCTGAACTCATTTTCTCAAGGGAAATATTAAAAATATTACCCAGAAACAGTACATTCCCGCAAATATATAGCCATAAAAGCATTATCATTACACTGGCTAGGGAGCCATATACAAGAGGGTATTTTACACTGAGACCAATAAACCAGGAAAACAACATGCTTATTCCTACCATGGCGATGGCTGCCATAAAGGCTCCCGGTACAAGTATAAGCTCCCTTCCCGGGGGTGAGGTTATTTTATAAGCTCCAAGAATAAGAACAAAGAGCAGCAAAAATAACACCACAAAGCGAAACCACTCCCAGTTTCGGGATATATTGAGAAAGACCACATATCTGTCTACATAGCCTATAAACCAGCTCCCGGTAGCCATAAGTACCGCAGCCAGATATAAAGCCGACAAAAACACAAGTGAGAAACCAAACGAAAAGATAAATGCAAAGAGCTTTTCTTTCCTTTTTGTCCTCCTTAGCTCAAACATCACCTTATCAACTATCCTAAAGCCCGCAGCCGAGCTTGTAGTCATGGCCACAACCGCAACAGACAGCATCCGTGCGCTCGAATTATCGCTCACATAGCCCAGAAAATCCATCAGTGTATTTACAGTCTCTCCCGGCATAAAGCCTCTCAGAAGTCCTTCCAGCTCCTCTGCCGTGGGAAACATACTCCCAAGCATTGCATAAAGACAGATGAGCAGAGGGAAAACGCTCAACATAAAAAAATATGAAAGTCCCGCCGAGGCACGTGAAATATGGAAGTCCAGATAATGCTGCACCATACTCTCAGCAAGATATATAAGCTTTTTCTCCACAAAACCACCTGTGAAAATAATAAGCCGGCAGAGCATTTTTTATTCCATATCAGATAATTAAAACAAAAGAGCCTGCTTTTTTTGCAGGCTCTTTCAGGGTGTCAAAAAGTGGCTATACCACTTTTTGACACCCTGAAAACAGCATTTTTGAGCATTTTAGGCTCAAAAATACATGGATTTAAACGTGCAGGGGGCCCTTTGCCCCCTACACACACCCCCGCTGCTCAGTTTCGTAAATCAGCAGCATATTTTTTTACAGTCTGAAAGAGCCTGCTATTTTTGCAGGCTCTTTCAGACACTTAATATTAGACTTTTTCGCTTTCCTTTTTGCGGTCTCTTTTCCAGAGCACATAACCAATACCAATGGCCATAGCGCCGCTGGGAATTATCATGAAGCCAACGCTTCCTATGAGAGAAGGCACGGCGACAAAAAGCACGGACATAAGCACAAGAGGAATCGCCACTATTCTGATGCCCTTGCGGAAATACTGATAGGCCAGCGCACCGAAAAGGGCAGGAACAACATTGTTGAATGCAGGGGTAAGAACTGGGCTGGACAGAACAGGCTGCAGAGGAATGAGCAGCAAAACGCCAAGGGCAATAACTGCAGTGGTGGTCATTGCAGAGGCTGCTATAGAGAGGGTCGCCACAATCTCGCTCTCCGGGGTTCCGGCTTCAGCCTTGGTGATTTCCTTAGCATTCATCATGCAGGGAATCTTCATGTTAATAAGGTTTCCGGTTATGAATGCAAGGTAACTGCCGCCGGCACCCAACATGGGAGTATAAATCAAAAACTCAACGGCACAGCTGGGGATATAAACCACGGCAACCTGCAAAAATCCCTTCCAGAATGCTTTCATATCAGGCATAGCATGAAGCACCAGTCCCATAGCAAAGGGGAAGCCAAGCATAAGAAAAATGCCGATAATAAGTCCTATGCGGCCATATGTATGGGTGCGGGCATTATATTTTTCAAAAAATGTTCTTTTATCCATAATATGAACCTCCTCAGACCACAGCTCCGGCCACAACGGCAGCAGCCATGCCTATAAGCATACTGGCCGCCACTGAGAAGTTCTCAAGCCAGCTGATGTGTTTTTTCTCGGAGAGCCAGGTGAAACCTGCCATTGCAAGAGCACTCACCACGAGAACAACAAGAGGAATGAAGTTGCCTGTGGAAGTGAAGGTCCCCACATAGCTGCCAACATAGGCAGCCACAAGACCAATAAACATTGCTACCATTGCCACATCGCCAAAGCCTTTGCCGCTGCTTTTAGCCTTGGGAGACTGGAGTCGTCCGGTATAACGCTTATTAAAAAGAACGGTAAGGACCATGCCCCAGATAATACCGGCGCTCATTACAAGAGCAATTGTGGTGAATGCAGTGAGGGTCATCTCATCGCCGTTCAGACCGCTGAGACCGATAGCTCTGGCAGCAATATCCGCAACGCTGGTTTCATAGTGAAGGGCTCCGATTACACTAAGCCGTACCCAGGGCAGAGGAACACCCAGCGAGCCACTCAGAGCGATAACACCCAGAAGAATACTTATGCTTGGCAGCAGCGTAAAGCTGATGCTGGAAACAACAGCACGGCGAAGCTTTGTGCTGTCAATACCAATAGCCAGTCCTGCCCTCCACGCACGAAGCATAAAAAACACGCTCATAGCCAGAACAAACAGAATAATTATGCCGCAGATAAGATAAATGGGCCAACTGTTTATCTGCTCCAAAACAGTCATTTTATATCTCTCCTTTTCTTTGCTATTTTTGTAGTCTCTCTGTAAAAAAACCACGGCTAAGCTGATACCTGCCGTGGTTTTTAACTTCATTTTACTGATTATAAAAACAGCTTACTTGCTGTTGAAGATTTTGAAAATGCTGTCAAAGGGATCTTCGTCGCTGGCTGCACTTTCGGGCTCTGCCTTCTGTGCCATCTGGGTGGCAGCGGTGAAGAGCTCAGCAGGCTGTACAGGCTGAACAGCGGGTGCAGGAGCGGCAGTCTGCTGTACAGGAGCAGACTCCGCCTTGCTGCTCTTATCATCAAAGCCGGTGGCGATAACGGTGACGCGGATGGTATCTTCCATAGCATCGTCGAAGGTTGCACCGAAGATGATGTTGGCGTCGGGATGAGCAGCTTCCTGAACGAGGGTTGCAGCAGCTTCAACATCCTCAAGACCCATGTCGGCAGAACCGGTGATGTTGATAAGAACGCCTCTTGCGCCGTCGATGGAAGTCTCCATCAGGGCGCTGGAAACGGCAATGCGGGCAGCTTCCTCAGCCTTGCCCTTGCCTACGGCGGTACCGACGCCCATGTGAGCGAAGCCGGCATCCTTCATGATAGTGGTAACATCGGCGAAGTCAAGGTTGATGAAGCCGGTGTTCTTAATAAGGTCAGAAATGGAGATAACAGCCTGCTTGAGAACATCGTCAGCGATCTCGAAAGCGTTGGCAAAGGTGTCCTTCTGGTCGGTGGCGTACTTCAGGCGGTCGTTGGGAATGATAAGGAGGCTGTCCACCTTGGTAAGAAGCTCTTCAATACCACGCTTGGCCTGGTCCATACGGCGCTTACCCTCGAAAGAGAGGGGCTTGGTTACAACGCCAACGGTGAGCTTGCCGGCTTCCTTGGCGATCTCGGCAACAATGGGAGCTGCGCCGGTGCCGGTGCCGCCGCCCATACCGGCGGTAATGAACACCATATCTGCGTCCTCAATTGCCTTTGCTATATTATTGCGGCTCTCCTCGGCGGAGTTCTTGCCCACCTTGGGGTCAGAGCCTGCGCCCTGGCCATGAGTCAGCTTTTCACCAATCTGAATCTTCTGATCAGCGGAAGAGACCACGAGAGCCTGCTTATCGGTATTCACAGCGATAAACTCAACACCCTTTGCAGAGGAGCTTACCATGCGGTTTACAACGTTGTTGCCGGCGCCGCCGACACCTATCACCTTAAGATTAACAACATTTTCGCCGCCATTATCAGGAACGTATGACATATCTGTTTGCCTCCCTAACATATTTTTATCGATTACGGAGTTTTTCCGGGTTTTACAAATTAATTCATTTCATTTTAATACATTTTTTCCATAAGGTCAATGCTTTTTAGAAATATTATGTTTACCTTTTGTAAATTTAGTCATAGGTGAGATGGGCGGACTCATCTATTGAAAGGTCAAGAGTTCCGCAGTCTCCGCTCTGAAGACCTGCCACAGCGGCAATCAGAAGCTGGAACTTATAGGGGATATTCTCATAGGCCCCCATTATAACGGTGAAACGTCCCAAATAGTCAAATTCGGGACTTCCGGGATCGCTCATGTCGATATACTCAATACTCTGGCGCATATTCAGAGCGGATATCTGCTTGAGCATATCGGAAAGATAGCTCACCGCGGCAGCATCACTGCCGGCGAGAGAAATAATCTCGCCCTGAACCGGGCTTTCCAGAGTAAAACCTTTTATACGGACAAGAGCTGCCGCATCCTCTGAACTCACCTTGGAAAGGAGCTTGCAGCTGCGGTCAATGGCCCAAAGACCATTGTCAGTTTCCACGCAGGCTATGGCCTCGCTTTCTACAACATCGATTATAAGACTGCTGGGCAGCTTTCGATCTATGGAAACCCCCTCCACATATGCAAGCTTGGCAAAAATGCGGCTGGCGGCAGAAAAGCGGTTAATGAAGAAAAGGTTATCCCCTTGAACAACACCTGAAGCCTCTGCCACCTCGTTATCGCTGTAAAAGCTGTTGCCCTTGACCTCAATGGTCTTGACCTGGAAAAATACACCCAGAACAAATATCAGCGCAGCGCACACAAGGGCAAAGGCCAAAGGTGCGAAAAATACGCTGTGCTTATTTTTTTGCTTTTTAGGAGGCAATTTTATCCCTCTTTCGTATATTAGTTGCATCCTATCCCTTCCAAAAGATACAAGGAATAGATTATTATCCTATTTTATCTATATCCCCGCCAAGGATTCTCAAATCCCCGGAAAGGTCCTCATAACCACGCTCGATGTGACCGCTGTCAAAAACTCTGGTCTCACCCTCAGCAGAAAGACCGGCAACCACAAGAGCTGCCCCGCCCCGGAGATCGCAAGCGTTCACAGGAGCCCCGCGAAGCTTATCCGTTCCGGTGACCATGGCCACCCTGCCTTCTGTTCGTATATCAGCCCCAAGCCTTCTCATTTCGGGAACATGACGGTAGCGGCTCTCAAATATATTTTCCACAAAAACACTGGTTCCGTCCGCGCGCAGACAAGCAGCCATCAAAAGGGCCTGCGCATCGGTGGGAAAACCGGGATAAGGCTTGGTAATAACAGGCTTAGACGCTCTGAGAGGTCCTTTTCGCCTAAGCAAAACACTGTCCGCTCCGATTATTATACCACAGCCCATGGCTCTCAGGGAAGATATGACTGTTGAAAAATGGGCGGGGACAGCATTATTTATAAGAATCTCTCCTCCCGCTGCAGCTGCTGCACAGAGATATGTAGAAGCAACTATGCGGTCCGGCATAACACTGTGTTCCGTATATTCCCTTGGGCGAAATCCCTTTATTCTTATAACGGAGCTTCCCGCTCCCTCTATGTCCGCGCCTTTTGCCCTGAGGAAACTTTGCAGGTCCTCGATCTCCGGCTCACGTGCGGCATTGGTGATAACTGTCTCCCCCTCTGCGGCACAGGCTGCCAGCATGGCGTTTTCCGTTGCTCCAACACTGGGGAAATCAAGATTAATATGAGCACCTTTAAGTCTCCCGGCCCGGCAGTAAACTTCCCCGCCTTCCTGACTGATGTGGGCCCCCAGAGCCTCAAGAGCTCTGAGATGCAGGTCAATAGGCCTGCTGCCCAGTTCACAGCCGCCCGGTGTAGACAGCCTCACCTCTCCCATCCGGGCGAGGATAGCGCCCATATACATTACAGAAGAGCGCATTTTCAACATGAGCTCATGGGGAATATGGCTTCGGCAGACGTGATTTGAGTCAATTAATATCTCCCCGCCTTCCCGACTAACACCGCAGCCAAGATGACTGAGTATTTCCAGAGATGCGCTAAGGTCCGAAAGACCGGGACAATTTTTAAGCCTGGAAACGCCCCCGCCAAGTAAGCTGGCCGCCATAATGGGCAGCACGGCGTTTTTCGCACCCTGTACCCTGAGAGTTCCGTATAATTCTTTTCCTCCGCGTACTGTCCAGGTGGGCATATTTTCCCTCCGCAAGCATTATTTTCATGCCATACTATGCGGAAAGAAAGGAATATGATAATTTTTTACTTCAGATAGCCCAGTATAATATCAGCTATCTTGTCGGTGGCGTCAGGAACACCGGCTCCGGCCATTGCTTTGCCCATAGCCTCAAGGCGCGGGTGCTCAGAAATCATGGCGCAAACCTCATTATAGAGGCTTTCAGGGCTGAATTCTCCCTCAAGACGAACCATCGCTCCTCCCGCTTCTTCAAGAACACGGGCATTTTTCGCCTGATGATTATTGGTGACATTGGGCGAGGGTACAAGAAGGGCGGGCTTGCCCATAGCTGTGAGCTCAGCCAGAGTGGAGGCTCCACTGCGGCACATAATGAGGTCTGCAGCAGCCATCACACGGGGCATATCGTAGATATAGGGCCGCACATCAACGCCTTTTTCAAGTCTGTCAGGACATTTTTCGTCCAGAACCGAGCGAAGCTTTTCGTATCCGCCTTTACCTGCGGAGTGAATAAGATGAAAATCTCTCTTCTCCGCAGCGATAGGTGCAAAGCTCTGCATAACAGTGTTCATTTGTCCG
The DNA here is from genome assembly GCA_045532145.1 of Oscillospiraceae bacterium. Lineage (GTDB taxonomy): Bacteria > Bacillota > Clostridia > Oscillospirales > Oscillospiraceae > SIG459. The sequence goes on from JAZSFJ010000091.1 coordinate 34,228, forward strand.
CTGCCCAGACTGCCCCAAATAGATACTACCAGAGGCTTATCTGCAGGAATGCCAAGCTCCTCCCTGGCCTTAAGTTTATCATATGTAAGGAAATCCGTTCTGACGGGAGTTCCGGTATATACAACATTTGTTCCGGATTTATAATTTTCTCCAGCTTTCTCAAAGCCCACCATTATGCAATCTACCACACCGGCAAGCATCTTTGTGGTTAGGCCGGGAACAGCATTGGACTCATGGACAAGAGTGGGGATGCCGAGAGAATGAGCAGCTTTCAGCACGGGATAGCAGACATAGCCGCCTGTGCCAACAACAACATCGGCGCCGAAATCCGAGATTATCTTTTTAGCAGCCGAGGTGCTTCCTATAACATTTTTAATGGTTTTAATATTGTGCTTTAATCCGGAAAGAGAAAGACTGCGGCTTATATTGGAAATCTTAACGGTTTTGATCTCATACCCCTCTCTGGGCACAAGATTTGTCTCCATCATACCTTCAGCTCCGATAAAAAGTATCTCGCAGTCAGGCATAAGCTGTTTTAATCTGCCCGCAACACCTATTGCAGGATTAATATGTCCGGCAGTACCGCCGCAGGTGAACAGAAATTTCATGCTCATTTTCTCCCTTATCGAGGCGAAGGTTCAGCTTTCAGCCTCTTGTTTATTTTCCCGGTGACGGACCGGGAAGCAGATAAGATAATGCCCATTTCTCCCAACTGGAGCCACAATGCGGTACCTCCGTAGCTGAAAAATGGCAGTGAAATGCCGGTGCAGGGTATAAGATTTGTTACAACGGCCACATTCAGTATCACCTGCATGGCCAGCAAGGCGCTGATACCGCCGCAGACGAGAAACCGATATCTGTCACGGCAGTGCAGAGCCAGCCAGAAGCCACGAATGATAAGCAGCGCGAAAAGACAAAGTATGGCAGTAGAGCCAATAAAGCCCAGTTCCTCGCAGACAACAGCGAAAATAAAATCGTTATGCTCTTCAGGAAGATAGAGATTTTTTTGTCTGCTCTGCCCAAGTCCCAGACCGCTGAGGCCGCCGGAGCCTATGGAATAGAGGGACTGGACTATCTGGTAGCCCGTGTCTGAGGAATCGGCAAATGGGTCAAGCCAGGCAGAAATACGGTCCGATGAATAATCCATTCCGAAGGCCATTACTGCAAGACCGCCAAAAGCAATTCCTCCTAGAATAAAAAACCATTTCATGGAGGTACCACCCATGAACATCATGGCAGCAGTAACGCCCAAAATAATTATTGAAGCGGAAAGATGGGGTTCCAGTACCAAAAGGCCAACCATTACAGCTGCCACAACGGCAAAGGGCAAAACGCCGTAGCGAAAAGAGTGCATCTTTCCCCTGTAATGACAAATAAGCCTGGCGTCAAAGAGTATCACAGCAAGCTTTGCTATCTCCGACGGCTGGAAGCTCACACCACCAATGGAAAACCATCGTGTAGCACCGTTGGCCTCCGAGCCGGCTACAAGCACAAGCAGAAGCAGTGTGGCAGTCGCTGCAAGAATCGGAAAAGACCAGCGGCGAAACAGGTCTATTGGAAACAGAGAGGCCGCATACATTATCCCGCAGCCCGTAAGAGCAAAAAAGAGCTGGCGGGTGAAATAATAGGTAGCTTTTTTATCAGGGTCATAATAGGCTCTGGCAAAAGAGGCCGAAAGCACCATCATTACGCCGATAGCGAGAAGCAACAATGTAAGCACGGCAAAGGGAGTATCCACTCTGCCACGCCGGGGGCGGTCAGCATAGCTAAAGTCCAGAAGTCTGTTTTCCGAGTATTCCATGCTTTCCTCCCCAGAAAATGAAAATCAGAATCTGGCACTGACTCCAAGGAAGCTTATCACGGCAAATACCAGGGAAACGCAGGTAAAGAGGACAAAGAGCTCTCTTTCCTTCCATTTCTTGCCTGTCCAACCGCCCATCTCGAGATGGTGATGGAAGGGGGCCATTTTGAAAAAGCGCTTGCCATGAGTGGCCTTGAAGTAAAGTACCTGTATTATATCGGACAATGTTTCAATAATGTAAATTATTCCGAGAGTTATCAGAATAAGGGGCATGTCGTATGCAAAAGCGCAGGCCACAACGGCGCCGCCCAGGAAAAGGCTGCCGGTATCGCCCATGAATATTTTTGCAGGATTGAAATTATAAACGAGGAAGCCCAGCAGACCGCCGGTAATTGCTGCGGAGAATATGCCAAGGCCCATATACTCCTTGCCCCAATAGAAGCAAAGAGTGGTATAGAAAAGGAAAACGGGTATGCTGGTACCGGTGCAGAGACCATCCACACCGTCAGTGATATTCACGGCGTTAACACAGCCGACGATAACAAAGGCGGCGAAAACAATATAAACTATCTCATTGATCGCAAAACTCACATTGAAGAAGGGAATATAGAGGTCAATGCAGTGAGCCTTGCTGGCGCTTTCCTGAATAATGCCGCAAAGGCGAAGCAGATAGATAAAAGCTATGGCCACAACAAGCTGAAGCAGGAACTTCTGCTTGGCAGTAAGGCCCAGATTCTGCTTTTTGCGGAGCTTCTCATAGTCATCAATGAAGCCGATAACACCGAATACAAGGGCGAAAACAAGAACAATGATATGGGTATAGTCACCCTCAAGCATATTCTTGAATCCCACAGTCAGGCATACCACCACTGCGCCAAGAATGAACATGAGTCCGCCCATGGTGGGAGTGCCGGATTTGCTCATATGCCAGGTGGGGCCGTCCTCACGGATGGCCTGACCGGCCTTGATTTTTCTCAGGAAGGGCACAAGCCATGCACCCAAAGCAGTTGCAACAAGAAATGCTATTACAAAAGCAAGAATAAGCTGAAGTGTCATTTTCTTTCTCTCTCCTTTAATATATCGGCCACGATCTCGCGTTCATCCATGTGGAACTTCTGGTGGTTTATCTCCTGATAGGTCTCGTGACCCTTGCCGGCCAGAACGATAATGTCTCCGGGCTGATGATTTTCAATGGCATAGCGTATGGCCTCTACTCTGTCGGTAACTGCCACATAACGCTCCGGACCCACACTTACGCCCGTGAGTATCTCTTCAATGATAGCTTCCGGGTCTTCGGTGCGGGGATTATCGCTGGTAATAATGGCGAAATCCGAAAGAAGGGTACCGATCCGGCCCATAATGGGACGTTTGGCCCGGTCTCTGTCTCCCCCGCAGCCAAAGAGGGCAACTACACGCCCTTTTGTGGCCTCTCTTACGGTTTTGAGAACATTTTCAAGAGAATCGGGTGTATGTGAGTAATCGATGATAATGGTATAGTCCCCGTCAGTTGGAACAGTCTCAACCCGACCCTTAACCCCCTTGGCAGTAGCAAGGGCTGCGGTGCACCGTGCAAGACTCAGCCCAAGCTGCAATCCACAGGCGATAACGCCCAAAGCGTTATATACAGAGAATCTTCCCGGAATTCCAAGAACAGCCTCTTCCCTTTCCTGGCCGTATACAACGGTGAAACGAACGCGGGAGGGCTCAAGAATGATATTTTCTGCCTTGAGTCCGGAGGGATTATCTATGGAATAACCAAGCACAGGACAGCTTGCTCCAGCAAGCATAACATCCGAATAGGAATCGTCAAGATTTACAGCTCCAAAGCGGCATCGGGAGAAAAGCATGGCCTTGGCTCTTGCGTAGTCATCCATATCGCTGTGGAAATCCAGATGGTCCTGAGTAAGATTGGTAAAAGAGCTCACATCAAAAGTGATGCCCGCAACTCGCTCAAGAACAAGGGCGTGACTTGAAACCTCCATGACAACATGGCTGCATCCCGCCTCATACATATCCGCAAAAAGCTTATGCAGCTCAAAGCTCTCAGGGGTGGTTCGCTCAGTATGTAACTCCACATCACCTATCATGTTGGCGTTTGTTCCGATAAGCCCAACCTTGGCGCCAAGACATTCCTCAAGCATATGCTTGATAAGATAAGTGCTGGTAGTCTTGCCGTTGGTGCCAGTCAGACCGATCATGCACATTTTGGAGGCAGGGTCACCAAAAAAGTTTTTGGAAGCGATGGCAAGAGCATAACGGGTATTTTCTACGAGAATATATGGCACATCAAGCTCCGGTACCCGCTCGCAGAGAACGGCGGATGCCCCCTTCTCCACAGCCATGGGAATGAAGCGGTGGCCGTCACTGGCAAAGCCTGTCACAGCGGTAAACAGCTGGCCCGGAGCGGCCTGCCGGGAATCATAGCAAATGCCGCTTATCTCCATTTCTGCGTCAGCACAAAACTCCTTAAGCTCAAGTCCTGCGAGAATATCTTTAAGTTTCAATTAAGCACCCTCCTTTGGGCATCGTATCAAACAAGTAATTATATAATATATTTCAAAAAATATCAATATATACCATAAATGCTCGAGTCGGTATCTAAAAGGCTCACATTGATAACGCTGCCCACCCGTACCACACTTCCTGGTTGCGCATCCTGAGATGAAACAATCACACTTTCACTGTTTGGCAGCCCAAGGTAATCCGTGGAGATAAAAAGTCCTCTTTCAAACAGCGCCCCTTGGGCCTCACTGTAGCTAAGCCCTGTTAGTGTGGGTATTTCCACCGTTATTTCTGCCGCTTCTTCTCCTGTATAAAGCAATATCTCACTGTCAGCCGCAACCACACTTCCTCCATAGGGCAGCATATCCGTTACGGTTGTGCCGTTTCCTTCAATGGTGCAGCCAAGCCCCGATTCCTTCAAAAGCGCCTCCGCCTCGGAAATTTCAAATCCCATAACATCGGGGACGGTTTTGTCCATAAGAGCCTTTTCCTCTTCACTATAAACAGGCATAACACCCATATATGGAAGAATATCCGCAAACATTTTGCCCACCGTGGGAGCGGCCATATTGCCGCCGGAGATATACTGGCCGGTTTCGCTGCTGGGATTATCAAGAAGCACAAGAATACAAATTTCCGGCTTGTCGGCAGGTGCAAAGCCGATGAAGGATACAATATATTCCTTTGTACCCCCTGCCTCAAGCACAGTTTTGGTGCTTGTGCCAGTCTTGCCGCCTATACGGTAACCGGCAACATAGGCGTTTTTGCCCGTACCCTCTTTGGTATCGCAGACCACCTGCTCCAGTATCTCCCGTATTTTACTGCTTACATCCTCACTAATGACCTGATGCAAGGGCTGGACTTCGGTCTCCGATAGAAGCGTCCCATTCTCATCGATAATACCCTTCACAAGATGTGGCTCAACCAGATAGCCGCCGTTAACACAGGCGCTCACTGCTCTTATGAGCTGCAGCGGAGTGATAGTGAAGGTCTGGCCGAAAGATGCTGCTGCAAGCTGAGTGCGATTATCCTCGTCGCAGAATATCTCACGGCTCCACCAGAGGCTTCCCGCCTCTCCTGAGAGCTCAATTCCGCTTGTATCAAAGAGCCCGAAGGCGTCTACATATTCATAAAACTTTTCAGCCCCAACCCTCTGGCCTATCCGGATAAGAGCCACGTTGCAGGAATGCTGCATGCACTGGGTAAGACTCTGATCCCCGTGTCCTGTTGTTTTCCAGCATTTCCTCCCCCGGCCTGCTCCATCACCTATTACTGAAATGGCTCCTCCGCAATAAAAATGCTCCGAGGGACTGACCAGTCCTTCCTCAAGGGCCATAGCAAGGGTTATTATCTTAAATGTGGAGCCAGGCTCGTAGGTATCGGAGATGGCCTTATTTCGCCACATTTTTTGTTGGAAGGAGGCCAGAAGCTCCGCCCTTTCCTCTTCGCTTGCCGCTTTGTCTATCTCCGCACGTGCCTCGTCCCCCACATCCTGATAGTTATTGGGGTCAAAGCTGCCCAGAGAGGCCATAGCAAGGATTTCCCCCGTATTCACATCCATTGCAATTGCGGCGGCTCCGTTTTGGATGTCATAATCCTCAACCGCCTGCTGCAAATGCTTCTCCACATAATACTGTATGCTGCTGTCTATAGTCAAAACGGCGTCGCTGCCCTCTTCACCGGCAACATAGTCCTCAAACTTGGTATACAGCATATCTGTGCCGTAGGCATTTTTTGCTCTCACGACACGGCCTTTTACACCGCTCAGACTCTTATCCAGGCTGAGCTCCATACCGGAAAGGCCAATGTTTTCATATCCGGTATATCCTATCACATGAGACGCCAGAGTTCCATAGGGGTAATAGCGCTTTGTGTCTGCCTCAATTTTAATGCCTTTCAGGTTATATTCATTTTTGAATTGCCTGACAGCCGCGGCCAAATCAGCCTCTACCCGTCGTGCAACGGTTTTGTACCAGGAACCCCTGTCCGCCGCCATCTGGGCTATCTTCTCCCTGCTGACTCCCAGTATATCGGATAGCCCATCGGAAATAAGATCAATATCTTCATCATACATGGCAATTTCCGCAGGGCTTATGTATATGGTCTCCACATCTGCGCTTATTGCAAGGATATTCATATTGCGGTCATATATAGTTCCCCTGCCGCTGTCAAGAACAGTCTCCCTAAGTTGCTGCTCGATTGCAAGAGCCTCGTATTCTGAGTGCTTTATTATCTGAAGATAGTAAAGCCGGGCAATAAGCACCGAAAACGCAGCAAGGCCGCACACCAACATTAGTATAAGTGTGCGGCTCAGCATCTTTCTGTCCGGCGGTCTACCGCCCTTATTAGTGTTTTTTTCAGCCATGAAATTCTCCCGGGACAATAGATTTTCGTTTACTGATTATACTGTCTTTATCCCGGAAAATATTCCCGAAGGAAGGAAAAAATGTTGCCTTTTTCACCTGTCACATTATTTCCCGCTTCTTCATCCATGGGAACTATGTCTATGTAGATTATCTGCCCAGATGCTGGTTTTTTCATACCCAGAACTTCTGTAGCATATTCTTCTGTCTCGGCCAAAGGAAAGGCCTTTTCATGCCGTATTTTAAGGCGGGTTTGTTCGTCCAAAAGCTCTTCTATCTCAGTTTGCAGCTGTGCGGTCTCGTCTGAAATGACCACAAGAGAGGAGCGAGCCATGAGCCCGGCCGCCAAAAGCACAGCACATAGCACACAGGCAACTCCAAAGGCGGGAGACGATCCGGGTGCTATTCTCCTATTTGTCGGGAGAGATGGACTTTTTGTCCGGCAATAATCCCCGGAACCTTCATTTCCCTCCGGTCTGAAATCATATGCCAAAGAGCCGTAAACTCCATATTTGCCGTAAATACCATCGCTTTGCCGAGACATAAGGCCATCCTTTCATCAGACCCTTTCGGCAACTCTCAACTTGGCGCTTCGGGAGCGGGGATTTTCCTCCAGCTCCTTTGCAGAGGGCAGAATGGGCTTGCGTGTAACACTTTTCAGAGTCTGAACAAAGCCGCAGGTGCAGACGGGAAATTCCCGGGGGCATGTGCAGCCACGTTCGCGGGACTGGAAGGAGTTCTTTATAATTCTGTCCTCAAGAGAGTGGAAGCTGATAACTGCCAGACGTCCTCCCGGTGCCAGATGGTCCGCGGCGCAGGACATAAGCTCGCTTATAGCTTCTAGCTCATCATTAACGGCTATTCTGATAGCCTGAAAAGAACGCTTTGCAGGGTGCTGCTTTTCTCTCAGCGCAGCGGCGGGCATAGCACTCTTGATAACATCCACAAGTTCAAGGGTTGTATCTATACTCTTGATCTGACGTTTTTCAACTATGGCAGAGGCGATGCGGGGAGCATATCTCTCCTCGCCGAAATCATAAAGTATACGTCTGAGCTTTTCTTCCGGCCACTTGTTCACCACAAACCATGCAGAAAGGCTCTCGCTTTCATCCATGCGCATATCCAAAGGCGCGTCGGACATATAAGAAAAACCTCGCTCGGTCTCATCAAGCTGAGGAGAAGATACGCCAAGGTCAAAAAGCATACCATCCACCTTGTCTATTCCCAGTTCAGTGAGAATAGAATGAAGGTCACGGAAGTTGCCATGTACAAGAGTGATTCGGTCGGAATATTCCTTGAGCCTCTCCCCTGCTCTGGCTATAGCTCTCTCGTCTCTGTCAATGCTTATAAGACGGCCCGTAGTAAGACGGGCAGCTATTTCACCGCTGTGGCCACCCATTCCAAGGGTGCCGTCCACATATATGCCGTCAGGCTTTATATTCAATGCCTCAATGCACTCCGAAAGGAGCACAGAATAATGCTTAAATTCCATTAAAACTCCAGCTCCTCCATCACTGCGGAAATATTCTCCGGTGTTGTTTCTATGGCGTTGATCTCGTTCCATGCGGCGGCATCCCACAGCTCAGCATGGTTATTGCAGCCTACAACGGTAACGTTCTTTGTAAGGCCGGCGAAATCGCGAAGATTCTGAGGTATAAGTATTCTTCCCTGAGTATCAAGCTCGCACTTGGCGGCATAGGCAAACAGCGGACGCATTTTCCGCTGCTTCACATAGGGCATGGCGTTTACCTTGTCGGAAAAATCTCTCCAGCTATCGGCGGAATAGGCCGAAAGACACTTATCCATGGAGAGGGTCACGTAAAACACGTTGCCAAGCTCTTCCCTCAGTCTCGCAGGAATGAAAAGTCTGCCTTTGGAATCCAGATTGTGCTGATATTCACCTGTCATTGACTCTTCACCCCCTTTAATTTCATCGAAAAAAGCGACTTTTGCGCCACTTTTGTGGGTTTGTGGTGCATTTCTCCCCACTTCTCCCCACCGCAAAATTTATTATAAGAGGTAGACATAAAAAATGCAAGGAAAATTTTTCGCCAAAACTTGGTAATTATTTACCTAAATACTGTAAACAATACAGCAAAACAGAGGATGTTGAATAATGCGCAAAACACCCCCACAAAATCTTGTGGAGGTGTTATTAAAAAAATATTAAAAAATTTTTTCTTAATTATTCAGCGGAGTTTCTGCTGGCAGCGGCAGCAGCGCTGCGGAACTCGTTTCTGGAGTTTCTGACCTCGTTGAGGGCGGCGCTGATAGCGTCCTCAGTGCGGCGGAGAGCGTCGTCCACATACTCGTTGGCAACTCTGTAAAGCTCTCTGGTACGACCTTCAGCGTTAGCCAGAAGCTCATTGCTGCGAAGAGCTGCAGCCTTCACAATCTCCTGCTCATCAATGAGTTCCTTTGCTCTCTCCTCAGCGGACCGGCGGATGGATTCGGCCTCACGCTTGGCGGAGCCGATAAACTCATCTCTTGCGGTAACAAGGCGCTTTGCCTCGGCTACCTCAACGGGAAGCTGAGCCTTGATCTCATCAACTATATTAAGGAATTTATCTCTTTCGATTATGCACTTGTCGTTGCCAAGGGGAACTCCCCAGGCTTCGGACACCATGGTATAAAGCATTTCAAGCAGATCAAGGATATTATTGTTCTCCATCCCGCTAATTACCTCCTAATACACTTATCTCTTATATATTTTACTGCGTTCAATGACGTCCTGCAATATTTCGGCAGGCACAAGTTCCCGGAGATCGGCTCCGTATTTGGCCATTTCCTTGACCACAGAGGAGCTGATATAGGTGTATTTCTCACTGCTGGTGAGAAATACGGTTTCAAGATTGGAATTAAGCTTGTTGTTGATTATCGCCATTTGGAACTCGGATTCAAAGTCGGAGACCGCACGCAGTCCCTTTACCAGCACAGCTCCCTCATAT
>JAZSFJ010000060.1:0-9870 GCA_045532145.1 Oscillospiraceae bacterium
GGCATGATATTCCTCCTTCGTTACTTTGGGATGTGGTCGGCAAACCTGCTCCCATTGTATCGCTGGAGGTTTATCTTTTCTACTCATAGGCATAGCCTTTTTTGAACCATGGGCACAGCCCATGGTTTTCATGTTTCACAATAAAAATCCCACTGCCAAATGACAGTGGGATAATAAATATAAACTTAGCGCTTGGAGAACTGGGGAGCGCGACGTGCAGCCTTGAGACCGTACTTCTTGCGTTCCTTCATTCTGGGGTCGCGGGTCAGGAAACCGGCAGCCTTCAGAGCGGAGCGGTAGCTCTCGTCAACGAGGAGGAGAGCGCGGGAGATGCCGTGACGGATAGCGCCGGCCTGGCCGGAAACGCCGCCGCCTGCGACGGTGCACTCGATGTCAACCTTATCGGTGAGGCCAACGGTGACCAGGGGCTGACGAACGATGAGCTTCAGGGTGTCAAGGCCGAAATAATCGTCGATGTCACGGCCGTTGATGGTGATAACGCCGGTGCCGCCGGGAATGAGGTGAACTCTGGCGACAGAGGACTTGCGACGGCCGGTGCCGTACATATAGGGTCTCTTGGATACGTAAGTTGCCATTATATGTTACCTCCTTCTTTAGCGATCCCAAACTTCGGGCTTCTGGGCCTCGTGCTTGTGCTCGGCGCCACGGTAAACCTTCACACTGGTGAGCTGGGCGCGTGCCAGCTTGTTCTTCTGCAGCATGCCCTTAACTGCGAGGGTCATTGCGAACTCGGGCTTCTTTGCCATCAGTTCCTTGTACTTGACGTCCTTGGGGCCGCCGATCCAACCGGAATGATGATAGTAGTGCTTCTGCTCCAGCTTCTTGCCGGTCAGAACTGCCTGCTCAGCGTTGATGATGATGACGAAGTCACCGCAGTCAACGTTGGGGGTGTACATGGGGTTGAGCTTGCCGCGGAGAATGTTAGCGGCGAGAACAGCGGTCTTGCCCAGGGGCTTGCCAGCTGCGTCAAGGACGTACCATTTGCGCTCAATGGTCTCCTTCTTGGCCAGGGTAGTGGACATTTCAGATTCCTCCATTAAAGATATATAAAATATTTTTTGACATTTTTATGGCGCTACATTACAATAAGTCGTAAGCGCGCCTTATTTTTATAACACAGGCAAATTTTATTGTCAACACATATTTTTGCAAATTTTAATTTACCTTGGGATGAACTTCGTTTTACGCCGTTTTACGCCGTTTTGCTCCCGAATGCTCAATTTCGATTTTTTAAAAAATTTTATGAGGCTTACAAAATTATGAGTGATATATTGAACAGATTTACCAGTATAGTCCGCAAGGGTGTGGACGAGTACTCCATGATAGAGGCTGGAGACCGCATAGCTGTGGGTGTTTCCGGTGGAAAGGACAGCATGCTTCTCCTCCGGGCGCTGCGCCATTTGCAGATATATTATCCCAAGCCCTTTGAGCTTATGGCCCTTACTATAGAGATGGGCTTTGAGGGTATGGACTTCGACCCGGTGGAGCGTATGTGTGAGGAGATAGGAGTGCCCTATATCCGTATCAAAACCGACATCAAGGAGGTCGTCTTTGATGTGAGGCAGGAGGAAAACCCCTGCTCCCTCTGCAGCAAGATGCGCCGCGGGGCTATCAACAACGCCATGAAGGAACACGGCTGCAACAAGCTTGCCTTGGGCCACCACTATGATGACGCGGTGGAGACCTTCCTCATGAGCCTCATGTTTGAAGGCCGCATAAGCTGCTTCAAGCCTGTCACATATATGTCCCGGGCGGACGTAACACAGATACGGCCCATGATATATGCCGGAGAGGATAAGATAGCCGCCGTGGCAGCCGCTCTGGAGCTGCCAATTGTGGAAAACCCCTGTCCCGCCGACACCGGCAGCAAGCGCTACGAGATAAAGCAGCTTATAAAGAGCCTTGAAAAGGACTTCCCCGACCTTCGCAGCAAAGTCTTCGGCTCAATGCAGCGTCTCCCCCTTGAGGGCTGGGAGCCCACACCTTATGTAAGAAAGAAAGGATAAATGTATAAAATGGGAAACGATCTCACACGGGGCCCCATCGCCAGAACCCTTCTGCGATTCACCACCCCTTATCTTATAGGTAATCTTCTCAACACCCTCTATGGCATTGTGGATATGTTCATAGTGGGCCGCTTCGCCTCCTCTGTGGACCTGAGCGCTGTCAGCATAGGCGCCATGCTTATGATGATGGTAAACTTCCTCCTGATGGGCCTTGCCACCGGCGGTACGGTGCTTGTGGGCAACCATATAGGTGCCAAAAAGGAAAAGGATGTGAAGGAGACTGCCGCCACCCTTTTCTGCCTGCTGCCTCTGGTGGCTATAGGCATAATGGTACTGTTCATGCTGCTGCGCACACCGCTGCTTGAGCTTATCCAGACCCCTGCTGAGTCCTTTGCCGGGGCCAGAGCGTATCTGAGCATATGCCTTGTTGGTGTGGTGTTCACCGGCTTCTACAATGCCATTTCCAGCGTATTTCGCGGCATGGGTGAGTCCAAAACTCCCATGATTTTTGTGGGTATATCCTGCGTTCTCAACATCTTTGGCGACATTATCTGCGTTGCGGGCCTCGGCATGGGCGCTGCCGGAGCTGCTCTTGCCACCGCTGTCAGTCAGGGTATCAGCGTTATCATAGGCTATATTTATATCAAGCGTCGCGGAGGCTTCCCCTTTGACTTCCGCCCCTCCAGCTTCCGAATTTATAAGGACAAGGCCAAACGTATACTTTCCCTGGGTCTGCCCTCCGCTGCTCAGGAAACTCTGGTTAGCCTCTCCTTCGTGGTGCTTGAGGCCCTTGTAAACCGCCTTGGCTATGTGTGCACTGCCGCTGCAGGTGTGGCGGACAGAGTTTTCAACATGGCGGTTATCCCTGCCGGAGCCTTCTTCGGGGCTATAGCAGCCATGGTGGCCCAGAATCAGGGCGCGGGGCTGCCCAAGCGCAGCCACCGGGCCATGCTTGTGGGCATGAGTATATCCGGAGCAATAGGCATCTGCATATTCATAGTCATGAGTATTATTCCCGGCAGGGTTATATCCATCTTCACACCGGACAAGGAGGTCATCGCCGCAGGCGTGGACTACATGACCTTCTTCAAGTTCGACTTTTTGTTCTTTGCTTTCACCTTCCCCATCTGCGGCTACATAAACGGCATGGGCCACACCCGCTACAATATGCTGGTGAACATAGTCAGCGCCATCGCTGTCCGTCTGCCCCTTGTTTACCTGATGAGCACCATTCCCGGTGCAACGCTGTATCACATCGGCTTTGCCCTTCCTGTGGCAAGCGTGGTCCAGCTTCTCATGGTGGCAGGCTATATGGCCTTCGCCAAGGGGGAGAGGGAGTACAGGAGACTGAAGGACAGGCATTGAGCCGATAAAATTTTCTCATCCCCGACAAAGAAAGTGCAATAGATTTTTTGTGTTCGGAGAATATATAGGGAATGCTTTGTTTGACTTTGGCTTTCTTTGGTAAAATCAGTTTAATCGATATAATAAGAGCCTCTTTTTTCATAAAAGAGGCTCTTCACTATTTGCCGCTCTTTCCGGGGAGAGGCTGTATCAGAACGTCCTCTCCCTTGCCAAAATACAGGAGCACACAGGTGATTATTGCTCCCAGACTTTCCAGAAGCATATCCAGCATGGTGTCGTGCAGACCCAGGTCCAGATAACCCTCAAAGGGGAGGGGAGAGTCGTTTATCATTACGCTGTGAATGGGGCATATACTTCTGGTGAGGCCTTTTTCCGGGCCGAGCAGATAGGAGTTTATGCTTTTCACCACGGTGTCGGCCTGCATATCCATCCCCAGAAATACATCTGCGCCGTACTCGAAAAATTCCCAGACCACAGCTATTGCCATGGAAAAACATAAGGCGAAGACCAGAGATGGTATCTGCTGTGCCTTTCCTCCGGAAATAAGCCGGAACAGAAATACGCCCAGAATGACGAAGGCAATGCCGCCGCAGACATGAAGAAGTTTGTCCCAGAAGGGAATTGTGTAGTAAAACTTCCAGCAGTGCCCCATCATTGGCCCAAGGGCGTAGAGGACAGCGGCTATATAAAGGGCAGTGTTTATCCTGCAGCGGAAAAGCCTCTCTATAATCTCGGGTACCAGCACCAGCAGCAAGGTGAGGAATGCCAGCAGCAGCCTTTCCGTATCCCCTGAACCCAGAAGAAATATGGCTGTGGAAAGGGCCAGAAGCTCCCCGGCAATCACAGCAGTGCCGCGTAGTATTTTTCCAGATTTTTTCATGAAAGAATAACCTCAGTATCCATATTGTGTTGCGCCTCTGTTATGGGACATACAGAAGGTATCTCTTCTATAATATGCATTTTCCTTCCTGAAATAATCATCTTTCCTGCGATGGACTACTATCGGCGATTATGGATAAACCTGGACGTTTTGGTTAAGATTGATTACTGGGGAAAGGGGGATTGCTTGTGTACGACAAAAATACTTTGCTGTCATATAACAATATTCCGAGGCAATGCAAGGAGCCAATAAGCTATGAAAAAACCGAAGGTTGACCTGAGAGAATTTCGTCTTTCAAGAATTGGCGAGCCCCGCTTTTCACATCTTAAATATCTGCTGGGCTGGGTGGGTTATTTCATCATGTATGTGCTTACGGAAAAGCTCATCCCTGCGGAAAACTGCCATAGCATGCACAGTCCTCTGGATGATCTCATACCCTTTTGTGAGGCCTTTGTCATCCCCTATGTGTTCTGGTACGCGCTGATCGTCATTACTCTGGTGTACTTCGCCATATATAATCCCGAGGGATTCAAGCGCTTCATGACCTTCATAATCGTCACCCAGGTGGTGGCCATTGCGGCCTACATCATCTACCCCAGCAGACAGGACCTGAGACCGGAAACTTTCCCACGGGAAAATGTGCTGACGGGGATTTTGGGCCTCATTTATAAATTGGATACCAATACGGGGGTCTGCCCCTCCCTCCATGTTGCCTACTCCCTTGGCATAGCCTCTGCATGGCTCAAGGAGCGTGATGTGAGCAGATTGTGGAAGAACTTCGTTGTGGTGGCTGTGGTGCTGATATGCCTTTCCACCATGTTCGTGAAGCAGCACTCCGCTGTGGATGTTTTCTGGGCGCTGCCTCTTGGCTTGCTTGCGGAGGTCATAGCCTACGGGAAAAGCTGGTGGAAACCCAGACTCATTACCCGAAGATGAGAAAATAAATTAAACCCCGGTGAAGCGTGAGCTGCACCGGGGTTATTACCGTTTTTTCTTATTCCGCTAAATAGCCGCCAAGAAGGTAGCCGAAGGTGAGGGCGGTGCCGTGGCTGTTGCCGGGGATGACCATGGGGTAGTCCACTCCGTAGCGGCCGCCTGCGGCGTTGCCTATGGCGTACAGACCGGGAATTTCATCTCCCCCGGGGTCGAGAACATTCATGCGAGCGTCTACCTTCAATCCGCCAACGATGGTCAGAACGGCGGGACCGAATTTGAGTCCGTAGTAGGGGGGCTTATCCAGAGCCATAAGAAGCTCGGGTCTCTTGCCGAAATCCTCGTCTATGCCCTTGGATGCAAGGGCGTTGTATCTCTCGGCGGAGGCGGCAAAGCTTTCCACCGGGACATCCATTTTTTCGGCCAGAGCTTCAAAGCTCTCAGCCTTCACAACGGTGCCCGCCTTTATGCCGCGCTCAAGCATTCCCCGGAATTTTTCCACAGGGAAGTCCTCACCGGGACCGTGGTCTATATCCCAGAAAATGCCGCCGCCATAGGGCAGGCTGGCGGGAATCTTCTCCGGCCATGCAGAGTCCATAATGGACCATGCGAAGGGAATACCACGGCTTAGCAGGGCGTTGCACTTGCCCTGAATGTAATTATCCTCGTTCATAAAGCGGCGGCCCTTGCCGTCAACAAAGAGGAAAAAGAGGTTTGAGAAGAAGAAAGCCTGGGGGTGGAGCATGAGAGGGAAGGGCTCCTCCTCGAATGCGCCTCCCGCCCAGAGACCCAGACGGTGGCCGTCGCCGCTGTTCTGACCCACGGGGGTATAGATTCTGGGGCAGCGGAGGGCCTGAGGGGCAAGGTCTGCGCACATTTCCTCGTTTCCGCTTATATCTCCCGTGGCGATGACCACGCCTTTGTGGGCTTTGGCGGAGATGTATCCCTCGGTAGAGGAACCTATGGCTCCGGTGATGCGGCCTTCTTCCTTAATAAGCTCAACGGCGGGGCAGTTGAAAATGAACCGGACGCCCAACTCCAAAGCCTCGCAGTACATGGCGTGGACTGCGTCGGCAGCGCCGGGGCGGAGACCCTTTTTTGCCATGGGGCCATCAAAGATGCGGTGGGAGCCCATGTTTTCGCGATAGGTCTCGCCATTATAAATGCAGGCCTGCAGCTCGGGTCTCGCGCCATATTCCTCCCCGGTTACTATGTCCAGCAGCCAGTCCATGGCTTCGGCGCTTCTGTTGAAATAGAGCCACACAAGCTCCTCCCGGCAGCGGTTGCCGCAGCGCTTTATCCACTCTCGGGCAAGAGCGGGAATATCATTCTCGTAGCCCTGAGCTTTCATATAGCCGGAGCCCGCTACGCCGATATTGCCGCCTCGGGCGGACCACTTAGGTCCTTTTTCCATGACTATGACCTTGAGCCCCTGCTGAGCGGCTCTCAGGGCGCAGGCCATGCCGGATATACCGGCGCCCAGTATGAGGGCGTCGCAGTCAAGATGCTTTATTATCTTTTCATCCTCAATGGGAAGGGGCATCTGCGCCCAGCTGCCCCATTTGGGGTTTATGTTTGTCATATTAAGTACCCTTTCTTAAATGCCAAGAGCCACGCCGAAGCCTTCCCGGACGGCGTCGCCTATCATGCGGGGACGGAGACAGTCTCCGATTATGTAAACCTCGGTTTCGGGTATGGCATGACGGAGAGCATTCACAACATCCTTCCGGGGGCGCAGTCCCGCCGCCATAAGCACCGTGTCGCAGCTTATTTTCTCGATCTCGCCGCTTTCTGTCGCCTGACAGAGAATGTGGTCGGGGTGGATGGAAAGGAGCTTCCTGCCTGTTTTTACGGCTCCACCGGCTGTTGTGATTATTTCGCAAAGCTCATCGTCAGCGCGGACGACACCTCTGGGGAGCTTGGGGAGCATCTCTATAAGGGTCACCTTTTTGCCTTTGGCCGCAAGGGCGGCTCCTCCTTCAAGACCCACGGAGCCTCCGCCTATGATGACTACGTTCTCACCAACGGGACAAAGACCCATGTCGGCCTCTCCGCACCAGTGTACATGGGGAAGCTCGCTTCCGGGAACGGGGAGCATAATGGGCTCGGCACCTGCGGCGATGACCATGGCGTCAGGGGCTATCTCCCGGACAAGCTCAGCGCTTGCCTCGGTGGAGGTGCGTATCTCCGCGCCGCAGCGGAGGAACTCGCGGATAAGCCAGTCTCTAAAAATGGGCATATCCTCTTTCAGATGCATGGCGGCGGCTGTCACCAGATTGCCGCCCACCTTTTCGCCTTTTTCAAGAACGATGACCTCGTGTCCCCGCTCCCGGAGAGTGATTGCGGCCTGCATTCCTCCGGGGCCTGCGCCAACAACGAGGACCTTTTTCTTTTTACGGGCGAGGGGAACCTCGCCGTGGTCCAGCTCAAGTTCCCGGCCCAACTTGGGATTTACTCCGCAAGCCACGGTTTTGGTCTCACGCACACGCTTGCCGCAGAAGTTGCAGCGAATGCAGGGGCGTACCTCCTCGGGTTTGTTGAAGGCGTACTTTCTGGGCATCTCAGGGTCTGCCATAAGAGCACGGGCCATGAGTACAAAGTCTGCCCAGCCCTCGGAGAGTATTTTTTCGGCGGAGGCAAGATTATCTATGCCCGCAACGGCGCTGACCTTGCTTTTCAGCAGTTTTTTCAGCTCTGCGGCATATTTCACGTTCACCATCTTGCCCATAAACATATGGGGAGACCAGTATTTGAAATAGTTTATATCGGTGTGCATTCCGGCGGAGACGTTGACAATGTCGAACATTCCGTCAGTCATCTGCAGCCAGCGCTTTGTCTCCTCAAAATGCATGCCTTCGGGATGCATATCATCGGCGGATATGCGCATCTCGATGACGAAGTCCTCGCCGCATTTTTTTCTGATGCCCTCCAGAATTTCCAGACAGAAGCGGGCCCTGTTTTCAAGGCTGCCGCCGTATTCGTCGCCTCTGCGATTATAAAGGGGGCTGAGGAACTGGGCGATAAGATTGGTGTGACCGGCGTGGAGGAAGCAGGAGTTCATGCCTGCCCTTTTGCAGCGGAAGGCGGCGTCGATGTACTTCTGCTGAATCTCCTTTATCTGCCCAAGGCTCATTTCCTCTGCGGCCACAGGGGCTCTGCCTCGAATGCCTGCGCGCATTATCTCGTTGGGCATGAGCTGAGCGCTGGGACCCAGACCGGGGGAGAGATTCAGGTCATAGTTGGAGTCGAGACCGGAGTGGTTTATCTCGCACTGGCCCACAACTCCGTACTGGTCAAACATATCCACAAGGCGGGTTAGACCGGGAATGTAGTGGTCGTTGTCCAGAGCTACCTGCCGGGGCTCGTCCTGAAATTTCTCAATGTCCACGGTGCAGTTGCCAAGGGTAATGATACCAGCGCCGCCCTTGGCAAAGGGGCGGAAATACTCAATATGCTCTGTGGTCATAAAGCCTTTGGGGTCTGTGTATTTGTGGGAGGTGGGGGCTAAATGTATGCGGTTTTTGTATTCAAGACCCCTTATTTCTATGGGCGAAAAAACATTTATAAACTTGCTTCCCATGCTGCACCTCCGCTTAGAATCGCTTGAATTATATATGTAAATAAAATATCAATTTTGCCCCACAGCGTCAAGATGTAAGGCCATGTTACAGGGGTGACAGCCCCCTGTCATGCCAGAGGAAATGAAATTATTCATTATGGAAATTTCGGTCTGAGGCCGGAAGGACAAAGGCCTTATGCTTGTTTTTAACAAAAATTTTATCCTTTGTATGGCTGTACGGGGTGGAAATGAGAAAAAATGGAAAGAAATGCTTTGCGATCAAAAAGATTGTGACAGGACTGAAAATAAAAATTCACGGCGGACCCAAGTCCGCCGTATGAGGACACCGGGATGACTTTTCTCAAAGGGTAAAATGCATATTTCGTCCTTTGTGGCCTCCCGGGAAGGCTGAAATGAATTTCCGGGGAAGTGAAGATTCATTTCGCGTTTTTGCAGGATGCAAGTCTGCAAGTTACGCAAGGAAACTTGCAAAAACTTTGCTGTATTAAAATTATTGTGCAAAAATGCCAATATGGCTTGTGGAGCTTTTTATAAAATGCTTGATTTCCTGCAGGAAAAGAATATACTGAGGGCAGAGGGAAACGTTGATATACCCTATGATTACTGTGAAATTCTGAAAGGAGAATTTGTGATGCTTGTTGCTTTCGGCACCTTCGGAGCTCTCTATCTGGCCGGTATGATCGCAATGACTGTCCACGGTCTGAAAGACTGATTCCTTGTTTATTGATAAATATTAAAAGCGCCGCGGCTTCCGCTGCGGCGCTTTCAGTCTACCATCAGCGTAGGGGCGACCACAGGTCGCACCTACGCTGAAATATCAGGCGAATCCCGCAGGGCGCGTCGTTTGCACACTTCACACGGGACGTCGGGGACTCCGGCCCCTACGATGGTGCGGCAGAAAAGTCTGCGGCAGGAGCCGTAGGGCGGCCGCTTGCTGCCGCCGTTACTTGCCCCTACATTGTTGACCGGGAAATTTGTGATATATCCTGTTGCCTGAAAAAAAGGCGGCAGCACAAGCTGCGGGCTTTTTTTATGTGGGGTTATTTTTTTTCCATTGCTATTTCGCCGCGGCTTATGCAGGTATC
>JAZSFJ010000118.1:0-2334 GCA_045532145.1 Oscillospiraceae bacterium
GGCATGATATTCCTCCTTCGTTACTTTGGGATGTGGTCGGCAAACCTGCTCCCATTGTATCGCTGGAGGTTTATCTTTTCTACTCATAGGCATAGCCTTTTTTGAACCATGGGCACAGCCCATGGTTTTCATGTTTCACAACAAAAAAGCACCGTCAAAAACTGACGGTGCTTCTTTACTGAAATTATATAAGTTATGTAAACTTATGCCTGGGGCTTGATCATGATGGTCATCATCTGAGCGGACTCGATGCCGGTGTTCAGGCAGCCGCGCTTGGTGCCCTTGCCGAAGTGGACAGAGTCGCCAGCCTTGAGGACGTACTTGGTCTCGACGTCAGCATCGTCAAAGAGGGTGACGGTCATCTCGCCGGAGATGATGTAGTAGATCATTTCGAAGTTTGCGGGAGCAACATCAGCGCCGCCGCCGGGGAGGAAGTGGCTGAGGCCGTGAACGATGGAGCCGCCGTTAACCTCTGCGGGGTTGTGCAGACGGGTGGTGCGAACGTCGAAATGGCCGGGAGCCTCGTACTTAACAGCTTCGTTAGCGCGGGTAACTTTGTAAGACATGGAAATACTTCCTTTCAAAAATTTAATTTGGTCTACCAGAGATTTTAGCACAGATAAATTCATAATTCAAGCCGCTTTTGCCCGGCAATGGGCCAAATTTGATTAATTTCTCCATTATTCCCTTGGCGAGCTTGAAAGAAACACACTATCTTGATATAATATTTTTACTAAGACACTAATTGGAGAGGAATTAACATGATCCTTGTTCTTTGTGTTGACGAGCAGCTGGGCATGGCCTTCAACGGCAGACGGCAAAGCCGGGACAGGCTGCTGATTGCAGACCTTGCAGCGGATGCCTCCGGCATGCCCATATATATGGACTTCCGCTCCGCCCCCCTTTTTGAAGGAAGCGGGGCCAATATCATCCCGGCGGAGGATTTTGGGGAGAAGGCCAATGATGGCGAATATTGCTTTGTGGAGTTTTTTGCCCCTGCCGCCCTCGAGCCCAGCGCAGAAAAACTCATTATCTACCGCTGGAACCGCCGCTATCAGTCTGATGTGAAATTCGACATTGAGCTTGGGTGCTGGAAATTGGAGTCCTCAGTTGACTTCCCCGGCTCATCCCACGAAATGATCACCAAGGAGGTTTACAGCCGTGAGCAGGAAAAAGACACGTAAAAAAAACAGAAAGAAGATTCTTACATACCTTTTGGTATTTTTGATACTTCTGGCATTCTACGCTCTCCGCGAAGAGGTGTTTATTCAGGATAGCCAGTCCCCCACCTACACCGAGAACGGAGCTTCGAGCCTTGACTCCATCCTCGACTTTTCCGGGGAGCCCTACTGCGTAATCAACGGCAATCAGCCCTATTTTGAGGAATCGGAGCTCACAACCCAAGGCTACGAGTATTTCAGCGAGCTTGACTATCTGGGCCGCTGCGGCGTGACCATGGCCTGCATAGGTCAGGAGCTTATGCCCACCGAGGGCAGAGAGAGCATCAGCCATGTGCATCCCAGCGGCTGGGTGAATGTGCCCTACTCCTTTGTGGACGGTGAATACCTTTATAACCGCTGCCACCTCATTGGCTTCCAGCTCACCGGCGAGAACGACAATGAGCGCAATCTCATAACCGGTACCCGCTATGTGAATGTTGAGGGTATGCTCCCCTTCGAAAATATGGTGGCCGACTATGTGAAGGAAACGGGCAACCATGTTCTCTACCGTGTGACCCCCGTTTTTGAGGGCGACGAGCTTGTAGCCCGGGGCGTTCAGATGGAGGCTTTCAGCGTTGAAGACAATGGCGAGGGCATCTGCTTCAACGTATACTGCTACAATGTGCAGCCCGGAGTTCTTATAGACTATGCCACGGGCGAGAGTTGCATTGATGAGGAATACCTCAACAGCGGCGAACAGGGCGATTATGTACTTAACACCAATTCAAAGAAGTTCCACCTCCCCTCCTGTTCCGGTGCCACTGACATGAGCGAGAAAAACCGTCAGGAATATACAGGCAGCCGGGAGCTGCTTATCGCTCAGGGCTTTGAGCCCTGCAGCCAGTGTGAGCCCTGACAAAGGACAAAAATGAATATTATCAGGTGCAGGCGGATTATTATTCCGCCTGCACCTTAATAATGTCAAAAAACTTTTGAATGGGGATAGATACTTCAAGTCAACACCTCATCGTCATTGAGAACCAGCGCGCACGCTGGTGTGGCAATCCGCTACTCCTTTAGCTCATCCCCCTCCACCTTGCAGCAAACCATAGGTACAGGTCCCTCCGGGGGCCTCCTTTTGTTATGCGACTAGCCTGAGCAATATAATCCGTAC
>JAZSFJ010000110.1:0-3695 GCA_045532145.1 Oscillospiraceae bacterium
TCCTAATTGTCTTCCTAAGACCGCTTGGCCTCCGACTTCGTTTGGCATAGCCGCCCCGACACAAGGGAGCCTTTAAAAAGAAAAAATCTGAATCCATTTGGATTCAGAAGTTGCAGAGTGTAAAAAAACAGGCTGAAATGCGCTTGCGCATACAACAGTAGTTGCCAAAAGAGCACAGAGTAAAGTTTACGGGAGTAAAAATCATCCGCGCCGAGCCGGCAATAGCGCAAGCCGCAGCCGGCGACTATCTCCCGCCGCAAGGCGGGCTGACACAGAGCGTCAGCGGAACATTTAAAACCCCGGAGTCCAGAGGGTCGCAACCCTCTGGTGCGTTTTTCCCTACTTTTGTCGCATAACAAAAGTAGGCCCCCGGAGGGACCTGCACCAATGGTTTGCTGTCAGATGTAAATTTTGGCCAGAGGGGCAAAGACCCCCTGCACGTTATAATCCGTTTTTTATACCCCCCAAAAGGGTATAAAAAACCCGCAGTGCCGTGGGGATCCATAATAACCTGCAGCATGTGCAGGTGGGTCGCCTCCCCGCCGCTTCGCTGCTTCCAACGTCCATCCCCGGTCAAAGCCGGAGACGGGAGGCCTGCAATTCACGGCGGGAGCCCGGCATCCCTTATAAGAAATGTAGGTCCATACGGATCCTGATTCCACGAACACCGCAGGCAATCTGCGGTAAGAAATTATTCTTCCTCTGCCTCTTCCTGGGCAAAGACCTCTTCCATGTAGATGGCGTAGACCTTCTGCAGGGTCTCCTCGTCGTCCACGCTGGCGTACTCAATCTCGCCGCCAACTTCCTCTACCTTGAGGATGACAAAACCGTAATCGGGGTCCTCCTCGTCCATGTCGGCAGGCAGGAAAACGCCGTATACATCCTCGCCGAATTCTACTTCGCCGAGAACCTCCAGCTTGAAAGTGACGCCCTCATCGTCGGTAAGGCTGATGAAATATCCCTCGTCCATAGTTGACCTCCTGTGTATCATTTGTCTTTGGCCTTATTTTAACCTATGGCGGAGGCAAAATCAACAGGTTTATTTACTATCAGGAGCCCAGATCTTCCAAAAGCTCCTGCAGCTCCCTTTCGCCGGAGGCGGAGATGCCGGAGCTTATTTTCTCCCGGTCTGCCTGACGGAGGGAGGCCAGCTCTATATCCGTCACCGTAATGGGCTCTGAGTCCTCGCCCTTGCGGAAAACGGCTATGTTGCCCTCATATTCGCCCAGAGTGTAGCCCCGGCTTTCCGCTTCCCGGAAGTCCGCCGCGGTGAACAGCACCAGGGTGAGGGCGATGGCCATCATCGCTACGCACGATACTATTCTTATGCCAAGTTTCATTTGTTTATTCCTCCTGGAAAAATTTCTGTTTTCCTATTCTTGCCCGGGGAGACGAAAAAAATACTTTTAAATCAAAAATTTACAAATTCGATGCACCTTGATGACAAAATGTGCTATACTATTTCAATAATTCGTAGTAGAATTACTCTGAACCCATGTGGAAACGGAGGCGCAGCCTTTTTGGATAGAAAGAAAGTTAAAAAGATCGTGAGCACCACTGCGGATACCACGGCCGGTGTGGCCGGGGGCATTCTGCGTTTGAGCCTCAAGGTCATAGTGAGCATTTTGCTCGTGGTTGTCATCACGGGCTTAATTTTCATGAGCATTTTTGCCTACTATATCAAGACCACGGTGAACCCCACTCTGGAAACGGACCTTGAAGACTACAAGGTGAGCCTTTCCAGTACCATCTGGTTCACGGATTCTGACGGGGTAGAAAAGGAGCTTGTGCGCCTGAACACCACCAAAAACCGTGTCTGGGTGGAATATGAGAATATCCCCAAGGATATGGAGCACGCTCTGGTGGCTATTGAGGACAAGCGCTTTTATGAACATAAGGGCGTGGACTGGTATCGCTCCGCCGGTGCCGTTGTTCAGATGTTCTTTGCCATGAGCAACGATTTCGGCGGCTCCACCATCACCCAGCAGCTTATAAAGAACGTCACCGGCAAGGACGAGGGCCTTGTTATGCGAAAGCTTGTGGAGATATTCCAGGCCCTTGAGCTTGAAAAGACCTATGATAAGCCGGAGATAATAGAGTGGTATCTGAACTTTGTCTACTTCGGCAACGCCTGCTACGGCATACAGACTGCCGCTCAGACTTATTTCGGCAAGGATGTCTGGGACCTCAGCCTTGCTGAGTGCGCCAGCATCGTTGGCATCACCAACAACCCCTCCAAGTATGTCCCCTTCCGCGACCAGATGATATATGACGAAGCTCTGGGGGAGACCAAATCCTGCCGCCAGTGGAACAAGTACCGTCAGGAAGTTATTCTTTTCGAGATGTACGACCAGGGCTACATCGACTATGATGAATACAAGGCAGCCGTTGAGGAACAGCTGGTATTCGTCCGCGCGGAAAACGAGGGCTATAAGGACGTTATCTACACATGGTATGAAGAGGCCGTTATCGACGCGGTCTGCATCGACCTTATGGAGAAGCTGAATCTCAGCGAAAGCGC
This sequence comes from Oscillospiraceae bacterium, assembly GCA_045532145.1. Taxonomy (GTDB): domain Bacteria; phylum Bacillota; class Clostridia; order Oscillospirales; family Oscillospiraceae; genus SIG459. The sequence goes on from JAZSFJ010000110.1 coordinate 2,522, forward strand.
CGCAAACGAGCTTCTCTACTACGGCGGTCTGCAGATATATTGCTGCATGGACCCCGCCATCCAGGCCGTCGTGGACTCTGTGTATGAGGATACGGAGAAGCTGCCCAAGACCTATTACTACTCAAAGCAGCAGCTTCAGTCTGCTATCGTGCTTATGGACCCCTACACCGGCGAGGTGAAGGCTCTCTCCGGCGGCGTTGGCGAGAAGACCGAGCGCTTCGGCCTAAACCGCGCCACCGAGGCTACCCGTTCTCCCGGTTCTTCCTTCAAGCCTCTGGCTTCCTACGGCCCTGCCTATGAGCACGGCCTTATCACCCAGTATACTTTGGTTGACGACTCCCCCGATATACGCCTGAGAGGCACATGGTGGTATCCCGGCAACAGTCCCGCCACCTATGACGGCATCATCAATATCCGCGGCGCTCTCACCGCCTCCAAGAACACCGTTGCCGCCCAGATAATCGACAAGCTTACTCCTCAGGAGGCCTACGATTACCTCACGGAGAAGCTGGGCTTCACCACATTGGTGGAGAGCGATATTGGCTACTCCCCCATGGCTCTGGGCTCTCTCACCAACGGCGTCACCGTTCTTGAAATGTGCCAGGCTTACTGCTCCTTTGTAAACGAGGGCATCTTCACCAAGGCCCGCCTTTACAGCAAGGTGCTGGGACCTGACGGAGAGCTTATCATAGATAACCAGCCCGAGACCCACATCGCCTTCTCTCCCAACACCGCTGCCAATATGTGCGATATGCTGAAAAATGCTGTCAGCTACGGTACCGGCGGCGAGGCATGGTTCGCCAATATGAGCATAGGCGGCAAGACCGGCACTACCAGCGCCAACCACGACCGCTATTTCTGTGGCATCACTCCCTATTATGTGGCCGCCGTCTGGACCGGCTACGATATGCCCTCCAGTATGTATTTCTACGGCAACCCCGCCACCCAGATATGGAAGCGGGTTATGCAGCCCATACACGCAGATCTGGAGTATAAGTCCTTCCCATGGCCGGTGATAGGCGCGCCCACCAACATCTTCGGAGATTTGACGGAGGAATGGAAGAAGCAGAATGACCCCAACTATAAGGGCGAGGACGAGGAAGATGAAGAGGGCGAAGGCGGCGAGACCCAGTCTCCCAGCCCCGAGACAACAACTCCCAGCCCCGAAACTCCC